>NZ_LMER01000001.1:446078-683865 GCF_001426435.1 Angustibacter sp. Root456 | reverse complement strand
CCAGCGCGGCGGCCTGTCCCGGTTTGAGGTCTGGCACCACCGAACGCAGCCACGCACCGGATGTCCGGGTGCCGTCCTGCCCGGGGATCCCGCGGGCGTCCACCTCACCCAACACGCGCAGGATCTGGCCCTCGCTGCGGCGCCGCGCCCGGTCCAGCGCGGCAGCCACCGTCTTCAACGCCGGGTCGGGCAGCTGCCACAACGGCAGCGCGGACAGGCCGTCCAGGACGTCGTCCAGATCGGACAGCACGACGTCCAGCGCGAGTGCGCCGCCGCCGTCCGCCCGATTCGTCATGCGACAAACCTACGCACCACCACCGACAGATGCGCTGGGGCACAGCGCGTCTGTGGATGACCCTATGTGCAGCGTCAACCTGTGGACAACGGTTGAGGCCCTTCAGCGCCCCCAGTGAGCGGGCTGCCGCAGCTCGTCGGGCAACCGGGTGGAGGCGTCGCCGCGCGCCGCGTTCACCTGCATCGGCGTGAGGAACAGCGACCGCGACAGGTCGGCTCCTCGAACGTCGGCGTCACGCAGGTCGGCGCCGAGCAGATCCGTGCGATCGAGTACCGCCCCGCGCAGGTCGCTGGCGATGAGGTAGGCACCGCGGAGCGTGGCCCGGGCGAGGTCGCGGCGCCGTAGGTCGCGTCCCATCAGGTCGGCGCCGTGCAGGTCCGGCCCGGCGGGGCCGCCCGCGGTGCGCACGTGCGCGCTGACGTCACGCAGCAACGCAGCGACCGCACCGTGTCCGCCCTCCGCATCGAGCGAGAGCAGGGCGTCGGCGTCCAGGCTCGCCAGGCGCTCCACGTCGGCAGTGCTGGACTCCACGCGCGCCCGGAGGGCGGACGGCGCGTCGCTCGAGTCGACCGACGCGGTCGCCTGCCTCAGGTGCCACAGCAGCTCGTGAAGCCCCCGCAGCACCGAGAAGACGGCGAAGACGGTGGCCGCCTGCTGGGGGTCGCGCCAGTCGTGGCCGGGCAGGGTGTGCTGCGTGAGGTGCTGGCCGGCTCCGAAGCAGTCGAACACCGAGCAGCCGCGGAACCCGAGCGGGCGCAGGCGGTCGTGGACGCCGCACTGGTAGTCCTCCCGCAGGTTCGGGCACGGCGTGCCAGCCGGCTTCTCGATCGGGAAGTCGGTCGAGACGGTGAAGACCGTTGCGACGCAGCACAAGGCAGTGCAGGCGCTGCAGTCCGGGCGCAGGCTCAGAGATCCGGTCACCGCCCTAGTCTCGCGCACGAGCCGCGAGGGCCTCAGGCGTGTCAGAGCACGCGATGACCGGCTGCGGAGGGCTGCGCCAGCAAGAAGCCGGGAGGACGCAGGCGGGCGGCGGTGAACGACGCGTGGACGTGCTCGGCCACCTCGGTCGCGGCGTCGGCCGGCACCAGGGCGATCGCCGAGCCCCCGAAACCGCCGCCGGTCATCCGTGCGCCGAGGGCACCGGCGACCCGTGCCGTGTAGACGGCGAGATCGAGCTCCTTCGCCGACACCCGGTAGTCGTCGCGCAGCGACACGTGCGACGCGTCGAGCACCGGCCCGATCTCACGCACCCGGCCCGCGCGCAGCAGGTCGACGACGTCGCGCACCCGGCCGATCTCGGAGACGACGTGCCGCACCAACGGCTTCAGAGCGTTGTCGGAGAGGCGGTTCAGCGTCTCGTCCAGTGGAGCATCTACCACCTCGCGCAGCGACGCGACGCCCAGGTCGCGCGCCGCTGCCTCGCATCCCGCCCGCCGGTTGGCGTACTCACCGCCGGAGTGGCTGTGCTCGGCGCGGGTGTCGACCACGAGCAGCGCCAGGTCGTGGGCGACGAGGTCGAACGGCACCTGCTCGACGCAGCCGTCACGGCAGTCGAGCAGCAAGGCGTGACCCGCCGTGCAGCGAAGTGCCGCAGCCTGGTCCATCCCCCCCGTGGGAGCCTGCGCGACCTCGTTCTCGGCGCGCACGCAGGCGTCCACGAGCCGGCCCCGGCCGCCGTCGTCCGTCGCCCAGCCCGTGCCGAGCAGGTCGTCCGCCGCCAGGATCGTCGAGCACGACAGCGCGGCCGACGACGACAGCCCGGCGCCCACCGGGACGTCGCTGTCGACCATCGCCGTGAGTCCGAAATCGTTGCGGCCCAGCCCCTCTGCGCCGTCCAGGAGCATCGCCACCGCGCCCGCGACGTAGCCCCCCCAACCCGGGGGCCGGCCCGGGCCGACGTCCGCCAGCGCGACCTCCACCGGCTCACCTGGGCGTTGAGCGGAGTGTGCGACCAGCCGGCCGTCGCCACGGGTACCAGCAGCCACCAACGTGTTCTGCGGCAACGCCATCGGCAGGCACAGCCCGTCGTTGTAGTCGACGTGCTCACCGATGAGATTCACCCGGCCGGGGGCCGCCCACACACCGGTGGGTCGCGTCCCCACGACCTCGGCGTAGTGGTCGGCCAGCTCCCGGGCGCGGTCCTCGACCCGTCGCAGGGGGTACCACTGCGCCGCGTCCGTCGGCGCGCTCACCTGACGGCCCGCAGCCGCTCGGCGATGCTCTCGGGCGTCGCGTCGTTCACCCAGGCCCCCATGCCGGACTCCGACCCCGCCAGGTACTTCAGCTTGCCAGGTGCCCGCAGCACCGACGTGATCTGCAGGTGCAGCCGGGCGAGGTCCCGGCCCTCGTGCACCGGAGCCTGGTGCCACGCCGCGATGTACGGCAGCCGCAGCACGGCCTCGGGGTCGTGGCCGGGGGCGGGGTAGTAGCGGTCGAGGCGGCGCAGCAGGTCGAGGTAGACGTGCGCGAGCTCGTCGCGCTCCTCGTCGGTGAGCGCGGGCAGGTCGGGGACGTCGCGGTGGGGTGCCAGGTGCACCTCCACCGGCCAGCGGGCCGCGGCAGGCACGTACGCCGTCCAGTGCTCGCCCCGCGTGACGACGCGCTGCCCGCTGCGCTGCTCGGCCTCCAGGACGTCGCGCAGCAGGTTGCCGCCGGTGCGGGCGCGGTGCTGCTCCGCCATCGTGAGGATGCGGCGGGTGCGCGGCGTCACCCAGGGATAGGCGTAGATCTGGCCGTGCGGGTGGGTGAGGGTCACGCCGATCTCGCGGCCACGGTTCTCGAAGCAGAAGACCTGCTCGATGCCGTCGACGGCGCCCAGCTCGCGCGTGCGGTCGACCCACGCCTCGATCACGGTGCGCGCCCGCGACGGTGAGAGGTCGGCGAACGTCGACGCGTGGTCGCTCGTGAAGCACAGCACCTCGCACCGGCCGAACGCCGGCATGGTGGGCCACAGCTCCTCGCCGTCGAGCAGGGTCACCTCGTGCGGGTTCCCGTCGACGCGCGGCGAGAAGCTCGGGGACTTGTTCTCGAACACCACGACGTCGTAGTCGTCAGCAGGGATCTCCGACGGCACCGTGCCTCGACCCGCCGGGCAGAGCGGGCACTCGTCGGCAGGGGGCATGAACGCGCGGTCCATCCGGTGAGCGGCGATGGCGACCCAGGCGCCGCTCAGCGGGTCGTAGCGCATCTGCCCCGCGCGCGACGGCTCGGCCGGTGGCCGGGGATCGTGCAGCTCGCGGGTCGCTCCGCCGTCGACGTACGGCGAGGAGTCGTCGTAGTAGAGGATCTCGCGGCCGTCGTACAGCCGACCGAGCGTGCGACGCACTCGCGCCGACGTCGAGGTGCTGTTCTGGTCGTTCACGACGCCGCTCCACGTGCTGTGGGCACGTCCACCACGACGAGCTCGCCCACGATCGCGGCCAGCGTCCGACGCGCCTCCTGGGGGAGCCCGGCGTCCGTGACCATGACGTCGACGCGCTCGAGCGGCGCGATGCCCGCGAGTCCGACGACGTTCCACTTGGTGTGGTCGGCCACCACGACCAGGCGGCGGGCGCTGGCCACCAGTGCCTGGTTGGTCTCGGCCTCCGCGAGGTTGGGGGTCGTCAGGCCGGCCCGCTCGTCGAGGCCGTGCACACCCAGCACCAGGGTGTCGACGTGCAGGTCCTGCAACGCCTTCACGGCCACCGGGCCCACGAGCGCATCGGACGGCGTGCGCGTACCGCCCGTGAGCACCACGGTGCGGCCGGCCGCGGGGTTGGAGTGCAGGAGGTCGGCGGCCGGGGGAGAGTTCGTGACCACGGTGAGGTTCTCGACCTCGACGAGCTGGCTGGCCACCTGGTACGTCGTGGTGCCGGCCGACAGCGCTACCGACGCTCCTGGGTGCACGAGCCGCGCCGCAGCGGCGGCGATCGCCGCCTTCTCCTCCAGCGCCAGACCCGACTTGGCGGCGAAGCCCGGCTCGTCGCTGCTCCGCTCGTCAACGGCCGTGGCCCCTCCGTGCACCCGCACGACCAGCTCTCGACGGGCCAGCACCTCGATGTCGCGCCGGATCGTCATGTCCGACACCCCGAGGAGGTCGACGAGATCCGACACCCGGGCACCGCCGTGCTGACGCACCTCGGCGAGGATGCGTTCCTGCCGCTGGCGCGCCAGCATCAGCGGTCCTCTCGCACGACGGCGACCCCACCCGGTGCCAGCCGCAGGTTGCCCCCGGTGTCGGTGTCGGCTACCAGGTCGCGGCCGTTCACCGCCAGGGCGGCCTCGGCCTCGGTGTGGTTGAGCGCGAAGAGGTACGAGCGGCCGTCACCGGTGCGCCGCACCAGCTCGACGCCTCGCGGAGCGGCCACGGGCGGCTCGACGCCGGCCTCGGCGAGCAACCGGTCGACCAGTGCGCCCAGGTGCTCGTCGTCGACGCGGGTCGCGAGGTACCACGCAGCCCCGGTGCCGACGGAGCGGCGGGTGATGGCCGGTACGCCGACGAGGGCGCCATCGGCGTACGACGCGACGGCCTCGGCGCCGGCCAGGTGCAGGTGCTCGGCCCAGGTCGTGGCCACCGCGCCGTCGTCGAGGGCCACCGTCGTGTCGGGGGCCAGCGGGTGGAACTCCTCGACGCGCACACCGAGCAGGTCGCGGAAGGCGCCCGGGTAGCCGCCGAGGCGGATGTGGTCGTCCTGGTCGACGATGCCGGAGAAGAACGTGACCAGCACGCTCGCCCCGCGCTCGGCTGCTGCGCGCACCGCGGCCGCCGCCTCGTCGGTGCACGAGTACAGCGTGGGCACGACCACCAGCCGGTACCGCGAGAGGTCGGCCGACGGGTGCACGACGTCGGCCGCCACGCCGCGCTCGCGCAGGGCTCGGTGGACGGCATGGGCGTCGGTGCCGTACCGGACGAGGCTGCTCGGGTGCGAGTCCTCGTCGCACGCCCAGCCGGCCTGGTAGTCCCACAGCACCGCGACGTCGGCCTGGACGGTCGTGCCCACCACCTCGGCGAGGCGCTCGCACACCTCACCGAGCTGCACCACCTCGCGCCACAGGCGCGTGTCGGTGCCGGCGTGCGGCACCAGGCCCGAGTGGAACTTCTCGGCACCCGCGCGCGACGCGCGCCACTGGAAGAACCCGAGGGTGTCGGCGCCGTGGGCGACGTGCGCGAGGCTGTTGCGCAACAGCTGTCCGGGTGCCTTGGGCAGGTTCACCGGCTGCCAGTTCACGGCACTGGTGGAGTGCTCCATGAGCACCCAGGGGCGGCCCCCGGCGATCCCCCGGGTGAGGTCGCCGCTGAACGACAGCTCGGCGTCCGGGTCGCGCTCGGCGGCCACGAGGTAGTGATCGGTGCTGACGACGTCCTGCTCCGGACCCCACGCGAAGTAGTCCAGGTGCCGGAAGTGGTTGAGCGTCATGAAGTTGGTGGTCACCGGGACGCCTGGCGACAGGCGGTGGAGCACGTCGCGCTCGGCGACGAACAGCTCCAGGATGTTGTCGGACGTGAACCGCCTGAAGTCCAGCACCTGGGTCGGGTTGCTCACCGTGGGCGCCTGGCGCGGTGGGAGGATCTGCTCGAACGCGGTGTAGTGCTGGCTCCAGAACGCCGTGCCCCAGGCCTCGTTGAGCGTCTCGACGTCTCCGTAGCGGCGCTCGAGCCACGCGCGGAACCGCGCACCGCACTGGTCGCAGTAGCACGGCGCGTTGTGGCAGGCGTACTCGTTGTTGACGTGCCACAGCGCCAGCGCCGGATGGTCGTGGTACTGCGAGGCCAGGTGCTCGACCAGGTGCAGGGCGCGTTCACGGTAGGTCGAGTTGCTGGGGCAGTATGCCTGTCGGCCTCCGGGCCACAGCCGCGATCCGTCGACGCGCATCGGCAGCAGGTCGCCGTCCAGCTGCAGCATCCACGGCGGCGGGGATGCCGTGGCCGTGGCGAGGTCGACCGCGACGTCGGCCTCGTGCAGCAGGTCGAGCACCCGGTCGAGCCACCCGGTGTCGAAGCGGCCGGGCTCGGGCTCCAGCAGCGACCACGAGAACACGCCAACCGTCGCGAACGTCACCCCGGCCTCGCGCATCAGCCGGATGTCGTCGCGCCAGACCTCCTCGGGCCACTGCTCCGGGTTGTAGTCGCCACCGAGGGCGAGGGAGCGGGTCGGCCAGCTGCGCATGGTCCGAAGCCTGTCCCTCCTCCGGCAATAAGTCAACAGAAACCAACAAGTGAAGGAAGCAGTGTGCGGGCCGTCGAGAATCTGAGCGCGCCAAGTTGGTCGAAACCCTTGACACCGCACGGCACAGGGGTTGAAGGTGAGCCATCGCCAGGTGATCGAATCTGTTGGTTCCTGGTAGACCCTGTGGCCCCGAGCCAGACGTCGAAGGAGACGCGATGCCCCGCCCCCAGTCTGAAGCCGAGTACCTCGCATCGCTCGTGCCGTCGTCCGTCACGGGCCTGGCGCAGGCGAAGCTCGGCCGTCGAACCCTGCTGTCCGGTGCCGTCGGCGCCGCTGCGCTCGGCTCGCTCGCCGCCTGTGGCGGCGGTGGAGGCACGAGCAGCCAGGACATCAAGTCGGCTACCGGCACGGTGACGTTCGGCTCGAACCAGTCCGACGAGGTGCCCAAGGCTGCCTACGCCGAAGTCGTCTCGAACTTCGAGAAGGCCAACCCCAAGCTCAAGGTGAAGGTCAACACGGTCGACCACAACACCTTCCAGGAGCAGATCAACAGCTACCTGCAGGGCAGCCCGGACGACGTGTTCACGTGGTTCTCGGGCTTCCGGATGCGCTTCTTCGCGTCCAAGGGTCTCGCGGGCGACATCAGCGACGTGTGGAAGGACCTCACGGGCTTCTCCGACGCCCTGAAGAAGGCCTCCACCGGCGACGACGGCAAGCAGTACTTCGTGCCGTTCACCAACTACCCGTGGGCGCTGTTCTACCGCAAGAGCGTGTTCGAGAAGAACGGCTACCAGATCCCCAAGACCCTCGACGAGCTCGTCGCGCTGTCGAAGCAGATGCAGCAGGACAAGCTCGTGCCGATCGCCTTCGGCGACAAGGACGGCTGGCCCGCCATGGGCACCTTCGACCAGCTCAACATGCGCATCAACGGCTACCAGTTCCACATGGACCTCATGGCCGGCAAGAAGCCGTGGAACGGGCCCGAGGTCAAGAAGGTGTTCGACACCTGGCGCAGCCTGCTGCCGTACCACCAGAGCGACTCCCTGGGGCGCACCTGGCAGGAGGCGGCCCAGTCCCTGCAGAAGAAGCAGGCCGGCATGTACCTGCTCGGCATGTTCGTGGGCCAGCAGTTCCCGAAGGCCGAGCAGGACGACCTGGACTTCTTCACCTTCCCCGAGATCGACCCGGCGATCGGCTCGGACGCCATCGAGGCCCCGATCGACGGGTTCATGATGTCGAAGCGGCCCAAGAACGAGGCCGGAGCGAAGAAGTACCTCAGCTACCTGGGTACGCCGGACGCCGAGGGAGTGTCCGTCAAGGCGGACCCGACGGTCATCGCCGTCAACAGCGGTGCGGACTCCAGCGGTTACACGGGTCTGCAGAAGAAGGCGGTCGAGTTCGTGGCGAGCGCCAAGTCGATCTCGCAGTTCATGGACCGCGACACGCGCCCGGACTTCGCCAGCAACGTCATGATCCCCGCGATCCAGACGTTCCTGAAGACCCCGACGGACGTCGACGGCCTCACCAACAGCATCGAGAAGCAGAAGCAGTCCATCTTCTCCTCCGAGGGGTGAGCTCGTGGCGCTCACGACGGCCGGCACCCGGCGGCTGCGAGGACGTCGCAGCCGCCGGCTGAGCCGCGCCGACCAGCTCTGGCTCTTCCTGCTGGCGGGCGTCCCCTCGCTGGTCGTCCTCTGCCTGGTGTGGATCCCGGCATTCGGCACCGTCGTGCTCTCGTTCACCAACTGGGACGGCTTCGTCCCCCTGCGCGACGCCAAGTTCGTGGGCCTGAAGAACTACGACAACGTCATCACGAACTACCCGCCGTTCCGTCCGGCGCTCGAGCACAACCTCATCTGGCTCGTCGTGACCTTCGCGATCCCGACGGTGCTCGGCATGTTCCTGGCGGTGCTGCTCGATCGCGAGCTCAAGGCGAGCCGGCTGTACCAGAGCGCGTTCTTCCTGCCGGTCGTCCTGTCGCTCGCGCTCGTGGGCTTCATCTGGCAGCTCATCTACTCGCGCGACCAGGGCCTGCTCAACGCGGTGCTGGGCCTGGACGGCAAGGACCGCATCGACTGGTACGGCGACTCCAGCATCAACCTGTGGGCGGTGCTGGTCGCGGCCAGCTGGAAGCACACCGGCTACATCATGCTGCTCTACCTGGCCGGCTTGAAGGGGGTCGACCCGTCGCTGCGCGAGGCGGCTGCCGTGGACGGCGCGTCCCAGACCCGCACGTTCTTCAGCGTCGTGTTCCCGGTGCTGCGGCCGATCAACATCGTCGTCCTCGTCGTGACGGTCATCGAGTCGCTGCGCGCGTTCGACCTGGTCTGGGTCATCAACAAGGGCCGCAACGGACTTGAGCTCATCGGCACGTTGGTGTTCAGCAACATCGTCGGTGAGGGCCAGCGCATCCCGTTCGGGTCCGCGCTGGCGACGATCATGCTGCTGATCTCGCTGGTGTTCATCGTCATCTACCTGACGGCCGTGATGCGGGAGGAGAAGCGATGACCACCGTCTCGACGACGTCCACGCCCGACACCACGGCGAGGTCCCACATCGTCACCCCGAGCCCGCACACGGGCCGTCGTGTGGTGCTGTACGCGTTCCTCACGGTGATGGCGCTCACGTGGCTGTTCCCGGTGCTGTGGGCGCTGTTCAACTCGTTCCGCAACTACGACTACACGTCGACGCACGGGTACGTGTCGTTCGGGGGCTTCACCCTCGACAACTACGTCAACGCCTGGCGGCAAGGTGACTTCACCAAGCACTTCCTCAACTCGGTGATCATCACCGTGCCGGCCGTGCTCATCACGCTGCTTCTCGCGTCGTGCGTCGCGTTCGTCGTCGCCAGGTTCAGCTTCTGGTTCAACCTGCCCCTGCTGCTGCTCTTCACCGGCGCGAACCTGCTGCCGCAGCAGGCCTTGCTGGTGCCGCTGTACCGGCTCTACAACTCGGTGGACATCCCGTTCTGGCTCAGTGACTCTGGGACGCTCTACAACAGCTACTACGCCGTGATCATCACGCACATCGCGTTCCAGACGGGCTTCTGCACGTTCGTGCTGAGCAACTACATGAAGACGTTGCCGGGTGAGCTCACCGAGGCGGCGCTCGTGGACGGCGCCGGCGTGCTGCGCCAGTACTGGCAGATCGTGCTGCCGCTGTGCCGCCCGCCGCTGGCCGCCCTGGCGACGCTCGAGGTCACCTGGGTCTACAACGACTTCTTCTGGGCCGTGGCGTTCATGAGCCAGGGCGACAAGTACCCGATCACGTCGTCGCTGCAGAACCTGCGCGGCCAGTTCTTCACCGACTACAACCTGCTGTCGGCCGGTTCGGTGCTCGCGGCGATCCCGACGATCATCATCTTCGTGCTGCTGCAGAAGCAGTTCGTGTCCGGTCTCACGTTGGGCGCCAACAAGGGATGAGCCTCGTCCACCTGCGCGCGGCCGGCACGTCGCTGCTGCTCGACGCGGGCGGTCCCGGGCTGCCGCGAGTGCTGCACTGGGGCGCCGACCTCGGCGAACTCCCACTCGACGACGACCAGGCGACCGCGGTGCGGGCTGCGGTGGTTCCCGCCACCCCGCGCAGCGCCCTCGACCAGCCCATGGCGCTCAGCGTGCTGCCGACGGAGGCCGACGGGTGGTCGGGCGCGCCGGGCGTGGCCGGTCACCGGGACGGGGCGGGGGCGCATCCGGTGCTGCGTCTGCGCGACGCCGAGTCGACGTCCGGGCCGGACGGCGGCGGCCGCGTCGTCGCTCGAGCCGGTGACGACGCCGCCGGGCTGGACGTCGAGGTGACCTTGACGCTCGACGTGCACGGTGTGCTCAGCGTGTCGGCCGCAGTCACCAACACCGGTGCCGGCGTCTACGACCTCGCGGCGCTGCGCCCGCTCCTGCCGTTGCCGCACGTGGCCACCGAGGTGCTCGACACCACCGGCAGGTGGTGCCGCGAAGGGTCACCGCAACACCATTCGGTGCAGCACGGCACCTGGTGGCGCCCGAGTCGCCGCGGCCGCACAGGACACGACGGTCCACTCTTCGTCGCGGTCGGCACCGCCGGCTTCGGCTTCGGGCACGGTGAGGTGTGGGCGGCTCACCTCGCGTGGAGCGGTGACAGCGAGTACCTCGTCGAGCGACTGCCCGAGGGGGCCGGACCCCACGCGTCCGTCGTCGCCGCAGCCGAGCTGCTGCGCCCGGGGGAGCTGCGGCTCGCGCCGGGTGAGTCCTACCGGACGCCGGACGCGCTGTTCTCCTACTCCCGCAACGGTCTGGACGGCGTGGCGCAGCGCTGGCACCGCTGGCAGCGTGCTCGCTCGTCCCACCCGCGCAGTCCCCGACCGGTGGTGCTCAACACCTGGGAGGCCGTCTACTTCGACCACGATCTGCAGCGGCTGCGCCGGCTCGCCGACGTCGCCGCGAGCATCGGCGTCGAGCGCTTCGTGCTGGACGACGGCTGGTTCCGTGGCCGCCGCGACGACACCGCGGGGCTCGGTGACTGGTACGTCGACCCCGACGTCTGGCCCGAGGGCCTGCACCCGCTCGTCGACCACGTGCGCGCCCTGGGCCTGCAGGTGGGGCTGTGGGTCGAGCCCGAGATGGTCAACCTCGACTCCGACGTCGCGCGCGAGCACCCGGAGTGGGTGCTGCGGCCGCACGAGGGTGCCGTGCCGCCGCCCTGGCGCAACCAGCAGGTGATCGACCTCACCAACCCCGACGCGTGGGCCTACCTGCTCGAGCGGCTCGACGCGCTGGTGAGCGAGTACGCCCTCGACTACCTCAAGTGGGACCACAACCGCGACCTGCACGCCGCCGGCTCGACGCCCTCGTACGGGCCGGTGGTGCACCAGCAGACCCAGCGGCTCTACGCGCTCCTGGACGAGCTCCGGCGCCGGCACCCCAGCCTGGAGATCGAGTCGTGCGCCAGCGGCGGTGCGCGGGTCGACCTCGGCATCCTCGCGCACACCGACCGCGTGTGGGCGTCGGACTGCAACGACGCCGTCGAGCGCCAGCACATCCAGCGGTGGACGACGCAGGTGCTGGCGCCCGAGCTCGTGGGAGCGCACGCCGGGCCGCCGGTCGCGCACACGACCCACCGGGCGGTCGACCTGCCGATGCGGCTCGCCACCGCGTTGTTCGGCCACGCGGGCCTGGAGTGGGACCTCACCTCGCTCGACGCGGACGAGCTGCAGCAGGTGACCGACTGGATCGCGTTCTACCGGCGGCTGCGTGGGCTGCTGCACAGCGGTGACGTCGTGCGGGGCGACCTGCCCGACGACGGCGCGCTGTTGCACGGCGTGGTGGCGCGAGACCGCAGCGAGGCGGTACTGGCCTACGTGCGGCTCACGACCGCACCGGGCGCCCACCCAGGCTTGGTGCGGCTGCCCGGGCTGGATCCGTTGCGCCAGTATGACGTCAGCGTCGTGCGCGAGCTCGGTGAGCCCGCCACCGTGGAGGCGGCCGGTCCAGGGTGGTGGGACGGCACGGGCGGGTCGAACGGAACGGTGTCGCTACCGGGCTCGGTGCTCGGCGCGGTAGGGCTCACGATGCCGGTGCTGGCCCCGGCGTCGGCGCTGGTCCTGCACCTGCGGGCGCGCTGAGGAGCTCGAGCAGCACCGGCCACGCGGCGGCGCCCAGGCGGTGGTCGGCGTCCTGGCTGCCGCCGCGGGCCATGCGCTGGCCGGCCGTGACCACCGGCTCCCCGGGCAGCACGGCCCGGTGGCCGGCGTCCGGATCCACCACGACGGTCGTGGGGCGGCCGGAGGCAGCGCGGCGATCCCGGATCGCCTCGGCGTGGGCGACGCTCGGCCACACCTGGTCGTCACCTCCGGCGACGCACAGCACGTGGGGGATGCGCTCGACCGCGATCGTGGCCCGCGCCACGGCATCTGGCTGGGCCGCACGCGAGGCCTCGTAGACCGGCCGGAAGCTCGGCGGATCGCCCTGCGGCTCGGCCGACTCGACGAAGGGCACGAAGGGCAACGGCTCGCCGCCGAGGGTCCAGTGCGAGGTCTGGCGGCCTTCGGGCGTCACGCCCGCCCACACGACGTCGCTGGGCGCGAACGCCGCCACCGCGCAGACGGCCGGGGTCACGGCTGCCGTCACGAGCGCAGCCTCCGCGCCGAACGACGTGCCGACGAGCACGATGCGGTCGCAGTCCCGCGCCAGCAGCTCGACGCGCTGCTGGAAGGTCTCGAGCGGCACCTCGAAGGGCGCCGGCTGCTGACCCGCGCCGCCGAACCAGCGGATCGACTCGGCGAGCGCGCCCTGCGCGGCGAGCAGCTGGGCTCGCGCGTCGTCGATGCGCCCGCTCGAGCCACCGAGCACCAGAACGCCTGTGCCGCAATGGTTTGTCGGCCGGTAGCGCACGGCCTCCGGCGGGATCAGACCGACCACACCGTGCCGTCAGCGGTGTCGCGCACCTCGACGCCGGCTTCCACGAGACGGTCGCGCACCAGGTCGCTGGTGGCGTAGTCCGACCGCTCGCGCGCGGCGGTGCGCAGGTCGAGCAGCGTCTCGACGTACGGGCCGACGACCTCACGAGGATCGCGCGCGCCGTCCGTGGCGAGCTCCCCCAGCCGCACCACGAGCGAGCGGAGCACCCGCCGCGCGACGTCGCGGTCGTCGCTCTGCAGCATGTCGGTCGACCAGTCCTGGATCGCCTGCTCGAGCTCGAGCACCGCCTGCACGCAGCCGTCGACGTCGCGCGCAGCCAGCGCGGTGTCGAAGGCGTCCCGGGCCTGGTCCGCGGCCGCGCGCAACGACGCCTCCTCGGTCGGTGACGGCGCGGTCTGCGCGGCGTCCACCTCGGGCCCGGTCGTGGGCGCCGGCGCGGCCGCGGCGGCCACCTGCGTGCCGCGCAGCAGCGCGTCGAGCTCGTCGAAGGTCACCGTCGTGCCGGCCTCGAACCGCTGCGAGCGTCCGCGGCGGCGGGCCGTGACCCCGCCGCGCCCCAGCACCCGCGCCGACCGCGTCTCGGGGTCGAGCCACAGCGCCGTGTGCTCGTCGACGCCCAGCACGCCCACGTCGTCCGGCAGCTCCTGCTCGAGCGCGGCGAGGCGCTGCTCGCCGAGGTAGCAGAAGCGGGTGTCGTGGGTGCCGCCCTCGGCGTTGTCGTAGTGCGGCACCACCGCGGCCTGCAGCCCCGTGAGCCGGCGCAGCAGGTCGAGGCCCGGCAGCCAGCGCGGGGGCTCACCGGCCTTGTAGATCTCGTACACGGGGATCGCGTGGCTGCCCGTGGTGACGGCGGCCGCGCTGCCGAGCACCAGGGTGCCGCCGCGCTCGACGACCTCCGCGAGCGTGTCGGGCAGGGCCGTGTCATGCCACTGGCGCAGCGCGTACGACGGGCTGCCGGGCCCGCTGAACGCCCACGTGGCGCGGCTCAGCAGCGCCAGCGCCTGCTCGCGCTCGACGAGCGGCGCCTCGCGGCTGCGCCAGGTCGCCACCTCGACCTCGCGGCCCACGCTCTGGGCGAAGTACGCGAGGGTGCGCGACACGAGCTCGTCGGCGTTCATCTGGAAGCCGAACGGCGTGTCGACGAGCGCTGCCCGCACGCTGCCCACGGCGCGCTCGGTGGCCTCGAAGATCTCGCGGTGCACCGGCACCAGCGTGGGTGCGGTCTCGCCCGAACCCATGATCACCAGCGCGCTCACGCAGTGGCCTCCCTCGTCGTGGTCTCGAGTCGCAGCAGGTCGGCCGTGACGCGCTGCGGGTGCTGGGCGTGCAGGTCGTGGTCGGCCCCCGCGTACCAGCTCACGGTGGAGTGCGGCACCGCGCGCTGGAACGTCTGCAGCGCAATGGGTCCGGGCGGTCCGCTGGCCGGCATCAGCAGCGTCGGCACGCGCACCAGGGGATACAGCTCACGTGGGTCGTCGGCCCACAACGAGTGGACGATCGAGCGGTGGTGGTCGCGGTCGAGGCGAGCGCGCACCCCGCCGTCGGGCAGCTCCACGAGGTTCTCCAGCGTGCCGTCGACGCCCTCGCCCGGCCAGTCAGCGTGCGCCGTCCGGAGGCGCTGGGCGAGGTCGGCGAAGCGCATGCCGTCGAAGCGCGGCGGCGCCAGCACGCTCCAGCACTCCTCGAAGGTCTCGAAGCGCGACCCCAGGTGCAGCCACCCGCCGTCGACGAGGGCGATGCCCCGCGCGCTGCCGTGCCGCGCGGCGAGGGTGAGGACGACGTTGCCACCCCAGGACTGCCCGGCGACCACCGGCGAGCGCTCAGCGACCCACCCGAGCGCCTCGCACAGCGCCGCGACGTCGGCCGCGGCCGTCGCGGTGTCGTAGCCGTCGTCGGGCACGGCGGAGCGGCCGTGGCCGCGCAGGTCGACGGCTGCTACCTCGCGACCGGCCTCGGCCAGCCGACGGGTGACGCCGTCCCAGACCCGCGCGTTGCTCGCCAGGCCGTGCACGAGCAGGTAGGGAGCGTGGGCCGACGCGCGGTCCCCGGCCGCCCGTCGCAGCGCCAGCTCGACCCCTGAGGGCAGGCGGACGCGGTCGTCCGTGATCGTCACGATCTCGACCCTAGTCCGAGCAGGAGGGGGTGGTGATCCGGCGGCGCGCTTCCTGAGAGGATGTGCGGCATGTCCGATCCGCGTCGTCCCCGCGTGCTGTCCGGAATGCAGCCCACCAGCGACTCGCTGCACCTCGGTAACTACCTCGGCGCGCTGGTGCAGTGGGTGGCCCTGCAGGAGACGCACGACGCCTTCTACTGCGTCGTCGACCTGCACGCCATCACCGTCGAGGTCGACCCGGCGACCCTGCGCGAGCGCACCCGTCGCACCGCGGCCCAGTACCTCGCCGGGGGTGTCGACCCCGAGCGCTCGACGCTGTTCGTGCAGAGCCACGTGCCGCAGCACGCCGAGCTGGCCTGGGTGCTGGGCTGCATCACCGGCTTCGGTGAGGCCAGCCGCATGACGCAGTTCAAGGACAAGGCGGGCCGCGCGGGTGCCGAGCGCACGACCGTCGGGTTGTTCACCTATCCCGTGCTCATGGCGGCCGACATCCTGCTCTACGCCGCGGACGCCGTCCCCGTGGGCGAGGACCAGCGCCAGCACCTCGAGCTCACGCGTGACCTGGCGATGCGGTTCAACTCTCGCTTCGGCGACACCTTCACCGTGCCCGAGCCGCACATCGTGAAGGAGACGGCGAAGATCTACGACCTGCAGGAGCCGACGTCGAAGATGAGCAAGTCCTCGGCGACGCTGGCGGGCGTGATCGACCTGCTCGACGAGCCCAAGGTCACGGCCAAGAAGATCCGCTCGGCGGTCACCGACGCCGAGCGGGAGGTGCGCTACGACGTCGAGAACAAGCCGGGGGTGTCGAACCTGCTGTCGATCCACTCGGCGCTGTCGGGACGCGGCGTCGAGGAGCTCGAGAAGGACTACGTGGGCAAGGGCTACGGCGACCTCAAAGGTGATCTCGCGGACGTCGTCACCGAGGCCCTCACGCCGTTTCGTGAGCGCACGCTGGCCTACCTCGACGACCCCCGGGTGCTCGACGACGTCCTGGCCGCCGGTGCCGAGAAGGCGCGTGCGGTGGCGCGGGAGACGCTCGCGGCCGTCTACGAGCGCGTGGGCTTCCTGCCCCCGCGGTCCTGAATACCCCATCGTCTCCTCGGATAGGGCAGGATCGGACGGGTGAGCAGCCAGACGGACCGCACGATCGGGGTCGCCATCTCGATCCCGGCTCCGTACGGCGAGCAGCTGCGCGCGGCGCGGGCGTCCTTCGGTGACCCGCTGGCCACGTCGGTGCCGACGCACGTGACGCTGCTGCCCCCCACGGTGTTGTCGCGCGAGCAGGACGACGAGGTCGACGACCACCTGCGCAAGGTGGCGGAGGCGGCGTCGGCGTTCGAGATCCACCTGCGTGGCACGGCGACCTTCCGGCCGGTGTCGCCGGTGGTGTTCGTGCCCCTGGTGCAGGGGATCGGGGAGTGCGAGGCCCTGGAGCAGTCGGTGCGCAGCGGCCCGCTGGCGCGCGACCTGCAGTTCTACTACCACCCGCACGTGACCGTGGCCCACCATCTGTCGGACGCCGCCCTCGACCGCGCGTCCGCCGAGCTCGCCGACTTCGAGTGCCGCTTCACGGTGGGGGGTTTCCACCTCTACGAGCACGGTGCCGACGAGGTCTGGCGCACGCAGGGCTGGTACGCGTTCGGCGACGGGCCGCTCGCGTGAAGGCACTCCTCGCCCGGCTCAAGGCGACTCACGCCTACCGGTCGTGGCAGCGCTACAACGACTCGCGCGGCAATCTGCTCGCCGGCGGTGTGGCCTACCTCGGCTTCTTCTCGATCATCCCGGCGCTCGTGCTCGGGTTCACGGTGTTCGGCTTCGTCCTGCGCGGCCAGCCCGATCTGTTCGACCGCGTGGTCTCCTACGTGTCGCGCACGCTGCCCGGCATCCTGAAGGACAGCGCGCACCCGGACGGCATCCTCGACGCCTCTGCGCCCCCGACGCCGAACGCGTTGTCGCTCGCCGGCGCGATCAGCCTGGTCACGCTGCTGGTGTCAGGCCTCGGCTGGGTCGACGCGCTGCGCCAGGCCGTGCGCGCGATGTTCGACGAGCCCAAGCTGAAGGCCAACCCGGTGGTGGTCAAGGTCAGGGACGTCGGCGTGCTGGCCACGCTGGGCGTGGCGGTGCTGCTGTCGGCCGTGCTGTCGTTCGTGGTCAGCGCAGCGACCACCTGGGCGCTGGGCCTGGTGAACGCCGAAGACTCGACGGTGGGCCACGTGCTGCTGCGCGTGCTCGGCACCCTGGCCGTCCTCGCGGCCGACTTCGCGCTCATGGTGATCGTCCTGCGCCTGATGAGTGGCGTCGACCTGCCTCGGGCCGACCTCGCGCAGGGGGCGCTCGTGGGTGCCGTGGGGCTCGGGGTCCTGAAGCTGGCGAGCGGGCTGCTGCTGGCCAGTGCGGGCCGCAAGCCGCTGCTGACCGGCTTCGCGGTCGTGATCGGGCTACTCGTGCTGATGAACCTCATCAGCCGGATCATGCTGCTCTCGGCCGCGTGGGCCGCTACGACGGCCACCGAACGTGGCCACCTGCCGAGCCAGGCGCCGGCGGCGCTGCCGCGGGCGGCGGGTCCGCGCGACGACGTGCTGCCGTCGTTCGGCCCGCGGGCAGCCGACCGCACCGCGGTCGCGGCCGGTGCGGTGCTGGGGCTCACGGCCGGCGTCGTCGGCCACACCCTGCGCCGCGGGCTGCGGGCGCTCGTGGCNCGCTGAGCGCGAGCAGCGTCAGCGGCGGGAGGCGGCCCGCGCGCCGCGCCGAGCCCGGGCGAGCGCGACCTGGCGACGCTTGGCCCGCGCGCTGAGCGCGAGCAGCACCACGGCGAGCAGCGCGGCAGCCACCCCGCCGGCGCCGACCACCTTCAGCGTGCCGTCCGTCGGGCCGGCCGCCTGCAGCGCGGCGGACGCGGGTCGGCCGGCCGCGGCGACCCGCGGTTCGCCAGTGACGGTGCTCGCCCGCTCCAGCTCGCCCGGCTCGACGAGTCGCCCGACAGGCTGCACCTGCGGGCCGTACCGGAACGCCCAGTCGAACATCGCCGCCTGCGTCCGCCAGCTCGGCTCGCCGCGCCGCATCGCCGTGAACAGGTAGCGGTGGCTGCCGCGCTGCACCGCGCTGATCGCCGTCCAGCGTGCCGCGATCGTGTAGCCGTCCTTGACGCCGATCGTGCCGTCGTAGTTGTACAGCAGGCGGTTGTGGTTCTGGATCTGGAACGACGTGCGCGCCTTGCCCTTGACCTCCTTGCCGGGAAAGCGCACGCGCTTGGTGGTCACCAGGCTGCGGAAGGCCGGCAGCTGCATCGCCGCCCGGGCGATGAGCGCCAGGTCGTAGGCGCTGGTGAGCTGGCCCGGGGCGTCCAGGCCGCTGGGGTTGCGCACGGTGGTGTCGCGCGCCCCCAGCCGCACGGCCTCGGCCTGCATCCGCGCGACCGTCTGCGGCACGCCACCCGCCACCCGGGCCAGCGCCGTCGCGGTGTCGTTGCCGGACGCCAGCATCGTCCCCTGCAGCAGCTGCCCCACGGTGTAGTGCGAGCCAGGGTCGAGCCCCACCTTCGATCCGTCGACCAGGTCGGAGCGTTCGGCCGTGACCACCTGTCGGGGGTCGACGTCCGGCAGCACCGTGAGCACCGTGAGGGTCTTCAGCGTGGACGCCGGCAGGTACCGGCCGTGAGCGTCCTTGGCCAGCAGCACCTCGCCGGTGTCAAGGTCGGCGAGCAGGTACGACGCGGCCGCGAAGGCCGGGGGAGCGGGCACGCCGGCGGAACGGTCGACCACGAGGCTGCGGGTGGCCAGACGCTCGCCACCCACGGCCGGGCTGGGTGCCGTCGTGCCGGACGTGCTCGGCGGTGTGGTGCTCGGCGGTGTGGTGCTCGGCGGTGTGGTGCTGGGCGGTGTGGTGCTGGGCGGTGTGGTGCTGGGCGTGGTGCTCGCCGCCGCCGGGATCGCTGCGCCAGTCACCGGGCACAGCAGGAGAGCGGCGGTCAGCACCGCCGTCGCGCGCCGCATGCTCAGACCTTACGGGTCAGCAGGGCGCGCTTGACCTCCTGGATCGCCTTGGTGACCTCGATGCCGCGCGGGCAGGCCTCGGTGCAGTTGAAGATGGTGCGGCAGCGCCACACGCCTTCCTTGTCGTTGAGGATCTCCAGGCGCTGGTCGCCGGCGTCGTCGCGGCTGTCGAAGATGAACCGGTGCGCGTTGACGATGGCGGCCGGGCCGAAGTACTGGCCGTCGGCCCAGAACACCGGGCACGACGAGGTGCACGCCGCGCACAGGATGCACTTGGTGGTGTCGTCGAACCGGTCGCGCTGCTCCTGGCTCTGGATGCGCTCGCGCGACGGCGCGTTGCCCTCGGCCACGAGGAACGGCATGACCTCGCGGTACGCGGCGAAGAAGGGGTCCATGTCGACGACGAGGTCCTTCTCGACCGCCAGCCCCTTGATCGGCTCGACCATGATCGGCTTGTCAGGGTTGAGGTCCTTCAGCAGCGTCTTGCAGGCCAGCCGGTTCTTGCCGTTGATGCGCATGGCGTCCGAGCCGCAGACACCGTGCGCGCACGAGCGCCGGAAGGTCAGCGAGCCGTCCTGCTCCCACTTGATGGTGTGCAGGGCGTCGAGCAGGCGGTCGGTCGCGTGCACGCTGACGCGGTAGTCCTCCCAGTGCGGCTCGGAGTCGGTCTCCGGGTCGAACCGGCGGATCCGCAGCGTGACGTCGAAGCCGGGCACGGCGCCGGCGGCCTCGCCGGCCTGCGCCTTCTCCGGTGCCTTGGACGGCGCCTGGTCGGCGACGGACGCGCCGTCACCAGCGGCCGTCGCCTCGCGCGCGGGCTCGTCGCGCGGGGTGTCGGTCGGCTCCGCGGGCTCGCGCGCCTGCAGCGGCCGGGAGTCCGGCCCCTGCGAGGTCTCGGCCTCCGTGGGCGGGTTGCTCGGCGCGCTCTCGGGGTTCACGGCGTCGTCGTTCGCCATCAGTACTTGCGCTCCATCGGCTCGTAGCGGGTCTGCACCACTGGCTTGTAGTCCAGGCGCACCTGCGGTCCCTCAGCGGTCTGCTCGCGGTAGGCCATCGTGTGCCGCATGAAGTTGACGTCGTCGCGGTTCGGGTAGTCCTCGCGGAAGTGCCCGCCGCGAGACTCCTTGCGCTCGAGCGCACCGACCACGATGACCTCGGCGAGGTCGAGCAGGAAGCCCAGCTCCACCGCCTCGAGCAGGTCGGTGTTGAACCGCTTGCCCTTGTCCTGCACCGAGACCGTGCGGTACCGCTCCTTCAGGCCCTGGATGTCGGTGAGCGCCTGCTTGAGCGACGCCTCGGTGCGGAACACCTGGGCGTTGCGGTCCATGGTCTCCTGCAGCGCCTTGCGCACGGCGGCCACGCGCTCGCCGTCCTGGCGGTCGAGCATGCCCTGCAGCAGCTCGATGGTCGGCCGCTCCGGCGCCTCGGGCAGCTCGAGGAGCTCGGCCGTCTTGGCGTACTCGGCGGCGGCGATGCCGGCCCGGCGTCCGAACACGTTGATGTCGAGCAGGGAGTTGGTGCCCAGGCGGTTCGAGCCGTGCACCGACACGCAGGCCACCTCACCGGCCGCGTACAGGCCGGGGACGACGTGGGTGTTGTCGCGCAGCACCTCGGCGTCGACGTTGGTCGGCACACCGCCCATGGCGTAGTGCGCCGTCGGGTACACCGGCACGGGCTCGGTGTAGGGCTCGACGCCTAGGTAGGTGCGCGCGAACTCGGTGATGTCGGGCAGCTTGGCGTCGATGTGCGCCGGCTCGAGGTGGGTGAGGTCGAGCAGCACGTAGTCCTTGTTGGGGCCGCAGCCGCGGCCCTCGCGCACCTCGTTGGCCATCGAGCGGGCGACGATGTCGCGCGGCGCGAGGTCCTTGATGGTGGGGGCGTAGCGCTCCATGAAGCGCTCGCCCTCGCTGTTGCGCAGGATCGCGCCCTCGCCGCGGGCGGCCTCCGACAGCAGGATGCCGAGGCCGGCGAGGCCCGTCGGGTGGAACTGGAAGAACTCCATGTCCTCCAGCGGCAGGCCGTTGCGCCAGGCGATGCCCATGCCGTCGCCGGTGAGGGTGTGGGCGTTCGACGTCGTCTTGAACACCTTGCCCGCGCCGCCGGTGGCCAGGATCACGGCCTTGGCGCGGAAGACGTGCATCTCGCCGGAGGCGAGCTCGTAGGCCACGACGCCGGCGATGCGGCGCTCGTCGCCCTCGCCCGCCATCACGAGGTCGAGCACGTAGAACTCGTTGAAGAACTCGACGTCCTGCTTGACGCAGTTCTGGTACAGGGTCTGCAGGATCATGTGGCCGGTGCGGTCGGCCGAGAAGCACGAGCGGCGCACGGCCGCCTCGCCGTGGTTGCGCGTGTGGCCGCCGAAGCGGCGCTGGTCGATCCGGCCCTCGGGGGTGCGGTTGAACGGAAGGCCCATCTTCTCCAGGTCGAGGACGGCGTCGATGGCCTCGCGGCACATCACCTCCGCGGCGTCCTGGTCGACCAGGTAGTCACCGCCCTTGACGGTGTCGAAGGTGTGCCACTCCCAGTTGTCCTCCTCGACGTTCGCGAGGGCGGCGCACATGCCACCCTGCGCCGCGCCGGTGTGCGACCGCGTGGGGTAGAGCTTGGTGAGCACCGCCGTGCGCGCGCGCTGGCTCGACTCCAGGGCGGCGCGCATGCCGGCACCGCCGGCCCCGACGATGACGACGTCGTACGTGTGCGTCTGCATGGTCCCTACCTCGCAGTCACTTGGTGCAGAACGACGGCAGCAGGTTGCTGGGCTCGCCGGTGGGGCACGGGTCGAAGGTGAAGATGACGAGGGTGCCGAGGACGAGCACGATGAGCGCGCTCAGCATCAGCAGGGCCTTGAGCACCAGGCGGGTGCTGTCCTTCTCGGCGTAGTCGTTGATGATCGTGCGCACGCCGTTGACGCCGTGCACCTCGGCCAGCCAGAGCATCAGCAGGTCCCAGGTCTGCCAGAAGGGGCTCGCCCACTTGCCGCCGACGAACGCGAAGTCGATCGCCTTGATGCCCTGGCCGAGCATGAGGTTGACGAACAGGTGGCCGAAGACGAGCGCGATGAGCACGACGCCCGACAGGCGCATGAAGGTCCACGACCACAGCTCGTAGTTGCTGCGGGTGGAGCGGCTGCGGCGGAAGGTGGCGCGCGGTGCCGCGATCTGCGGCGTCCCCTGGGTGTTGGCGGTCATGGCGTGCCCCTCAGCTGAAGACGTTCATCAGGTGGCGGATGGCGAACGGCACGAAGAGCAGCACCCACAGGGCGATGACTCCCCACAGCATCTGCCGCTGGTAGCGCGGGCCCTTCGACCAGAAGTCGACGAGCATGACCCGCACGCCGTTGAACGCATGGAAGATGATCGCCGCGACCAGGCCGACCTCACCCAGCCCGACGACCGGGTTCTTGTAGGTCCCGATCACGTCGTTGTAGGCCTCGGGCGACACGCGGACGAGCGCGGTGTCGAGGACGTGCGCGAAGAGGAAGAAGAAGATCAGGACGCCGGTCACGCGGTGCGCGACCCACGACCACATCCCCTCACGGCCCCGGTAGAGGGTGCCTGCAGGTGCCTTGGGCACGACGTTGCCTTTCGCGAGGTGGCGGCGACGCGCCGGTCTCCGCGCCACGCAGGCGGGTGCGGGGGACGGCGTCGTCCACGACGTGGTCACTGTAGTGACGCACGCGTCGAACTCCCCAACCGGGAGGCCCGGTGTGACCAACTTCGCAGGTACGGCAACCGCCGGGTAGCGTCGCCGTTCGTGATCGACGACCTGGTGGCGATCGTCCCTGCGGGGGGCGCAGGCACGCGGCTGTGGCCGCTCTCGCGGCGCTCGCGCCCGAAGTTCCTGCTCGACCTCACCGGCAGCGGGCGCTCGATGCTGCAGGACACCTGCAGTCGCCTCGCCGGCGTCGCGGGGCAGACGTACGTCGTCACGGGTGCCGCCCACGCCGCCGACACCGCGCGGCAGCTGCCCGAGATCGGCGCCGAGCGCCTGCTCGTCGAGCCCTCGCCGCGGGACTCCGCCGCCGCCATCGGGCTGGCCGCCGCCGTGGCGCACGCGCGTGACCCCGAGGCCGTCGTCGGGTCGTTCGCTGCCGACCACGCGATCGCGGACGACGCGGTGTTCGCCGCCGTGGTGGCCGAGGCCGTCGCAGTGGCCCGCACCGGTCTGCTGGTCACCGTGGGCATCGAGCCGACCCGGCCGGCCACGGGGTTCGGCTACGTGCGGGCGGGCGACGCGCTCGAGGTGGCCGGTGCGCCGTCCGCGCTGATGGTGGAGGAGTTCGTCGAGAAGCCGGACACCGCCACCGCCGAGCAGTACCTGGCCAGTGGTCGCTACCGGTGGAACGCGGGGATGTTCGTGGCCCGGGCCGCGACGCTGCTCGACCTTCTCGACGAATACCGGCCCGAGCTGGGTGCCGGCCTGCGGCGGCTCGGCCAGGCGTGGGACACCGCCGACCGAGAGGCCGAGCTCGAGGCGGTGTGGCCGACGCTCGAACGCATCGCCTTCGACTACGCGGTGGCCGAGCCGGCAGCGGCGGCCGGACGCGTGGCCGTCGTGCCGGGCACCTTCGGCTGGGACGACGTGGGCGACTTCGGAGCGGTCGGCACGGTGCTGCCCGACGCGCCCGTCCAGGTGCTGGGCGAGGGCGAGGTGCTCGCCACCGACAGCTCGGGCGTGGTGGCGGCCGACTCCGGTCGCCTGGTGGCGCTCCTGGGGGTGGACGACGTCGTGGTGGTCGACACCGCCGACGTCCTGCTCGTCGCGCACCGCTCACGGGCCCAGGACGTCAAGTCGTTCGTCGACCGGCTCGCCGCCGACGGCCGCACCGACCTGCTCTGACGGCAGCACTCGCGCCAGCGTGGTGGCTGCGCATCACTGGCGATGCGTAACCACCACGTTCGAGCGGGGGTGGTGGCTAGAGGAGGGCGGCGAGGACAGCGGCGGTGCTCTGCGCGGGGTCCTTCGTCGCCGTGAGCAGGGTGAGTGGGCCCGCCACCGCGAGCTCGCGCAGGTGCGCGACGGCGTCCGCGCCGACCCCGCTCGCGAGCTCGGCGTGGTAGCGGCGCACGAACTCCTCGAACCGCTCCGGGTCGTGGCCGAACCACCGACGCAGGTCGGGCGAGGGGGCGGCGTCCTTGCACCACTCGTCGAGCGCGGCGCGCTCCTTGCTGATCCCGCGCGGCCACAGCCGGTCGACGAGGACGCGCCGACCGTCGTCCGGCGACACGGGGTCGTAGACGCGGGCGATGCGGACGGCGGCCACGCACGCAGGCTAGCGCCGTAGCCGGTGTGAGGTCAGCCACGAGCGGGAGCCGGGGCGCACGCGCGCGGCTACCCTTCCGGCTGTGAGCGAACCCCGCAGCGAGTCCGGCCTCCCCATCCGCCCGGTCTACGGTCCGGACGCCCTGCAGGGCTGGGACGCCGCCCAGCAGCTCGGCGAGCCCGGCCAGTTCCCGTACACCCGCGGGGTGTACCCGAACATGTACACCGGCCGCCCGTGGACCATGCGCCAGTACGCCGGGTTCGGCACCGCCAAGGAGTCCAACGAGCGCTACCACCAGCTGGTCGCCGCGGGCACCGGCGGCCTCAGCGTCGCCTTCGACCTGCCGACGCAGATGGGCTACGACTCCGACGAGCCGATCGCCCATGGCGAGGTCGGCAAGGTCGGCGTGGCCATCGACTCCATCGACGACATGCGCGTGCTGTTCGGTGGCATCCCGCTCGGCGAGGTGTCGACGTCCATGACCATCAACGCGCCGGGCTCGGTGCTGCTGCTGCTCTACCAGCTCGTCGCCGAGGAGCAGGGGTTCGAGGGTGCCCAGCTCACGGGCACGATCCAGAACGACGTGCTGAAGGAGTACATCGCGCGCGGCACCTACATCTACCCGCCGAAGGAGTCGCTGAGGCTCATCGCCGACACCTTCGCCTACTGCCGCAAGGAGCTCCCTCGCTGGAACACCATCTCGATCTCGGGATACCACATGGCCGAGGCCGGGGCGACGCCCGCGCAGGAGGTGGCGTTCACCCTCGCCAACGCCAAGGCGTACGTGCAGGCCGCGATCGACGCCGGGCTCGGCGTCGACGACTTCGCCCCCCGGCTCTCGTTCTTCTTCGTCGCCCGCACGACCCTGCTGGAGGAGGTCGCGAAGTTCCGTGCGGCGCGCCGCATCTGGGCCCAGGTCATGCGCGACGAGTTCGGGGCCAAGAACCCCAAGTCCCTGATGCTGCGGTTCCACACCCAGACCGCCGGCGTGCAGCTCACCGCCCAGCAGCCCGAGGTCAACCTCGTGCGCGTGGCGCTGCAGGGCCTCGGCGCAGTGCTCGGGGGCACGCAGAGCCTGCACACCAACTCCTACGACGAGGCGATCGCCCTGCCGACGCAGAAGGCCGCCCGCCTCGCCCTGCGCACCCAGCAGGTCATCGCGTACGAGACCGACGTCACCAAGACCGTCGACCCGTTCGCCGGCTCCTACGTCATCGAGTCGATGACCGACGAGCTCGAGACGGCGATCCGCGACCTGATGCAGGCCGTCGACGACCGCGGGGGAGCGGTGGCCGCGATCGAGGAGGGCTTCCAGAAGTCCGAGATCGAGCGGTCGGCCTACCAGGTGGCGCAGGAGATCGACGGCGGCGAGCGCGTCGTCGTGGGCGTCAACCGGTTCACGGTCGACGACGACGAGCCGTACGAGCCGCTGCGCGTCAACCCGGCGATCGAGGCCGAGCAGGCCGCCCGCCTCGCCACGCTGCGCGCCGACCGCGACCAGCTCGCCGTCGACCGCGCCCTGGCCGCCCTGCAGGACGCGGCGCGCGGCACCGACAACGTGCTGTACCCGATGCGCGAGGCGCTCGCCGCCCGCGCCACCGTCGGCGAGGTGTGCCACGCGCTGCGGGAGGTGTGGGGCACGTACGTCCCGCGCGACGTCTTCTGACCCCGGCTAACCTGGCGGGATCGTGGAACCTCACTCCTCTTCGCCGACCCTGCCGTCGCTCGCCGACCTCGTCGCCGCGCTGCGCGACGAGCTCATCGAGACCCGGCGCGACATCCACGCGCACCCCGAGACCTCACGGCACGAGGTACGCACCACCGAGCTGGTGGCCGCGCGCCTGGAGAAGGAGGGCATCGCCGTCCAGGAGCTGCCGCGCAGCGGGTTGCTGGCCGAGGTGGGTGACCTCTCGCCGTCCGCGCCGGTGGTCGCGCTGCGTGCCGACCTCGACGCCCTGCCGGTCGACGACGAGACGCCCGACCCCTGGCGCTCGACGGTCGGCGGCGTCGCGCACGCCTGCGGGCACGACGTGCACACCGCGGCGCTGCTCGGGGCCGGGCTCGCCCTCCACGAGCGGCATCTGGCCAGCCCCCTGCCCGGACGCGTGCGCCTGGTGTTCCAGCCGGCCGAGGAGGTCATGCCCGGCGGGGCCGTCGACCTCGTGGCCCTCGGCGTGCTCGACCGCGTGCACTCGATCTTCGCCGTGCACTGCGACCCGTCGCTGGACGTCGGCCAGGTCGGCCTGCGCGAGGGAGCCATCACCGCGGCCTCCGACTCGGTCACCGTGCGCCTGCGCGGACGCGGGGGCCACACCTCGCGCCCGCACCTCACCCAGGACCTCACCTACGCGCTCGCCAAGGTCGTCACCGACGTCCCCGCCGCCCTGTCGCGCCGGCTCGACCCGCGCGCCGGCGCCAGCCTGGTGTGGGGATCGGTGCACGCCGGGTCGGCAAAGAACGTCATCCCCAGCCTCGGTGAGGCGGCGGGCACCCTGCGGCTGCTCGACATCCGGGCCTGGGACCAGGCTCAGCGCATCGTCGACGAGGTCGTGCGCGCCGTGGTCGCCCCGTACGGCGTCACCGCCGAGATCGAGCACTTGCGTGGCGTCCCGCCGGTGGTGAACGCTCCGGAGGCCGCGCGGCACCTCGCGACCGCCGCCGCCTCGGTGGTCGGCCCCGCCGGCGTCGTCGGCACCGAGCAGAGCCTCGGCGGTGAGGACTTCTCCTGGTACCTCGAGTCCGTGCCCGGGGCGATGGCCCGGCTGGGCACGCGGACGCCCGGCGGCCCGACGTACGACCTGCACCAGGGCAACCTGCGCGTCGACGACGGCGCGGTGGCCATCGGCGCCCAGCTGCTGGCGCAGGTGGCCCTGGACGCGCTCGCCGCCCTGGCACCAAACGCTTCGCTCGAGACGCCCGAGCGCGACGGCAACAGTTGACGAGGTGACTGGCCGGTAACGGTTCGGATACTCAGTCGAGTCCGGCGTACAACGCCCATGTGGCGCGGGTAGAGTCCCGACCGACTTGCGCGAGGTGTCGAGGCAGACGCCGGACGTCGGCGAAGTGTCCAGCTGGGCTCGCTTTGAGGTCAGCACGTGGTAACCGGATAGAAGGAGACACCCCTTGCGTCGGGTGATGAAGATGGTGGCCGCCGCCTCAGTGGCAGCCCTGGCACTGGCAGCGTGCGGCAGCAGCTCCGACAACGCCTCGAGCGGCAACGGTTCGACCGGCTCGAGCACCAAGAAGGCTCTGAAGGTCGGCCTGGCCTACGACATCGGCGGTCGCGGCGACCAGTCGTTCAACGACGCCGCGGCGGCGGGCCTCGACAAGGCCAAGTCCGAGCTCGGCGTGACGGCCCAGGAGGCCGAGGCGACGTCCGGTGAGGCGGAGTCCGCCAAGGAGGACCGCCTGCGCACCCTCGCCCAGGCCGGCTACAACCCGATCGTCGCGGTTGGCTTCGCCTACGCGTCGGCGACCGACAAGGTGGCGGCCGAGTTCCCCGACATCAACTTCGCGATCGTCGACAACGCTCGTAGTGACAAGACGCCCAAGAACGTCCACGGCCTGCTGTTCGCCGAGAACGAGGGCTCCTACCTCGTCGGCGCGATCGCCGCGCTGAAGTCCAAGAGCGGCAACATCGGCTTCGTCGGTGGCGTCCAGGTGCCGCTGATCCAGAAGTTCGAGGCGGGCTACGTCGCCGGCGCCAAGGCGATCAACCCGAACATCAAGATCCAGACCAAGTACCTCACCCAGCCGCCGGACTTCTCGGGCTTCACCGACCCGGCCAAGGGCAAGACCGCCGCGCAGGGCATGCTCGACGCCGGCGCCGACGTGATCTACCACGCGGCCGGCGGCTCCGGCGGCGGCGTGTTCGAGGCCGTCAAGGCCAAGAACGCCATGGCGATCGGTGTCGACTCCGACCAGGCGCTCACGGCGGCCCCGGCCGTTCGTGACGTGATCATCTCCTCGATGATCAAGAAGGTCGACGTCGCGGTGTACGACTTCATCAAGTCGGCCCAGGACGGCACCATCCCGGACGGCGACCAGGTGTACGACCTGAAGAAGGGTGGCGTCGACTACTCGACCACCGGTGGTCACATCGACGACATCAAGTCCAAGGTCGACGACCTGAAGCAGCAGATCATCGACGGCAAGATCACGGTGCCCACCCAGCCGTGACGTCAGAGGTCTGACCTGGGTCCGGGGCGGCGCGGTAGCGTCGCCCCGGACCTGTGTTCACAGCACTGCCGTGCCCCACAGCCGTCGCCCCCGGACACCGTCGTCCGGCCCCGCGTGAGGAGGACCCCCTGTCCACTGCAGCCGCTCCCGCGGCGGACGCCGCCACCGGTGAGGTGGCCGTCCGGCTGACCGGGATCACCAAGCGCTTCCCGGGCGTCGTGGCCAACCGCGACGTGACGTTCGAGGTCCGCAAGGGCACCGTGCACGCGGTGGTCGGCGAGAACGGCGCGGGCAAGTCGACGCTGATGAAGATCCTCTACGGCGTGCAGCGTCCGGACGAGGGCACGATCGAGGTAGGTGGCCGCACCCAGACCTTCGGCTCGCCCAGCGACGCCATCGAGGCCGGAATCGGCATGGTGTACCAGCACTTCATGCTGGCCGACAACCTCACGGTGCTCGAGAACGTCGTGCTGGGTGCCGAGAAGCTGTACGGCATCGGTGACAAGGCCCGTGCCCGCATCCGCGAGCTCAGCGACGCCTACGGCCTCGAGGTCGCGCCCGATGTGCTCGTGGAGGAGCTCGGGGTCGGCGACCGCCAGCGCGTCGAGATCCTGAAGGTGCTCTACCGCGGGGCGACCACCCTCATCCTCGACGAGCCGACGGCGGTGCTGGTGCCGCAGGAGGTCGACGAGCTCTTCGCCAACCTGCGAGAGCTCAAGGCCGAGGGGCTCACGGTCATCTTCATCTCGCACAAGCTCGACGAGGTGCTGTCGGTCGCCGACTCGATCACCGTCATCCGCCGCGGCGAGACCGTGGCGACCGTCGACCCCGAGGGCACGACGTCACGCGAGCTCGCCGAGCTCATGGTGGGCAGCGAGCTGCCGAGCCCGCAGACCACCGAGTCGACCGTCACCGACGTCCCGATGCTCACGGTGCGCGATCTCACCCTGCGCGCCGGCGCCCGGGCGCTGCTGGAGGACATCAGCTTCACGATCCACCGCGGCGAGATCCTCGGCATCGCCGGCGTCGAGGGCAACGGCCAGGGCGAGCTCGTCGACGCCATCATGGGCTTGCGTGACCCCGAGACCGGCCAGGTGCTGCTGGGCGAGCAGGACATCAGCGAGTGGACGACGCGCCGCCGCCGTGAGGCGGGTATCGGCTTCATCCCCGAGGACCGCCACCGACAGGGTCTGCTGCTCGATGCGCCGTTGTGGGAGAACCGCATCCTCGGCCACCAGACCCAGGAGCCGTCGTCGCGAGGACCGCTCATCGACCGCGGCGGCGCTCGCAGGGACACCGAGCGCATCCTCGCCGAGTACGACGTCCGCTCGCCGAGCATCGACGTCACGGCGGGCTCGCTGTCGGGGGGCAACCAGCAGAAGCTGCTCGTCGGGCGCGAGCTGTCCGGTGACCCGGTCGTCCTGCTGGCGGCGCACCCCACCCGCGGGGTGGACGTCGGCGCGCAGGCGGCGATCTGGGACCACATCCGCCGCGCGCGGGCCGCCGGCCTCGCCGTGCTCCTGATCTCCGCCGACCTCGACGAGCTGATCGGCCTCAGCGACACCATCCACGTCATCCTGCGCGGCCGTTTCGTCGGCCAGTTCGACCCCGCGCGGGTCACCCCCGAGCAGCTCGGCTCCGCCATGACCGGCGCGTCGACGGAGGGCGAGTCATGAAGAACCGCGACCTGAGCCGCATCGGGCTGGCGCTGGCGGCACCGCTGCTGGCCGTGGCCTTCTCGGTGGTGGTCACCAGCGTGATCCTGCTCGCCGCGGGCGACCCCGTCTGGGTCACCTGGAAGACCCTCGTCACCGGCGGTCTGCCCGGCGTGATGCCGCGCAACCTCATGACGACGATCAACCTCGGCACGACGTACTACCTGTCGGCGATCGCGGTGGCCATCGGCTTCCGGATGAACCTGTTCAACATCGGTGTCGACGGCCAGTACCGGCTCGCGGTGTTCGCGGCCGCCGTCGTCGGTGGTGCCATCAACCTGCCGAAGCCGCTGCACATCCTCGTGGTGATCGTGGTCGCCATGGCGGTCGGCGCGGCCTGGGCCGCGATCGCGGGTCTGCTCAAGGTCGGGCGCGGAGTCAGCGAGGTGATCTCGACGATCATGCTCAACGCGATCGCCGGCGGCCTGGTGGCCTACCTGCTGCGCCGGGTGGCGTCCGGTGAGGCGGCGAGCAACAACATCTCCACGCCGTCGATCCCGGAGTCGGGGCGCATGCCCGGCTTCACGCTGCTGCCCAACGCGCCCGTGAAGGCCTACGGCTTCGTCATCGTCGCGGCCCTCGTGGGTGTGGGGTACTGGTACCTGATCAGCCGCACCCGGTTCGGCTTCGACCTGCGGGCCACCGGGCGCTCGGCGACGGCAGCGGTGGCGAGCGGAGTCAACGTCAAGCGCATGATCGTCGCCTCGATGGTGCTGAGCGGCGCTGTCGCTGGCCTCGTCGGCCTGCCCGAGCTGCTCGGGAAGACGTACACCTACGACCTGTCGTTCCCCGCCGGCCTCGGTTTCACCGGCATCGCCATCGCGTTGGTCGGTCGGAACTCGCCGGTGGGTGTCGCCGTCGCCGCACTGCTCTTCGCCTACCTCGACGTCGCGAGCAACCCCCTGCAGATCCTGGCGGACGTCGCACCCGAGGTCGTCAAGATCATGCAGGGGATCATCGTGCTGTCGGTCGTGATCGCCTACGAGATGGTGCGCCGGTACAGCGTCGTCGCCGAGCAGCGCAAGGTGGCTCGTGAGCTCGGTGACCACGAGAGCAGCCCGCCCAGACCAGGCGGCACGGCTCAGGAGGTGACGGTATGAGCGTCGAGGTCGCGGCAGCCGCAGGTGCCCCCACCCCGGTCGATGAGCCGACCAGGCGCCGACGCATCGGTGCGGGCACGTGGGCGCTCCTGGGGCTCGGCGCCGTCGTGGCGCTCGCCGCCGTGCGGGCCGTCACCGGCGCCAACGACATCGCGTCCAGCGGCACCATCGCCGCGGCCATCGGTCTCGCCGTCCCGATCGCCATGGCGGCGCTCGGCGGTCTGTGGTCGGAACGCTCGGGCGTGGTCAACATCGGCCTCGAGGGCATGATGATCTTCGGCACCTGGGGCGCTGGTTTCGCCGGCTACCAGTGGGGGCCGTGGGCCGGCCTGGCCGCAGGCATCGTGTTCGGAGCGCTCGGCGGCTTGCTGCACGCCGTCGCGACGGTCACCTTCAACGTCGACCACATCGTCTCCGGTGTCGCGATCAACCTGCTCGCCGCCGGCGCCGTGAAGTACCTGTCCGGCCTGGCGTTCGTGGGTCACCCCGGCGGCGGCAAGACGCAGTCCCCGCCGATCGGCGACCTGCCGACGCTGACCATCCCCGGTGTCTCCGACGGCCTCGGCACGATCGAGGACAAGCACTGGTTCTTCGTGTCCGACCTGGCGGCGATCGTGCGCGGCGTCACGACGGGCATGTCGATCCTCACGCTGATCGCGATCCTGCTCGTGATCGGGTCGTTCTTCGTGCTGTGGCGCACGGCTTTCGGGCTGCGGCTGCGCAGCTGCGGTGAGAACCCGGTGGCGGCAGAGTCGCTGGGCGTCAACGTCTACCTCTACAAGTACGCGGCGGTCGTGGCGTCGGGTGCCTTCGCCGGCATCGGTGGCGTGTTCCTCGCGGAGGTCGCGGCCAGCGCCTACCGCGACGGGCAGACCGGCGGCCGAGGCTTCATCGGCCTCGCCGCCATGATCTTCGGCAACTGGCGACCCGGCGGCCTGCTCGCCGGCTCGGCGCTGTTCGGCTACACCGACGCGCTCCAGCTGCGTCGGGGTGGTGAGAGCGTGCACGCCCTGCTGCTCGTGCTGTTCCTCATCCTGCTCGGCCTGGTGGCCGTGCGGGTGCTGCGCCGGGCGAACCTCGCGACGACGCTCGTCGCGACCGCCTGCGCTGTCGGGCTGCTGCTGTGGTACTTGCTCACTGACGAGGTGCCGTCCGACTTCACCGGCATGACGCCGTACGTCGCCACGTTGCTCGTGCTGAGCCTGGCGTCGCAACGGCTGCGGATGCCGGCGGCCGACGGTCTGCGCTACCGGCGAGGCGAAGGTGGCTGACGTGGCTGAGCTGGACGTCGACTGGGAAGCGCTGCGAGCGGCCGCGGTGGAAGCGATGCACCACGCCTACGTGCCGTACTCCGGCTTCCCCGTCGGTGTCGCGGGGTTGGTCGACGACGGGCGGATCGTCAGCGGCTGCAACGTCGAGAACGCCGCGTACGGTGTCGCGCTGTGCGCCGAGTGCGGCATGGTCAGCCAGCTGCACCTCACCGGCGGCGGCCGCCTGGTCGCCGTCGCGTGCGTCGACCGGGCCGGGCAGCCGCTCATGGCCTGCGGCCGGTGCCGGCAGCTGCTGTGGGAGAACGGTGGCCCGACCTGCCTGGTCGACACGCCGTCCGGCATCAAGGCGATGACCGAGGTGCTGCCCGACGCCTTCGGCGTCACCGACCTCGAGACCCGCTGACCTTCACCCTTCCGCCCCCCAGACTGCTTTGCGCCACCCAGACTGCTTTGCGCCGTCCGGCCTCGGGTTGAGCGGCGCAGGCACCGCTGCCTCCGCCATCACAGCCGCGGCTGAGCTGCGCAAAGCGGCCCTGACGGCGCAAACCGGGCTGGGCGGCGCGAGCAGGGGCCGCCGGGCGTTGCGCCGGGCGCGAACTGCCGTGACCACACCTCCCCCGAGTACGAGGATCAGATCATGAGCGAAGCCTTCGACGCCGTCGACGTCATCCGCGCCAAGCGGGACGGCCAGCGGTTGAGCGACGAGCAGGTCGACTGGGTCGTCGACGCCTACACCCGCGGAGTGGTCGCCGACGAGCAGATGTCGGCGCTGGCGATGGCGATCCTGCTGCGCGGCATGGACCGCGCGGAGATCAGCCGGTGGACCGCCGCGATGATCGCGAGCGGTGAGCGGATGGACTTCTCGTCGCTGTCGCGCCCCACCGCCGACAAGCACTCGACAGGCGGCGTGGGAGACAAGATCACCCTGCCGCTGGCCCCCCTCGTGGCCGCGTGCGGTGTCGCCGTCCCGCAGCTGTCGGGCCGCGGTCTCGGCCACACCGGCGGCACCCTCGACAAGCTCGAGTCGATCCCCGGCTGGCGCGCGAGCCTCACGAACGCCGAGATGCTCGCCCAGCTGGACGACGTCGGCGCGGTCATCTGCGCCGCCGGCGACGGCCTCGCCCCGGCCGACAAGAAGCTGTACGCGCTGCGCGACGTCACGGGCACGGTGGAGGCGATCCCGCTGATCGCGAGCTCGATCATGAGCAAGAAGATCGCCGAGGGCACCGGCGCGCTGGTGCTCGACGTCAAGGTCGGCTCGGGCGCGTTCATGAAGTCGGTGGACGACGCCCGCGAGCTCGCCCGCACCATGGTCGACCTCGGCACCGACGCTGGGGTCACGACGGTCGCGCTGCTCACGAACATGCAGACCCCCCTCGGCCTCACCGCCGGCAACGCGCTGGAGGTGCGCGAGTCGCTCGAGGTGCTGGCGGGTGGCGGCCCGGACGACGTCGTCGAGCTCACCCTGGCCCTGGCCCGCGAGATGCTCGCCGCCGCGGGCCGAGACGACGTCGACCCAGCCGACAAGCTGCGGGACGGCAGCGCGATGGACGTGTGGCGCCGCATGATCGCCGCGCAGGGCGGCGACCCGGACGCCTCGCTGCCCACGGCGAAGGAGACCCACGTCGTGATGGCGCCGGCTGACGGCGTGCTCACCCAGCTCGACGCCCTGGCTGTGGGCGTGGCCGCCTGGCGCCTCGGCGCCGGACGCGCCCGCAAGGAGGACGTCGTCCAGGCCGGTGCCGGGGTCGAGCTGCACGCCAAGCCCGGCGCGACGGTGCGCGGCGGTGAGCCGCTCATGACCCTGCACACCGACACCCCCGAGCGCTTCGAACGGGCCCTGCAGGCGCTGGAGGGTGGCTACTTCATCGCTCCCGAAGGCGACCGTCCTGACCTGCTGCCGCTGGTGGTCGACCGCATCGCCGCCTCCTGAGTCGACCCGCCCTCGGCGTAGGCTCGGCGCCATGCCTGAGCTCATCAACGCCCCCACCCGCATCCCTGTGCCCGGCGGCAAGGTCATCGACGAGTACGTCGGCCGCGCCACCACCGGTGAGGCCGCGGTGTCGGTGGCGCACATGAAGGCGCCCGCCGGCTGGGACGAGCCCGCGCAGGCGCCGGACTTCGACGAGATCACGCTGGTGCTGGCCGGCTCCGTGCGCGTCGAGCACGACGGCGGGGTGCTCGAGGTGCCGGCCGGGCAGGCGGTGGTGACCCGCAAGGGAGAGACCGTGCGCTACTCCGTGGGCGACGAGGGCGCCGAGTACGTCGCGGTGTGCCTGCCGGCGTTCAGCCCCGACCTCGCGCACCGCGAGGACTGACGGCGGCACGCCGCCGTCAGCTGCTGACGGAGAGCACCAGCGCGAGCGCCGCGAGCACGAGCGCGGCCACCTGGGCGCCGGTGGCCCCGGCGACCGTCGTCACGGCGAGCGACACGACCGCGACCCCCAGAGCCGTGCCGAACGCACGGGCGAGGTTGATCAGGCCGCCGGCGGTGCCAGCGGCCTGCGCGGGTGTGGCGGCCATGATCGAGGCGTTGTTGGCCGGCGTCACCAGGCCCACTCCGAGGCCCGTGACCAGGAGGGCCAGCGGCAGCCACCCGGTGGTCAGCGGCAGCAGCGCGACGCCGACCAGCCCCACGGTCGCGAGGGCCCCGCCGAGGCGAACGCGCAGGCGGCTCGACCAGGACCGCGGCAGGACGCCGGCGCTCAGGGCCGTGACGGCGAAGCCGGCCGGCAGCGCGCTGAGCAGCAGCCCGGTGGCGAGGCTGCCGGTGCCGAGCCGGTCGAGCTCGACCGGCACGAGCACGAGCGGCCCGAACAGCACGAGGTAGGCCAGCAGGGCCCCGACGAGCCCCCGGCGCACCCCGGGGGAGTGCAGGACGACACGGTCGAGCAGCGGCTCGTCGACCCGTCGCTCGGCCAGAGCGAGCAGGCCGGCCGCGACGACCGCAGTGACGGCGAGCAGCCCCACCACGGGCAACGGCCAACCGGCACCGGAGATCCCCGAGGCGGCAGCGAGCAGCGCCCCCGCCGCCACCGTGAGCAGCACCGCACCCGGGGCGTCGAAGCGTCCGGTGGGCCGCAGGTGACGCGTTCGGGGGATGAAGACCGTGCCGACGACGTAGGCCACCACGCCGACGGGCACGTTCACCCAGAACACCGTCCGCCAGCCACCGGCGGCGATGAGCGCCCCGCCGAGCGTCGGGCCCAGCGCGAGTCCGAGTGCCTGCGCGCCGGCCTGGATGCCGAGGGCCGCGTGAGTGCGGGCCGGGGGCACGCTCGTCGTCACGATGGCGACGCTGTTGGCCTGCAGCAGCGCGGCACCGACGGCCTGCACCACGCGCGCTGTGACCAGCCAGCCGAGGGTGGGTGCCAGCGCGCAGGCCAAGGAGCCGACGGTGAAGACCACGAACCCCCACAGGTACAACCGCTTGCGGCCCAGGGCGTCCGACCAGCGACCGGCCGGCAGCAGCAGCATCGCCAGGGTGAGCAGGTACGACAGCGACACCCACTCCACCGCGCCCAGTGGGGCGCCGAGGTTCCGCGAGAGCTCGGGGTAGGCGATGGTGACGATGCTGGCGTCGAGCTGACCCATGAAGGCGCCGAAGCAGACCGCCGCCACCGCGAACCACCCGCCGTGCCGGTGCTGGCGCACCCACTGCGGTCGAGGCCGTTCGCGGACGCCTTCGGGGACGGGTGGTATCGACACCCCTCCAGTGTCCCAATGGCCCGTCGCCCGGCTCCGGTGCCTGCGCCGCCCCGGGCGACCACTAGATTGCGGTGCGTGGAAGACGTCACCATCTCCGAGCCCGTGGCCCGCGCACCCAAGGTGCTGCTGCACGACCACCTCGACGGCGGGCTGCGCCCGCAGACCATCATCGAGATCGCGCGCGAGACCGGCTACGACGCGCTTCCGGAGACCGACGCCGCGGCGCTCGGCGTGTGGTTCCGCGAGTCGGCCGACTCAGGTTCGCTGGAGCGCTACCTGGAGACCTTCGCGCACACGGTGGGCGTGATGCAGACTCGCGAGTCGCTCGTGCGCGTCGCGAGCGAGTGCGCCCAGGACCTCGCCGCCGACGGCGTGGTGTACGCCGAGGTGCGTTTCGCCCCCGAGCAGCACCTGCAGGGCGGGCTGTCGCTCGCCGAGGTGGTCGAGGCGGTGCTGGAGGGCTTTCGCCAGGGTGAGGCGACCGCAGCCGCCGCCGGGCACCGGATCCGCGTCGGCACGCTGGTGACCGCCATGCGCCAGGCGGCCAACCACATGGAGATCGCGCGCCTCGCCGTCCGCTACCGCGACCTGGGCGTCGTCGGCTTCGACATCGCCGGACCCGAGGCGGGCTTCCCGCCCACCCGCTCGCTCGACGCGTTCGAGTACCTGCGCCGGGAGAACGCGCACTTCACGATCCACGCCGGCGAGGCGTTCGGCCTCCCGAGCATCTGGGAGGCGATCCAGTGGTGCGGCGCCGACCGTCTGGGGCACGGCGTGCGCATCGTCGACGACCTGCGGATCGGCTCGCGCCCGTACGGCTCGGACCCCGAAGCGGACGCCGCCGCGCGCCCCGAGGACGTCAGCCTGGGCCGGCTCGCGGCGTACGTGCGCGACATGCGCATCCCGCTCGAGATGTGCCCGTCGTCCAACGTCCAGACCGGTGCCGCGCCATCCATCGCGACGCACCCGATCGGCCTGCTCGCCCGGCTGCGCTTTCGCGTCACCGTCAACACCGACAACCGCCTGATGAGCGGCACCTCGATGTCGCGCGAGATGCAGCTGCTCGTCGATGACCTCGGCTGGAACCTGGCCGACCTGCGGTGGGTGACGGTGAACGCGATGAAGAGCGCGTTCATCCCGTTCGACGAGCGGCTCGCCCTCATCGACGACGTCATCAAGCCGGGCTACGCCGCGCTGCTCGACCAGGCCTGAGCGCTCCGTCGTGATCGAGATCCTGGACGCCGAGCAGCTGGCTCAGGCCGAGGTGACCGGCCGGCTGGTCGGTGACATCCTGCAGACGCTGCGCGAGCGGTGCGCCGTCGGGACGAACCTGCTGGACGTCGACCGCTGGGCCAAGGAGCTGATCCTCGGGGCGGGTGCGACGTCCTGCTACGTCGACTACGCGCCGTCGTTCGGGCGCGGGCCGTTCGGCCATTACATCTGCACGTCGGTGAACGACGCGGTGCTGCACGGCCGGCCGCACGACGCGCAGCTCGCTGACGGTGACCTGCTCAGCCTCGACCTCGCGGTGACGCTGGGCGGCGTGGCTGCCGACGCGGCCATCAGCTTCGTCGTCGGCGAGGCCCGGCCCCCGCGGAGCCTGGCGATGATCGACGCGACGGAGCGGGCCCTCGCGGCCGGCATCGCCGTGGCCGGCCCGGGCGCCCGCGTGGGTGACATCTCGCACGCCATCGGCGAGGTGCTCACCGCGGCGGGCTATGCCGTGAACCTGCAGTTCGGCGGTCACGGCATCGGCTCGACGATGCACCAGGACCCGCACGTGGCCAACGCCGGACGTCGGGGCCGCGGCTACCGCTTGCGGCCCGGTCTGCTGCTGGCCCTGGAGCCCTGGGTGATGGCCGACACCGCCGAGCTCGTGACCGACTCCGACGGTTGGACGCTGCGCAGCGCCACCGGCTGTCGCACCGCTCACACCGAGCACACGATCGCCATCACCGACGACGGGGCCAGGGTGCTCACCCGTCCCGGCCGCTGCACCGCGGACGGCTGAGCAGCACCATTCTTCGAGATCGCGCCAATTTCAGTAACTGCATCCGCAAACACTTGGTGAGTGCCATTCTCTGACCGGGAGAAAGGGCACTGCATGGCACAAGAGCCGGGCGACGCGCGGGTGCGGTACCGCGGTCACGACCGCCGAGCCGTCGCACGCACCGTGGAGGTGCCCCACCGGTTGCTCACTGGTAGCGCCGCGGCCTTCGCCCTCGCCTTCCTGCTCGCGGCCGCCGTGCAGCACTCGGCTCCGCTCTACGGCGAGCAGCTGTGGACGCTGGCGCTGGCGCTGTGGTCGACCGTGTCGTTCGGTGCGGGGGTAGCCCTGCTCGTGGCGTGGCGCGTGGGCGGCTGGGCGGCGCCCGGCCGCGTCGGGACGGGCCTGCTGGCTGCGGCCGTGCTGGTCTCGGTGGTCCCTCGCCTGAGCAGCGCCGTCGGTGAGCCGGTCTCGACCGTGCGCCCGCTCGTGCTCGCCGCCATCCTGCTCGCGGGAGGTGTCGTGTCGGCGCGGGCCCTCGACGGCGCGATCGTCGACACCACGCTGCAGCCCCTGCACGAGCTCGTCCGGCTCATCGTGATCGCCGTGGTCGGCGTGCTCGCGAGCCAGCTGGCCCTGCAGGGCGGGCTGGTGGGCCACCTCACCGTCGCCCGGCTCGTGCCCGCCGCGGTCGCGGCGGGCGTCGCACTGCGGGTGCTGCTGCTCACGCGCCGGGCGTCGAGCCCGCTGGTGCGGCCGCTGGTGGGGTTCTGGCTGCTGCTCAGCGCGGCGTTCACGCTGCACGCCGCGCCGGGGGTGGTCGCGCAGGCTGCTGCCGTGGCCTGCGCTGCTGCGGCGGCCGCACTGGTCGCGCAGCTCGCCGCCGGGTTCCTGAAGGCGGCGCTCACCGCCCACACGCTGCGGTCGCTGCGCACGCTCGCGGTGCTCGCCGAGCGCAGCGACGCCGTGCAACGCGAGCGCGAACGCCGCCACGACGCGCTCAACGCGCTCGCCGCGATCCGCTCGGCCAGCGACGTGCTCGCAGCGAACGCCGAGGCCCTGGACGACGCCACGCGGGCCGAGCTGGTGAGCGCCACCCGCGCCGAGCTCGACCGCGTCGAGCGCATGCTCGCGGCCGGTCGCGAGACGGCGACGGACGACCTGAGACTCGACGACGCCCTGGGCCCGGTGCTGCTCACCTGGCGGCAGCGAGGGCTCGTAGTCGACGCCCGGCTCGACGGCGGCGTCGTCCGGGCCGACCGCGACGCCGTCTGCCGGGTCGTCGACAACCTGCTGCAGAACGCCGTGCGCCATGCGCCCGGCACCCGCGTGCGGATGCGCGTGGTCTCTGCTCGCGGCACGGTGCACCTGGAGGTGTCGAACGACGGCCCGGCCCTGCCCCTGCAGCGCGGATCCAGCGCAGGCCAGGGCGTGGGGCTGGCGTCGTCGCGCCGGCTGGCGCGGGAGGCCGGGGGCGAGCTGACGGTGCTGGCGCCGTCCGGGCGCGGCTTCACCGTGACCCTCAGCCTGCCAGCCCCGACGTCGACGGGGTCCGTCGAGCGGCAGGCGGGCTGAGTCGCGTGGTCGCAGCTCGGGTGGCAGTGGTCGACGACCACCGGTTCCTCGCCCAGTCACTCGCCATCGCGCTGCAGGACGCCGGCTACGACGCCGTGCTGGTCGACCCGCACGACGACGTGGTGCTGCGCGTGGGCCAGTGGGCGCCCCGCGTGGTGCTGCTCGACCTCAGTCTCGAAGGCGCCCGGGACGGCGACGACCTGCTGCCCGAGCTCGTGGCCGACGGCCACACCGTCGTGGTGCTGACCGCCGAGGCGGACCGCGCGCGGTGGGGTCGCTGCCTACTGGCCGGGGCGGTCGGCGTCCTGGCCAAGAGCTCACCGCTCGAGGACGTCGTCGCCGGCGTCCGCGCTGCAGCTGAAGGACAGCCGGTGGTGAGCGAGGTCGACCGCACCGAGTGGTTGCGGGCGGCCGACCATCACCGGCACGAGTCCGAGACGGTGCTCGCACCCTTCCGGCGCCTGACGCCTCGCGAGGAGGCGGTGCTGGCCGCGCTGGTCGAGGGCGAGCCGGCGGGTGCGATCGCCGCCCGGACGACGGTGTCGGAGGCCACGGTGCGCTCGCACATCAAGTCGGTGCTGAGCAAGCTCGGCGTGGGCTCGCAGCTGCAGGCGGTAGCTCAGGCGCGTCGCGCGGGGTGGCGCGGCCGCGAGCGGTGAAGTTCCCCAATTCTGGTGATGTTCGGGGCGGCGCGCTCAGACACCGTTGAGGTAGGTGGTCGGGTCGTCCGGCCGCCGAGCGAGGCACTGAGCCACCCGGCCAATTGGTCGCCTGCAGTCGGGTGGGGAGCCAGGGGCGAAACCGGCGCTCGAGCTACTGCTCCAAGGGGATACGCGTGAGCAAGAAGAACATCGTCAAGGTCGCCGGGTTCATCGGCACCCTCGGCGCCGGTGCGGCCCTCGTCGCCACCGCCGCCACCGGCACCGGTGCGTGGTTCACCGACAGCGAGAACGGCCAGATGGCGGCCAGCACCGGTCACCTGAACGTCAACCTCATCAGCGGCCACCGCAACATGAGCTTCCAGAACCTCATGCCGGGCGACTACCAGACCGACAGCGTCGCCTACCAGGTGAGCCAGAGCAGCGGCAAGTCGGACGTCTGGCTGGTCTTCGACAAGAGCAACACGCAGGTGGCCCAGTTCACCGGCGCTAAGAACGACCCCACGTGGCCGGACGGCGGCCTCGGTCGGTTCGGTCACTTCGCGGTGAAGGCCGACGGGACGACGATCTTCACGTCGAACAACCTGGCTCACGCCGAGAACCCGGCCGACCCGGCTCACTGCGCGGTCGACGCCAACGGTCACGGTGGGAGCAGCGCTCGCCCGATCAACCGCGACGACACCATCCCCTACTGCGGTGTTCCTTATGCCATCAAGCTCGCGTCCAACCTGAGCAGCGGCGGCACCGGCAGCATGACCCTGGAGTTCGGCGTCACCGGTCGCTGGACCGCGCAGGACACCACGCTCCCGACCGTCCCGTTCAAGATCGTCGCCGTCCAGGCTGGTCACGCTCCTGACCTGACCAACGCCGACGACTTCTGATCGAACCTGGCAAGAAGCTGATCGACACCATGCCGGCAGCGGCATGATGGGGCGGGCGCCCGTTCGCGGGCGCCCGCCCACCCGCCGTCCCGGAGGTCGACGCTGGTGAAGGGAGCCCGCGTGAAGCTGCGCCTGTCTTGGAGCGCCGTCGTCTGGTCGCTGCTGGCCGCGCTCGCCATCTCGCTGGTGTGCGTCGGGCTCGTGGGGTGGCACCAGGGCTACCGGCTCTACGCCGTGCGCACCGGCTCGATGACCCCGACGTACCCCACCGGCTCGCTGCTCCTCGACGCACCGGCCCGACCCGGCCAGCCGCGAGTGGGCCAGGTGATCACCTTCCGGACGATCGACGGCCTCGTCACCCACCGCGTCCACGACATCACCCCTGCCGGCATCAAGACCAAGGGCGACGCGAACCGGACCCCGGACCCCTGGACCCTCCCGGAGCGCAACGTCGAAGGTGCCGTCGTCGCCGGCGTGCCGTACGGCGGCTACCTGCTCGTCTTCCTCCAGCAGCCCACGGGCGTGCCGTCGCTGATGGTGCTGACGCTCGCCATCGTGCTCGCGTGGAGCGTCTTCTTCGGGGAGTCGGCGGCGCCCCAGCCCGCTCGCTACGCCGCCGCCCACGCTCGACCTGCGCGACTGTCGGTGGCCCGCTAGCGTCACGGCGTGCTTCTCGCAGCCTGGTGGGGATTCGTCGGTGGTGCAGCGCTCCTGCTGGGGGCGCTGCTCGGTATCTACCTGCGTGCGTCGAACCGCGTCATCGGCATCATCATGGCCTTCGGCGCAGGTGTCCTCATCAGCGCGTTGGCCTTCGAGCTGACCAGCGAGGCGTACAACCAGTCCGGCGGAGTGGCGGTCGTCCTCGGCCTCGTGGGTGGCTCGGTGGTGTTCTTCGTCGGTGACTGGATCATCGACCGGCACGGTGGTCACCGGCGCAAGAGCCCCAATGGTCCCCAGGAGGGAGCAGGGCCGACGACGCTGGTGCTCGGCGCGCTGCTCGACGGCATCCCCGAGTCGGCCGCCATCGGCGTCAGCCTCATCGGGGGCGGCCACGTCGGCATCCCGGTGGTGGCCGCGGTGTTCCTGTCGAACGTGCCCGAGTCGCTGTCGGCGTCCAGCGGCATGCACAAGGCGGGGCGCTCGACCCGCTACATCCTCGGGCTCTGGCTGGCTGTGCTGGCCGCCTCGACGATCGCGGCGGCCCTCGGTTACGGCGTCCTGAGCGGGGCGTCGGGCGACGTCATCGCGGTGATCGAGGCCTTCGCGGCCGGGGCCATCCTCACGATGCTGGCCGACACGATGATGCCCGAGGCGATGGAGCACGCCGGTGCCCTCGTGGGGCTGGTCACGGTGGCCGGGTTCGCTTGCGCCTTCCTGCTCTCGATGGCGTGAGCCGAAGCCTCAGGTGTGCAGCAGGGCGCGGATCCGGCGTTCGGCGGCAGCGGGCGAGCAGGCGCTCGCGCCGAGGCGCACTTGCCGGGCGACGATCGCCGGCTCGGCGCGCATGAGGCCCCAGCCGCGGCGCAGCAGCGTCAACGGCGGCTTGCGTGACTCCTTCAGGTCGCGCAGCAGCCGCCGCGTGAAGGTCACCGGCGGTCGGTGGGTGAGCGCGATGGCGTCGGCCAGCACCCCGGCCGCTGCGAGCAACGGAATGGTCTCGGCGGCGAAGATGCCCTCGGCGATCACGAGCGGGGAGCGCGCTGCCTCCACGACGTAGTGCCCCACGGCCCTGGACGTCGGGATGTCGTAGCGCGGGACGTCCACCGAGCCGGTGCGGCACAAGGTCACGGCCGCATCCACCGCCGCGTCTCGGTCCCACGACGCCGGGTCGTCCCAGTCGACGATGCCGAAGGCACGGGGCAGGTCGGGGTCGTCGCCGTCGCGGTAGAAGTCGTCGAAGCGCAGCACGGGTAGCTGCAGGCGGCCGGCGAGGTGCGACTTGCCGCTGCCCGACGGGCCGGCGAGCACCACCACGCGCGTGGTGAGGGGGAGGTCGGGCACGGGCAGTCATTCTCGCAGACGGCGCTGGTGGGCGAGCGCCGGCGGGCGCACACTGGACCCATGGCTGCGGGGCCTGCGCGCACCGGTGCGCGTCAGCACGCCGTCCGAGCCGCGCAGGCGGCCCTCGAGGCGGTCGGTGTGCGGCGCCTGCGGGTCGGGACGAGCGATGCCGAGCGGTTCGTGCGGCTGTGCGCGGCCCTGCACCGGCTCGATCGCGAGCTGTCGTGGCTGCGTCGTTGCGACCGCCGCACGCCGGCGCTCTACCACCGGCTCAGCTCGGTGACGATGGCCTACGACGCGGTGCTGCGCGAGACCGGGCAAGTCGTGGGGATCGCGGTGCCCGCGGGGTTGCCGCTCGACCCGGTGGCGCGCTTGGAGGTCGAGGCGGCCCTCGCCGCGGCCGGCGTCTCCTGGTGACCCAGGCCGGCTCGGGTCAGGTCGCGCTCAGGCGCCTTCGGGGATCGGTGGCCCGACGACCTGCAGCCCGTAGCGCGGCCCGATCTCGTTCCAGCGGCCAATCTCCTCGGCCGGGGGGCGCCCGTCGGTACCCGGCAGCCGCCGTTCGGTCGCCGGCACGCCCACCTCGTCGTACAGCGCGAGCAGAGCGCCTGGCGTCGTGAGGCCGAGGAACCGCACCGGGGTCGACCCCGTGACGCGGAAGGCGTGGGGGATGCCCTTGGGCAGGTAGATGAAGCTGCCCGCCTCCAGGTGGTGGACGTCGTCCCCCGCCCGGTAGGTCATCGTGCCCTCGAGCAGGTAGAACGCCTCGCTCTCGTGGGTGTGCCGGTGCAGGGGGTCGCGGTGCCCGGGGGCTGGGTGACGAGCGAGACCCCGAGCTCGCCGCCGCTCTCGGGGCCGGTGAGCAGGTGCTCGAAGAGCGAGCCCATGGCCCAGGTGGCCGGGCCGGTCCCTGCCGCGCGGGCGAGGGGGAGAGTGGCTGTGTCGGTCATCGGACACCTCCGTGTCCTGTCGACGGCACCGGTCCGACGAATTCATCCGAACGGGCTTCTGCCGAATATGGCTAAGGTAGGTCTCGTGTCTGGCCCGGTCAAGCCCCGCCCGTACCGCTCCCTGAAGCGGCAGGCTCAGGCGGCCGCGACGCGGACGGCGGTGCTGCAGGCGGCCAGAGCGCTGTTCAGCGACCGCGGGTACGCGGCGACGACGGTCGCCGCCGTCGCCCAGCGCGCCGGGGTCGTCGTCGACACCGTCTACACGGCGGTGGGGCGCAAGCCGCAGCTGCTCATCGCGCTCGTCGACGAAGCGCTCGCGGGGCGGGCCCGCGCGACCCCCGCGGCGGAGCTGACGACAGCGGAGGAACGCGACTACGTCCGGGCCATCCACGAGGCGCCCACGGCAAGTGCCAAGCTCGCCACCTACGCCGCGGCGTTGGCGCGCCTGCAGGCGGACGTCGTCCCGCTGGTCGCCGCCCTCCGACAGGCGGCGGCGTCCGACGAGTCGGCGCTGCAGGCGTGGCAGGGGCTGGGGCAGCGACGGGCGGACAACATGCTGCGGCTCGCCGCCGAGCTGCGCGCCACTGGGGAGCTGCGCGACGACCTGGACGACCGCCAGGTGGCTGACGTCTTGTGGACGACCAACGCCCCCGAGTACCTCGAGCTGCTCGCCGCCCGGGGGCTGGACGATGCCGGCATCGAGCGACTGCTGCGTGACCTCTGGATCCGCGTGCTGCTGCGATGATCGCTGTGAGCGTGTCGGATCGCGGTCGAGTGCTTCGTAGAAGGGGTGACGGCCGCCCGGCAGGGGCGCCCCACAGCACAGGAGATGAGCCGACATGCAGTACCTGCTTTCCGTGATCCACGACGGCACTGACCTCGCCACCGACGACGAGATGGCCGCGATCGACGTCTTCAACGAGCGGCTTCAGGCCGGCAGCCACTGGGTCTTCGCGGGTGGCCTCGGGGGGCCTGACACCGCCACGGTGATCGACAACCGGGGCGGCGAGACGGTGATCAGCGACGGGCCGTTCGTGGAGTCCAAGGAGTTCCTCGCGGGCTTCTGGATCATCGCGGCCGACGACCTCGACGTCGCGCTGCGCCTTGCGAAGGAAGGGTCGAGGGCCTGCAACCGCAAGGTCGAGGTGCGCCCGTTCCTGTGACGGACGTCGACGCCGCGCAGGTCGTCGCCCGGGCCCATCGTGAGGAGTGGCCCCGGGTGGTGGGCGCGCTGGCGCGCCGCTTCGGTGACCTCGACGTCGCCGAGGACGCCGCAGCCGAAGCCTTCGCGACCGCGGTCGAGCGCTGGCCGGCCGACGGCGTGCCACCCAACCCCGGGGCGTGGCTCACCACGACCGCGACGCGCAAGGCCATCGACCGGCTGCGCCGTGAGAACAAGCGGGACGACAAGCAGAGGCAGGCGTGGCTCATGGCTGACGACTCACCGCATCAGCCCCTCGGCGCCGTGGACGACGATCGGCTGCGGCTGATGTTCACCTGCGCGCACCCGGCGCTCGCGATGCAGGCTCGCGTGGCGCTCACGCTGCGCCTGGTGGGCGGCCTCACGGTCGCCGAGATCGCGCGGGCATTCCTCGCGCAGGAGCCCACGGTGGGACAGCGCATCACGCGGGCGAAGGCGAAGATCAAGGCCGCGCGCATCCCGTACCGCGTGCCGTCGGCGGACGACCTGCCGGCGCGCGTGTCCGGCGTCCTCGCGGTGCTGTTCCTCATCTTCAACGAGGGCTACCTCGCCACGAGCGCCGACACCACCCCGGTGCGCCGGGAGCTCACCGCCGAGGCGATCCGCCTCACGCGACTGCTGCGCGCCCTCCTGCCGCACGACGGCGAGGTGGCCGGGTTGTTGGCGCTGATGCTGCTCATCGAGGCGCGTCGCGAGGCCCGGGTGTCGGCGCGCGGTGAGCTGGTCACGCTCGACCAGCAGGACCGCGCCGCCTGGGACGCCGCGCTCATCGCCGAGGGTCACCGCCTGGTGCGCGAGCGGCTGGCGAGCGGTGAGGCGCCGGGGCGCTACCAGCTGCTGGCCGCGATCAACGCCGTGCACACCTCGGCGCGCGACATCCGCGACACCGACTGGTCGCAGGTCGTGGCGCTGTACGACCAGCTCGTGCGCCTCGACGCCTCGCCCGTCGTCGCGCTCAACCGCGCGGTGGCCGTCGCCGAGCTCGACGGCCCGCAGGTGGCCCTGGCTGCTGTCGACCAGCTGGACGGCGCGCTCGCCGGCTACCACGCGTACCACGTCACGCGGGCCGACCTGCTGCGGCGCTTGGGGCGCAGCGGGCAGGCCCGGGCGGCGTACGACCGCGCCATCGAGCTCGCGGGAAACACCGCCGAGACCGCCTACCTCACGCGGCGTCGCGACGAGCTGCCCTGACGGGGTTGCCTTGTGCCCGGGCCGCGACCGGCCGCTCGGGCAGCCGGTGAGCCGTCGTGCAGCCCGGTGCGACACCATGGGCCGGATGACCACGTGGAGCACGCCCGAGCGACCTGAACCGCCCACCAAGCCGCGGGACGAGCGGTCGGCACTCGAAGACCGTCTTGAGTTCCAGCGCACGACGTTGCCGATGAAGTGCGGCGGGCTGACGCCCGAGCAGCTGGTGGACCGGTCGGTGGCCCCGTCATCGATGTCGCGTCTCGGCCTGGTGGCGGGTCATTGAGAGCAGAGAAGTGGGGCACGGTGGAGGTCTGAAGTGCCCAGCTTCTCTGCTCTCGCGCGCTCGCCGCTCAGTGGTGGGCGACGCCGAGCGGCTGCTTCTCGCCGGCCTCGAGGGCCAGCTCGAGCTGGTTGCTCGGCGGCGGGAACGGGCAGACGAAGTGGTCGCTGAACGCGCACGGAGGCAGGCGCAGGCGGTTGAGGTCGGCGACCACCCGGCCGTCGCCGTCCGGGGTGTCGAGGTCGAGGAAGCGGAAGCGGTAGGTGCTGACACCGCTCGTGGCGTCGGACAGCACCGCTTGCATCTGGCCGGTCTCGGGCTCGACCTCGACCGCGAGCCGCACCGCGCCGCCGTCGAGCGCGAACGCGATCTCGCCGCCGATCGGGTAGCCCCGCTCGACGCCGTCGACGTGCGGGATCCGCACCACCCGGTCGACGTCGTACGGCGTGAACGTCGCCTCGTGCACCCACCGCTCGTCGAACGGGAACTGCTCGATCCCCTGGAACGCCTGCAGCGCAGGGGAGTTCGGGTCGTACACGCGGACGGCGAAGGCGCCCTCGCGGTCGATCAGCAGCAGGCGCGCGTCCCCTGCGGTCACGCTGGTGCCGACCGCCTCCATGTCACTGTGCACCCGCACGGTGCCGTCGAGCGGCTGGTCGTCGACGACCAGGCCGTCACCGGCACTGGCCGTGAGCGTCACGGAACCGTCGACGACCTGCCACCGTCCCGGTAGGCCGTCGAGCTCGAGCGCGTCGTCGAACCAGTGCGTTCCGGTGAGCGCCAACGGCCCCCACCCCGAGCGGACGGCGCTGTCGCGGCTCTCGCACCAGCGCTCCCACGCGGAGCGCGCGTCGAGGCGGTTCACGTGCCCTTGGGGTGCCATACGGTCTTCGTCTCGAGGAAGGCGCGCATCCGAGACAGCCCCGGGTCGGCGCGCCAGTCGGGCTCGACCGCGTCGCCGCCATCGCCCGCGGGACGCAGCACCCGCTTGAGGTTGTCGGCCGCAGCCACCTCGAGATCAGCCCACGCGACGCCCTCGGCGTCGGCCGCACCCGTGAGGTCGATGGCGTTGACGTCCATGTGCGATGCGAGCCAGGGGGAGACCTCCGCGGTGCGCCCGGTGAGCAGGTTGACCACGCCGCCGGGCACGTCGGAGGTCGCGAGCACCTCGCCGAGGGTCACCGCCGGAAGCGGACGGCGCTCGCTCGCGAGCACCACCACGGTGTTGCCGGTGACGATGGCCGGTGCCACCACCGAGACGAGACCGAGCAGCGAGGACCGTTGCGGTGCAAGGACTGCGACGACACCGGTCGGCTCAGGCGCGCTGATGTCGAAGAAGGGACCGGCCACGGGGTTGAGGTTGCCCATGACCTGCGCGACCTTGTCGGACCATCCGGCGTACCAGACCCAGCGGTCGATCGCGGCGTCGACGACCTTCTCGGCGCGCGGGCGGGTGAGCCCCTCGCCCGCAGCCACCTCGTCGACGAACTGGCTGCGCCGGCCCTCGAGCACCTCGGCCACGCGGTAGAGCACCTGTCCCCGCTTGTACGCGGTGGCACCCGACCAGCCCTTCACGGCGGCCCGGGCGGCGAGCACGGCGTCGCGGGCGTCCTTGCGCGAGGCCTGGGCGGCGTTGGCGACGAAGCGCCCGCGGCTGTCGGTGACCTCGTAGGAGCGGCCGGACTCGCTGCGCGGGAACTTGCCGCCGACGTACAGCTTGTAGGTCTTGCGGACGTCGAGCCGGGTGGATGCCGCCGACGACGACGCGGTCTCAGTGGGCAAGGTAGGCCTCCAGGCCGTGGCGGCCGCCCTCGCGGCCGTATCCGGACTCCTTGTACCCGCCGAAGGGCGAGGTGGGGTCGAACTTGTTGAAGGTGTTGGCCCACACCACGCCGGCGCGCAGCCGGTCGGCGGTCCAGAGGATGCGCGAGCCCTTGTCGGTCCAGATCCCCGCCGACAGGCCGTACGGCGTGTTGTTGGCCTTGGCCACCGCCTCGTCGGGCGTGCGGAAGGTGAGCACCGACAGCACCGGGCCGAAGATCTCCTCCTGCGCGATGCGGTGGGTGTTCGAGACGCCGGTGAACACCGTGGGCGCGAACCAGAAACCGTGGCCCGGAAGCTCGCACTGGGGCGACCAGCGCTCGGCGCCCTCGTCCTCGCCAGCCTGCGCCAGCTCGGTGATGCGCGCCAGCTGCTCGGCGGAGTTGATCGCGCCGACGTCGGTGTTCTTGTCGAGCGGGTCGCCGACGCGCAGGGTGGCCAGCCGGCGCTTGAGCCGCTCGACGACCTCGTCGGCGACGCTCTCCTGCACCAGCAGGCGCGAGCCGGCGCAGCAGACGTGGCCCTGGTTGAAGAAGATGCCGGTGACGATGCCCTCGACGGCCTGGTCGATCGGCGCGTCGTCGTAGACGATGTTGGCGCCCTTGCCGCCGAGTTCGAGCGTGACCTTCTTGCGGCCGCCGGCCACCGCCCGGGCGATGCGCTTGCCCACGTCGGTGGAGCCGGTGAACGCGATCTTGTCGACGCCGTCGTGGTCGACCAGCGCGGCGCCCGTGGCACCCGCGCCGGTGACGATGTTGACCACACCGGCGGGCAGGTCGGCCTGCTGGCAGATCTCGGCGAACAGCAGCGCGGTCAGGGGCGTCGTCTCCGCAGGCTTGAGCACCACGGTGTTGCCGGCAGCCAGCGCCGGGGCGATCTTCCACGCCAGCATGAGCAGCGGGAAGTTCCACGGGATGATCTGGCCCGCGACGCCGAGGGGGCGCGGGTTCGGGCCGAGACCCGCGTAGTCGAGCTTGTCGGCCCAGCCGGCGTAGTAGAAGAACCACGCCGCGGCGAGGGGGACGTCGACGTCGCGCGTCTCCTTGATGGGCTTGCCGTTGTCGAGCGACTCGAGCACCGCGAGCTCGCGGGCGCGCTCCTGCAGGATCCGCGCGATGCGGAACAGGTACTTGCCTCGCTCGGCGCCCGGCAGCCGCGACCAGCTGCGCTCGAAGGCCCGGCGCGCGGCGCGAACGGCGCGATCGACGTCCGCGGCGTCACCCTCGGCGACCTCGGCGAGCACCTCCTCGGTGCTCGGGCTGATCGTCTTGAACGAGGCGCCGCTCGCCGGGTCGGTGAACTCGCCGTCGATGAACAGCCCGTACGACGCCTTGAGGTCGACGACGGACCGCGACTCGGGTGCGGGGGCGTACTCGAACTTGCTCATCGCCATCAGTCCAGGGTCACGTAGTCGGGGCCGGAGTAGCGGCCGGTGCTGAGCTTCTGCCGCTGCAGCAGCAGGTCGTTGAGCAGGCTGGACGCGCCGAAGCGGAACCAGTCGGGGTCGAGCCAGTCGTCACCGGCCGTCTCGCTGACGGTCACGAGGTACTTCAGCGCGTCCTTGCTCGTGCGGATGCCGCCGGCGGGCTTGACGCCCACCTGTCGGCCCCCGGCGAGCCTGAAGTCGCGCACGGCCTCGAGCATCAGCAGCGTCACGGGCAGCGTGGCGGCGGGGGAGACCTTGCCGGTGCTCGTCTTGATGAAGTCACCGCCCGCGAGCATGGCGAGCCACGAGGCGCGCCGGACGTTGTCGTACGTCGACAGCTCGCCGGTCTCGAGGATGACCTTCAGGTGCGCCTGGCGACCGTCGGACGCCGTGCACGCCGCCTTGGTCTCGGCGATCTCCTCGAACACCTGCAGGTAGTGACCGGACAGGAAGGCGCCGCGGTCGATCACCATGTCGACCTCGTCGGCCCCGGCCTCGACGGCGTCGCGGGTGTCGGCGAGCTTCACGTGCCGGCTCGCGCGCCCGCTGGGGAACGCCGTGGCCACCGCCGCCACGTGGATCCCGCTGCCACGCAATGCGTCGACGGCCACGCCCACCAGGTCGTTGTAGACGCAGATCGCGGCGACCTTCGGGCAGCTCGGGTCGCTGGGGTCCGGGTGCATCGCCTTGGCGCACAGCGCGCGCACCTTGCCCTCGGTGTCGGCGCCCTCGAGCGTCGTCAGGTCGATCATCGAGATGGCGGTGTCGATCGCCCAGGCCTTCGACGTCGTCTTGATCGACCGCGTGCCGAGCGCTGCCGCCCGCGCCTCCAGGCCGACCTGGTCGACTCCGGGGAGGCCGTGCAGGAAGCGCCGCAGCGACGCGTTCGAGAGCGTGTCGATGCCGGCCAGGTCGCGCAGGTCGTCCTGCGCGCTGGGGACCGGGGCCGGTGCGTCGGTCGTCGTGCTCACGTTGCCTCTTGCCACTGACTGCCGGGTGCGCCGTCACGCACCCGCAGGGGCGGCCGCCTACCGACCGCAACGACCCAGGTTAGTCCAGGTGGCGCGGTGCCGACCCCCACCCGCAGGTCACAGGCCGATGGCCTCCGCCACCGACTGCTTCAGCGCGGCCAGCCGCTCGTGCGCCGTGGCGCGAGCGGTGGCGACGTCGTCCGCCACCGGCTCGACGACCTCGAGGTAGGCCTTGAGCTTGGGCTCGGTGCCGCTGGGTCGGACGACGACCCGGCTGCCGTCGGCGAGGTAGTACCGCAGGCCGTCAGTGGGTGGCAGGTCGTCGCTGCCGGCGCTGAGGTCGTCCGCCCGCTCGACGGCCGAGCCGCCCAGCTCGGTCGGCGCCGCCGACCGAAGCCGCGCCATCGCGTCGCTGATGAGCGAGAGGTCGGCCACCCGCACCGAGTGCTGGTCGGTGGCGTAGACGCCGGTCTCGCGCGCGATGTCGTCGAGCCGATCGAGCAGCGTGCGCCCGTCGGCCTTCAGCCGCGCGGCCAGCTCGGCCATGAGCAGCGCGGCGCTCACGCCGTCCTTGTCGCGCACCGCGTCGGGGTCGACGCAGTAGCCGAGTGCCTCCTCGTAGCCGTACCGCAGGCCGGGTACGCGTGAGATCCACTTGAAGCCGGTCAGCGTCTCGCGGTGCTCGACCCCGTGCGCGGCGCAGACGGCGGCCAGCTGGCGGCTCGACACGATCGAGCAAGCCATCACGGCGTCGTCCGGCACGCCGCGCTCGATGAGGAACGCACCGAGCAGCACGCCGACCTCGTCACCGCGCAGCATGCGCCAGCCACCCGCAGAGGCGGGATCGGGCACCGCGACGGCGCACCGGTCGGCGTCCGGGTCGTTGGCGAGCACGATGTCGGCGCCGCGTTCGCGAGCGGCGTCGAGAGCGGCGTCGATCGCGCCGGGCTCCTCGGGGTTAGGGAAGGCCACGGTGGGGAAGTCGGGGTCGGGATCACCCTGGCTGGGCACCACGAACGGCGCCGCGAACCCGGCGCGCTGCAGCGCGGCCACCAGGACGTCGCGGCCGACCCCGTGCAGCGGCGTGTGCACGACGTCGAGGTCGCGGGGTGCGTCGTCGGCGACCACGCGCGCGGCGGCGTCGAGGTAGGCGTCGAGGACGTCCTCGTCCAGCACCTGCCAGCCGTCGTCGGCGCGCGGGACCTCGGCTACCGCCACGACCTTCGCGATCTCGGCGGCGATCTCGGCGTCAGCCGGCGGGACGATCTGGCTGCCATCGCCCAGGTAGACCTTGTACCCGTTGTCCTGCGGCGGGTTGTGGCTCGCCGTCACCATCACCCCGGCGTCGGCGCCGACGTGCCGGATCGCGTACGCCAGCACGGGCGTCGGCAGCGGGCGCGGCAGCAGCAGGGCCTCGCCACCGGCCGCGACGACGACGGTCGCGGTGTCACGAGCGAAGTCGTCGCTGCGGTGGCGTGCGTCGTAGCCGATGACGACGCGCGGGGCGCGCCCCTGTGCCTGCAGGTACGCCACGAGCCCAGCAGCGGCGCGGATCACGACTGCCCGGTTCATCCGGTTCGGGCCGGCGCCGATGCGACCGCGCAGGCCAGCAGTGCCGAACTCGAGCGTGCCCGCGAACCGGTCGGCGAGGTCGGCCAGGGCGTCCAGGTCGCCGCCGCGGGCGGCGGCGACGACGTCCTCGAGCTCGGCGCGCGTGGTGGTGTCGGGGTCGTCGTCACGCCACACGACCGCGCGGGCGAAAAGCTCGTCGTCGACGGCCATCAGATCTTCTTCACGACGTCGGCGAGCATCCGCCCGCAGCGCTGGGCAGCGGCCCGGCCGGCTTCGATCACCTCGGCGTGGTCGAGCGGCTGGTCGCTGATGCCGGCGGCGAGGTTCGTGACGAGCGAGATGCCGAGCACCTCGAGTCCTGCGTGCCGGGCGGCGATGGCCTCCAGCGCGGTCGACATGCCGACGAGGTCGCCGCCGATGGTCTTCGCCATCCGCACCTCGGCGGGCGTCTCGTAGTGCGGCCCGCGGAACTGCACGTAGACGCCCTCGTCGAGGTCGGGCTCGACCTCGCGGCACAGGTCACGCAGGCGCGAGCTGTAGAGGTCGGTGAGGTCGACGAACGTCGCGCCCTCCAGGGGTGAGCTCGCCGTCAGGTTGATGTGGTCGCTGATGAGCACCGGCGTGCCTGGCGTCCAGGAGGGGTTGAGGCCGCCGCAGCCGTTGGTGAGCACGACGGTCGAGCAGCCGGCGCGGGCCGCCGTCCGGACGCCGTGCACCACCGCGCGCACGCCTCTGCCCTCGTAGAAGTGCGTGCGGCTGCCGAACACGAGCGCGCGGCGATCGGTGTCGCCGATGCGCACCGAGCGGACCACGCCGTGGTGACCCACGACCGCCGCGGCGCTGAAGCCCGGCAGGTCGGTGGAGGGGATCTCGGCCAGCGTCTCGCCCAGGAGGTCACCCGCGGGCGCCCAGCCGGAACCCAGCACGAGCGCGACGTCGTGGCGCTCAGCTCCGGTGAGCTCGGCGAGGCGCTCGGCCGCCGCCTGCGCGACGGCGAAGGGGTCGGTGGCCGGGTCGGCGAGGTCGAGGTGGGCTGGTTCGGTCGTCACGAGCGAGGACGATACGCGGTCGGGTCGAGCCGCCGCGACGACATCACCGACGCGGGACGGCGAGCGCCGGCGTGGGTCGCACGCTGAGCCGTACCCGGGTGCCCGGAGGCAGCTGCTCGACGTCGCGGGTGGGCACCTGGGCGAGCACGAGGCCGTGCGTGGTGCGCACCTGCACGCGGCCGAGCGAGCCGAGGAAGCTCGTCGCCGCCACCTCGCCGTCACCAGCGGGATCCGCCTGCACCGCAACGGCTTCGGGGCGTACGAGCACCACGACCTCACCGGACGTCGGCGAGCCCGGCAGCAGCGGCACCGTGCCGTCGAGCACGTGCGCCTCGCCGTTCGCCGCCACGCCGTCGACCCGGTTGGTGAGGCCCACGAAGTCGGCGACGAACGGCGTGGCCGGCCGCGCGTAGACCTCGTCAGGGGCACCGATCTGCTCGAGCCGGCCCTGGCGCATCACGCCCACGCGGTCAGCGACGGCGAGCGCCTCCTCCTGGTCGTGGGTGACGAACAGCGTCGTGGTGCCGACGTCGAGCTGGATGCGGCGGATCTCGTCGCGCAGCTGCACGCGAACCTTGGCGTCGAGCGCCGACAGCGGCTCGTCCAGCAACAGCACGCGAGGCTCGATCGCGAGGGCGCGGGCGAGGGCGACGCGCTGCTGCTGGCCCCCGGACATCTGGTGCGCGTAGCGGTTCGCCTGCTCGGAGAGCCCGACGAGCTCGAGCATCTGCCCGGCGCGCTGACGTCGTTCGCCGGGTGACGCCCCGCGCAGCTGCAGGCCGAACGCGACGTTGTCGAGCGCCGTCATGTGCGGGAACAGGCTGTAGGCCTGGAACACCATGCCCATGTCGCGCTTGTTCGCGGGCACCGAGGTGACGTCCTCGTCGCCGACGACGATGCGGCCGGCGTCGGCGTCCTCGAGGCCGGCCAACAGTCGCAGCGCCGTGGTCTTTCCGCAGCCCGACGGCCCGAGCAGCGCGACGAGCTCGCCGGGCGCGAGGTCGAGGTCGAAGCCGTCGAGGGCGTGCACCGGCCCGTAGTGACGGTGCAGTCCCTCCAGGCGCACGGGCGCTCCGGTGCGGGTGGGCTGGCTCACGAGGGCTCCTCGACGGGGACGGGGCTGGGCGCCTGGGCGGTGGTGGCGGCCACGGTGGCCCGCCGGCGGCGTCCGGCCAGCAGCGACAGGCCGACGAGCAGCACGAAGCACAGCAGGAGCGCGGCCAGCGACACCGCCACCGACATCGATGGCGTGCGCTGGCTGAGCTGGAAGATGCTGACCTGCAGGTTGTTTCGGCTCATGAGCGAGGCGATGGTGTACTCACCCAGCACCAGCGCGACCGACAGGAACGACGCCGACATCAGGGCCGTGCGGATGTTCGGGGTGATGATCGACCAGAAGACGCGTGGCCAGCTGGCGCCGAGTCCCCGCGCCGCCTCGGACAGGGTGCGGACGTCGATGGCCGACAGGCCGGCGTCGATCGCTCGGTACGCGTACGGCAGCACGAGCACGGTGTACGCGAAGAACAACCACACGCTCGAGCCGCCGAAGAAGTACGTGACCCACGCGTACACCGGCGCGAGGCCGACGACGAGCACGATCGCGGGGATCGTGAGCGGCAGCAGGCAGAGGAACTCCATGGGGCGGCGCAGGCGCGGCAGCCGCAACCGCACCCACGTCATGGTCGGCACGAGCAGCACCAGCATCATCGCGACGGTCAGCACGACCAGGTACGCCGACAGCTTCACGCCCTCGACGAAGCTGGGGTAGTCGCGCGCCAGCTGCCCCACGTCGATGAGCTGACGCCACGTCTGGCCGGTCACCCCGCGCGGCGAGGAGGTGCTGAACACCACCATCGCCCACAACGGCAGCAGGAAGAACACAGCCGCGAGCGTCATGACGACCCAGCGCAGACGCCGGTGCGAGCGCGCGCGCCGCGTGGCGGTGCCGACGGCGCTCATCCCAGCCACCGTTCAGCGCGGCGTTGCAGCCAGGTGTAGCCGATCATCACGATGGCCACGATCACGACCATCTCGAGCGCGAGCGCCTTGGCGACGTTCTGTCGGCCGAGCACGACCTCGCTGCCGATCGCGTTCCCGATCTGCAAGGGGAGGATGAACGTGCTCTGCGCGTTCAGTGCGGCAGCCGTGGCGTAGGCCGACAGCGCGTTGGCGAACAGCAGCAGCGCCGAGCTGAGGAACGCCGGTGCCAGCAGCGGGCCGGCCACGTTGCGCCAGTACTGCCAGGTGGTGCCACCGAGGCTCTCGGTGGCCTCGCGCCACTGCGGTCGCAGCCCGTCGACGGACGGGAGGAACACGATGACCATCAAGGGGATCTGGAAGTACAGGTACACCAGCACGAAGCCCGACAGGTTGTACAGCCACGAGGTGTCGACGCTGACACCGAAGTGGTCGCGCAAGAACACCGGCACCAACCCCGACAGGCTCAGGGTGGCGATCCACGCGAAGGCCAGCATCACGCCGCCGAACTGCGCGAGGACCCCGGAGGCCGCGCTCACCACGCGCCGTAGCAGGCCCTCAGGCCGGGCCGTCGACACCGCGTAGGCGACGACAGCGCCGCAGGCGGCGCCGACCAGGGCGGTGACCCCCGACAGGATCACGCTGTTGGCCAGCGCCTGCCGGATGTCGCGGTTGCCCAGCTCACGGACGTTGTCGAGCGTCGGAGCGCCGGCGTCGGTGAGGAACGCCTGCACGACGACGACGGCCGTCGGCACGATGAGGAACACCGCCACGAAGGCGAAGAACGGCACCGTGCCGAGCGCGGCACCCGCCGTCCGACGGCGGGCGCCGCGAGCTCTGGTCAGCCCATCTCCTTCTGCCAGTTCTGGTTCAGGTAGTCGGTGATCTTGACGCGTTGCGCCTCGGTGATGAAGACCGGCGTGCCGTTCACCGGCGGGAGCGCGTCGTAGGCCGCCTTGTCGATCGTGCCGGCCTTGGCCATCTCCTCAGCCAGCACCGGACGGGCGCCGCCCTTGAGCCAGAGGTTCTGGCCCTGGTCGGAGTACAGGAACTCCTGCCACAGTCGGGCGGCCGCCGGGTGCGGGGCGTCCTTGTTGATGGCCTGCACGTAGTAGGCGCCGTTGACCGCGCCCTGCGGGATCACGGCCTTCCAGTCGATCTTGCCCGCGAGGGCCTTCGTCTGGCCGGCGTTGTTGTAGTCCCAGTCGATGACGACGGCGGTCTGTCCGGACTGGATCGTGGCCGGCGTCGGGTCGACGGGCACGAGGTTGCCAGCCTGCTTGAGCTGCTTGAAGTAGGCGACGCCGGGCGCGACGTCGTCGGCCGACCCACCGTTGCCGAGGGAGGCGGCCACCACGCCGGCGAAGGCCGCACCGGCCTTGGTGGGGTTGCCGTTGAGCGCCACCTTGCCCTTGTAGGCGGGCTTCAGCAGGTCGGCGAAGCTGGTCGGCGCAGGCACCTTCTTGGCGTCGTAGCCGATGGAGATGTAGCCGCCGTAGTCGTTGACCCACAGGCCGTTGGCGTCCTTCAGGTCGGCCGGGATCTTGTCGAACGACGCGACCTTGTACGGCGCGTACACGTCGGTGTTGGCGAGCGCGACGGCCTGGCCGAGGTCGAAGACGTCGGGTGCGGCGTCCTGGCCCTTGAGGTTCTTGGCGGTCGAGATCTCGGTGGCGCTGTCGGCGTCCGGCTGGGCCGAGTTCACGGTGATGCCGTACTTGCTCTGGAACGTCGAGATGATCTCGCCGTAGTTGGCCCAGTCGGGGGGCAGGGCGATGACGTTGAGCTTGCCCTCCTTCTTGGCCGCGGCGACGAGCTGGTCCATACCGCCGAAGTCCGCGAGGCTCTTCGCGCTGGCGTTGGACTTGGCCTCGCCGGTGGCCTCCTTGGCGGGCGGCGAGCAGGCGGCCAGGGCGACGACGGACGCCGAGAGGGCCAGCGTCGCGGTGACGCGCAGGGAGCGTGGGCGTGAGGGTCGGGTTCGCACGGTGGGCCTCCTGATCACGACGGACGAAGATCGTCTCGCGTTCAAGCGCAGGTTACAGCGCCCTTCCGGAAGCGAGGAGGAGTGCGACGTTAACGGCAGCCGCAACCACGGTGGCCGCCAGGGGAACGCGCCGTTCGCGGCCCCGAGCGCCGGTCGCTCCCGCGACGCCGGCTGCGACGACGGCGAGCGCCAGGGCTCCCCAGCGAACGGCGGACGCCGGGCCGGGCGGCCCGACCACCACCACGAGCGTGGCCAGGGCCAAGACCGCGGGGGCCAGCACGGCCACCAGCGAACGCGGCAACCGGTGCACGACGCCCCGCACCCCCGTGGCGAGGTCGTCGCCGACGTCCGGGAGCACGTTGACCAGGTGCGCGCCCACTCCGAGCAGGGCGCCCGCCACGACGGCCCACCACGGCGCGACGTGCCGCGGCGCGACGGCCAACGTGATCACGACCGGCAGCAGCCCGAAGCTGACGGCGAACGGCAGCCACGACAGGGCGGTGCGCTTCAGGTACAGGTTGTACGACCACGCCGAGGCCACGGCGACCAGGTGCGTCACGCCTGCCGCGGCGCCGAGCGCGAGCGAGAGCGGCACGGTGGCGGTCGCGGCGGCCAGGGCGGCCCAGCCCACGGCGCGCTGCGTGATGTCGCCCGCGGCCACCGGCTTGTCGTCGCGCGCCACCTGGCGGTCGCGGTCGGCGTCCCACCAGTCGTTGCTCCAGCCGACCGACAGCTGGCCGGCGCCGAACGCGGCGACCACCAGCGCCGTCACGGACGCCGACGCGTCGGCTGCGACGGCGAGCAGCCCGGCGAGCGCGGTGACGGCCGCGGCCGGGCCCGGGTGGCACGCCAGCAGCAGGGCCGTGACCGGTCGGTGCGGTGGCCGCCGAAGGGTTTCAGCCACCGGGCGAGCATACGGCGGCGAACCTATGCTTCCCGAATGAGCGCAGCGCGCACGAGCAGGGTCGCGGCCGTCCACCCCGTGCTGCCCGCCCACCGGTACCCGCAGCAGCAGATCACCGAGGCCTTCGCCGACATGTGCCTCGGCGCGACCGGCAAGCGGGCGCTCCTGGAGCGGTTCCACGCGAGCGCGCAGGTGGGCAGCCGCAACCTCGCCCTGCCGCTGGAGCGGTACTCCGAGCTCGCCGACTTCGGCGCCAGCAACGACGCCTTCATCGAGGCCGCCGTCGAGCTCGGGTCGCGGGCGGTGCTCGGCGCCCTCGACGCGGCCGGGCTCGAGGCGGCGGACGTCGACCTCGTCGTCTCCACCACCGTCACCGGCATCGCGGTGCCGTCGTTGGAGGCGCGCGTCGCCACGGCGATCGGGTTGCGTCCCGACGTGCGCCGCATGCCGCTGATCGGCCTCGGCTGCATGGGCGGGGCGGGCGGCCTCGCCCGCGCCCACGACTACCTGGTGGGGCGCCCCCGCGACGTCGCGGTGCTGCTGTCGGTCGAGCTGTGCTCCCTCACGCTCCAGCGCGACGACGCGTCGATCGCCAACTTCGTCGCGAGCGGCCTGTTCGGCGATGGCGCGGCGGCCGTCGTCCTGGTGGGCGAGGAGCACCCAGCGGCCGCGACGGCGTCCGGGCCCTCGATCGTCGACTCGCGCAGCCACCTGTACCCGGGCACCGAGCGCGCCATGGGTTGGGACGTCGGAGCGAGCGGTTTGAAGATCGTGCTCGGCGCCGAGGTGCCCGACCTGGTGGTGCACTACCTCGGTGACGACGTGCGCGGTCTGCTTGCAGCGCACGGGTTGTCGGTCGGTGACGTCGCTGCGTGGGTGTCGCATCCCGGTGGCCCGAAGGTGATCGAGGCGATCCAGAGCGCCCTCGCGCTGCCACCTGATGCGCTCGAGCTGACCTGGCGGTCACTGGCCGAGGTGGGCAACCTCTCGTCGTCGTCCGTGCTGCACGTGCTGCACGACACGATGGCCAAGCGCTCGCCGGAGCCGGGGTCGCCCGGTGTGCTGATGGCCATGGGGCCGGGCTTCTGCTCCGAGCTGGTGCTGCTGCGGTGGTGAGCTGGTACGTCGGGCTGGTGGTGCTCGTCGGGTTGGAGCGCGTCGCCGAGCTCATCGTGTCGAAGCGCAACGCCGCCTGGAGCCTGGCCCGCGGCGGTCGCGAGCACGGTGCTGGGCACTACCCGGTGATGGTGGTGCTGCACACCGCCCTGCTGGTCGGGGCCGTCGTGGAGGTGCTGGTGGCCGACCGGCCCTTCATCCCGTGGCTGGGCTGGCCGATGCTGGCTGTGGTCGTTGCAGCGCAAGGACTTCGGTGGTGGTGCATCACCACGCTGGGCCACCAGTGGAACACCCGGGTGATCGTCGTGCCGGGACTCGACCTGGTGCAGCGCGGGCCGTACCGGCGGCTGCCGCACCCCAACTACGTCGCGGTGGTGGCCGAGGGGTTGGCGTTGCCCCTCGTGCACACGGCCTGGACCACGGCCGTGCTCTTCACGGTGCTGAACGCCGTGCTGCTACGCGTGCGCATCCGCACGGAGGACGCGGCGTTGGGGCGCGGGTGACCGACCTGCTGGTGGTGGGTGGTGGCCCCGTCGGGCTGGCGGCCGCCACCCTGGCCGCTCGGGCCGGGCTCCAGGTGGTGGTGGCCGAGCCGCGTGACGTGCCCGTCGACAAGGCCTGCGGCGAGGGGCTCATGCCGGGGGCGTGGCGCGCGGTGCAGGAGGTGCTGGGGCCGCGGGCGGACGACCTGGTGTCGCACGACCTCACGGGCATCCGGTACCTCGACGTCGCCGGGCGCTCGGTGCAGGCGGCGTTCCGCTCGGGCCCCGGGCGAGGGGTGCGGCGCCTCGAGCTCCACCGGGCGCTGGCGCAGGCGGCGCAGGACGCCGGCGTCGACGTCCAGCCGCTGCGGGTGAGCGACGTCTCGCAGGACGCAGACGGCGTCACGGCGGGCGGAGTCCGCGCTCGCTACCTGCTGGGTGCCGACGGCCTGCACTCCCGGGTCCGCGCTGCCCTGGGCCTCGAACGCCCGGCGCCCGGGCCGGCGCGCTACGGCCTGCGGCAGCACGTCGCAGTCGCACCGTGGACATCGCACGTCGAGGTGCACTGGGCGGCGCACGCCGAGGCCTACGTGACGCCAGTGGCTCCGGGCGCGGTGGGGGTCGCCGTCCTCAGCGCGCAGCGGCGGCCGTTCGACGAGCACCTCGGGGCGTTCCCGGCCCTGGCTGCGCGGCTGGCTGGTGCCGAACCGCTGGACGACGTGCGCGGCGCTGGGCCTCTGCGGCAGCGCGCATCGGCGCGCACCACGGGCCGCGTGCTGCTGGTGGGGGACGCTGCGGGGTACGTCGACGCGCTCACGGGTGAGGGGATCGCGGTGGGGTTGGCATCGGCGCGCGCCGCCGTCGACGCCGTGCTCGCCGGGCGGCCGCAGGACTACGAGCGGGCGTGGCGGCACGCCTCACGGCGCTATCGCTGGCTCACCGCGTCGCTGCTGTGGGCGGCCACTCACCAGCGGACGCGCGGTGCCGTCGTCCCTGCGGCGCAACGGTTCCCGCGGGTCTTCGCGCGCGTCGTCGACCAGCTCGCCGGCTGACTCGGCCCGACTCAGCCGATCGAGCGGCAGGGACGCGAGCGCAGCTCAGCGACGTAGTCGTCCGGTGCGCCGGCGGACTGCGCGGCCTCGGCGATCTCGCCCAGGTAGTGCGCTGAGGGCAGGCCGCCCTCGTAGGCGTCGAGGACGTAGACCCAGGCGGTCTCCTGCCCGTCAAGCGTGTGCACCCGCACGCGCAGCTTGCGGTAGTACCCGAGCGCCGCCCCTTCCCACTCGTCGAGCAGCGCCTCGTCAGAGGTGGTGAGGTCGTAGAGCGCTACGTACACCTGGGCGCCGGCCTGCTCGACGATCGTCGCGAGCGACCCCTGCCAGCCGAGCTCCTCGCCACCGAAGGTCAGTCGCCAACCGTTCAGCCAGCCGGTGCCGCACGGCGGGGAGTGCGGAGCCCGCTCGAGCATGCGGCGCGAGTCGAGGTTGCTGCCGTACGCGGCGTACAGGGGCATGGGGCCAGGTTAGGGGGTCAGTGGTTGGATGGTGGCCGTGAGCAGCCCCACCGCGAACCGTCCGCACCGCGTCGCCATCGTCGGCGGCGGCCCGGGCGGGTACGAGAGCGCGCTCGTGGCAGCGCACCTGGGTGCCGAGGTGACGGTGGTCGACCGCGACGGGCTCGGTGGCGCTGCCGTGCTCACCGATTGCGTGCCCAGCAAGGCGCTGATCTCCACCGCCGACTTCATGGGCCGGTTCTTCCTGGCTGCCGGGTACGGCGTCCAGCTGGCGGAGCCGCCGCAGCCCGGCCAGGTGGCCAGCGCCGACCTGGCGGTGGTCAACCACCGCGTGCTCGAGCTGGCGCAAGCGCAGAGTGACGACATCGCCGCGCGGCTCGAGCGTGACGGCATCCGGGTCGTGCGCGGTGTCGGGCGGCTCGACGGCGCCCAACGCGTCGTGGTCGAGCAGGCTGACGGCGGCACGTCGACCATCGACACCGACGTCGCCCTGATCTCCACCGGTGCCCGCCCGCGCGAGCTGCCCACCGCCGTCCCGGACGGCGAGCGGATCCTCACGTGGCAGCAGGTGTACGACCTCACGCAGGTGCCGGAGCACGTGGTGGTGGTGGGCTCTGGTGTCACGGGCGCGGAGTTCGCCCACGCCTACCTCGGGCTCGGCAGCCAGGTCACGCTCGTCAGCTCACGCGAGCGCGTCCTGCCGGGGGAGGACCCCGATGCGGCCGAGGTGATCGAGGACGTCTTCCGGCGGCGCGGCATGAACGTGCTCGACCGCTCGCGCGCGCAGTCGGTGATGCGCGACGGCGACGGCGTGCTCGTGACCCTCACCGACGGGCGCACGGTGTCGGGTTCGCACTGCGTCATGGCGGTGGGGTCGGTGCCCAACACCGACGACCTCGGCCTCGACACCGCGGGGGTGGAGCTGACGGCGTCCGGTCACGTGCAGGTCGACGGCGTGTCCCGCACCACCGCGCGCGGGGTCTACGCGGCCGGGGACTGCACCGGCGTGCTCCCGCTCGCCTCGGTAGCGGCCATGCAGGGGCGCATCGCGATGCAGCACGCCCTCGGGGACGCCGTCCAGCCCCTCAACCTGCGCGCGGTGGCCGCCAACATCTTCACCGACCCTGAGATCGCCACGGTCGGCTGGTCGGTGCCGGCGCTCGAACAAGCGGGCATCGCCTACGAGTCGGTGATGCTGCCGCTCGCCACCAACCCTCGGGCCAAGATGCAGAACGTGCGCGACGGCTTCGTGAAGTTGTTCTGCCGCAGCGGAACCGGCCAGGTCATGGGTGGCGTCGTCGTGGCCCCGCGCGCCTCCGAGCTGATCTTCCCGGTGGCGCTCGCGGTGCAGACCAAGCTGACGGTCGACCAGGTGGCGTCGACCTTCACGGTCTACCCGTCGATGTCCGGTTCGATCGCCGAGGCCGCGCGCCAGCTGCACACCGCCCCCTGACCCCGCCCCCTTCCCACCCCCTGACCACCCCCTTCCGGCAAATTCTTGGGAACTTGTACGCCTGGGCGGACCCAGGCGTACAACTTCCCAAGAATTTGCCGGACCTCTGATGGGGCTCAGGGGGTTATCCACAGGTGCGGGCTCGGGCGCCGCAGCGGTGACGCCGACTTCGCCATGCTCGTCAGGTGCCGAAGCATCGTCGTCCCCCTGAGCCCCTACCGGACGTGTTTGTCGGTAGTGAGGCCGTCGCGCAGGGTCTGCTGACCGACCGCCAGCTCCGCGGGCCGTTCGTCGAGCGTGTGCTGCAGGGCGTCTATCGGCCCAGCTGGGTGCCCCTCACACACAAGCTGCAGTGCCAGGCGGCCTGCCTGGTTCTCCCCGACGAGGCCGTGATCACCGGTGCCTCGGCCGCCACGGTCCTCGGCGTCCGCATCGCGCAGCGGGGCGACATCGTGCTGGCAGTCGTACCCGAGAGCGTCAAGGCGCCCAAACGCGAAGGCGTGAAGGTGCGTACGAGCCAGCGGCCTGTGCGCGTCGGGCGGCTGCTGGACGGCGTCCGGCTGGCTGAGGCGAACCGACTCGCACTGGATGCCGTAGCGGGTCTTGATCTGCCGGACGCCACCGCCCGACTCGACGCCCTGGTGCGGGCCGGACTGCTCGACGTCCAGGCTTTCCGACGATGGCTGGGCGAGCAGGGCGTTCACCACGTGCGTGCAGCGGCCTGCGCGGCTGAGCTCGTCGATCCTCGAGCCGAGTCGCTGCCGGAGTCGCGTGCACGAGTGCTGCTGCACGAGGACGGCATCGTGACGGTGCCGCAGTTTCGCGTCCGGGTCGACGGGCGGGTCATCGCCCGCGTTGACCTCGCGATTCCCGAGCTCAAGATCGCCATCGAGTACGACGGTCGGTGGCACGAGGAGGAGCGGCAGCGCGGGCTCGACAACGACCGTCTTGCTGGGTTGCGCGCTGCCGGCTGGACGGTCGTCATTGTGACGGCTGAGATGCTGCGCCGTCCGTCGCTGTTGCTGGCGGCGGTGCGAGGCGCCATCGCCGAGCGCACCCGCTGACCACCTCTCGGCAAATTCCCCGGAACTTGTACGCCCGGAGGGTGCCCAGGCGACGAATTCCGGGGAATTTGCGAGGTCGGGGCTACTCGGTGGTGGCGGTGGTGGCGTCGGAGTGGTCCTTGACCTCGAGCAGGACGGCGCCGCTGGTGACGGTCTGGCCGATCTCGGCTTGCAGCGCGGTGATGATTCCCGACTTGTGCGCGGTGATGGGCTGCTCCATCTTCATGGCCTCGAGGACGACGACGAGCTGGCCCGCTTCGACGACGTGCCCTTCCTCCACCGTGATCTTCACGATCGTGCCCTGCATCGGGGCGGTGAGGGCGTCCCCACCTGCAGCCGCACCGGACGAAGCGCGCGCCGAGCGCTTGGGAGCCTTGGCCTTGGCGACCGCGCCACCGCCGTTGCCACCGACGGCGAACCCGGCCGGCAGCGAGACCTCCAGCCGCTTGCCACCGACCTCGACGACGACCTGCTGGCGCTCCTCTGGCTCAGCGCCCTGCGCGCCGGGGCCCGCGAACGGCTCGATCTGGTTGTCGAACTCGGTCTCGATCCAGCGCGTGTGCACGGTGAACGGCGCCTCGGTGTCGGCAGGCGCAAAGGCCTCGTCGCGCACGACGGCGCGGTGGAAGGGCAGCACCGTCGGCATGCCCTCGATCACGAACTCGTCCAGCGCCCGACGCGACCGCTCGATCGCGTGCTGGCGCGAGGAGCCGGTGATGATGAGCTTGGCGAGCATCGAGTCGAAGGCACCGGCGATGACGTCACCGGACTCCACGCCCGAGTCGAGCCGGACGCCGGGCCCCGTCGGCGGGTGGAACGCCGTGACCGAGCCGGGGGCGGGCAGGAAGTTGCGTCCGGCGTCCTCGCCGTTGATGCGGAACTCGATGGAGTGCCCACGCAGCTCGGGGTCGTCGTAGCCGAGCTCCTCGCCTGCCGCGATGCGCAGCTGCTCGCGCACGAGGTCCAGACCGGAGACCTCCTCGCTGACGCAGTGCTCGACCTGCAGGCGGGTGTTGACCTCGAGGAACGAGATGGTGCCGTCCTGGCCCACGAGGAACTCGCAGGTGCCGGCCCCGACGTAGTTGGCCTCGCGCAGGATCGCCTTGGAGGCGCGGTACAGCTCGGCGACCTGCTCGTCGCTGAGGAAGGGCGCGGGCGCCTCCTCGACGAGCTTCTGGTGGCGGCGCTGCAGCGAGCAGTCACGCGTCGAGACGACCACGACGTTGCCGTGCTCGTCGGCGAGGCACTGGGTCTCGACGTGGCGCGGCTTGTCGAGGTACTTCTCGACGAAGCACTCTCCACGACCGAACGCCGACACGGCCTCGCGCACGGCGGACTCGTACAGCTCCGCGATCTCGTCGCGCTCGCGGGCGACCTTCAGGCCGCGGCCGCCGCCGCCGTACGCCGCCTTGATGGCGACGGGGAGGCCGTGCTCGTCGGCGAAGGCGATGACCTCGTCGGCGTCGTTCACGGGGTCCTTGGTGCCGGCGACGAGCGGGGCGCCCGCGCGCTCGGCGATGTGGCGCGCCTTGACCTTGTCGCCGAGGGCGTCGATGGCTGCCGGGGGAGGCCCGACCCAGATGAGCCCGGCGTCGATGACGGCCTGGGCGAAGTGGGCGTTCTCGGAGAGGAAGCCGTAGCCGGGGTGGACGGCGTCAGCGCCCGACTCCTTGGCGACGGCGATCAGCTTCTCCTGCACCAGGTAGGAGTCGCCGGGGGTCGAGCCGCCGAGGGCGTAGGCCTCGTCGGCGACCTTGACGTGCAGGGCGTCGCGGTCGGGGTCGGCGTACACCGCCACCGAGGCGATCCCCGCGTCTCGGCAGGCCCGGGCGACGCGCACCGCGATCTCGCCGCGGTTGGCGATGAGCACCTTGGTGATCATGCGGTTCCCGTGTCGTCCCATCTCGCCCGCTCCGTCCGTCGTCATCCCAGCTCCCTCCGGCCCGGCGTGAGCCTAGCGAACGTCAGTGTCGTCATCTGTCCCTGCATCGGTCGGTGCACCAGGGCCACCCTCGGCCAGCGCCGTCAGGTCGTCGTGGCAGCGCCGCTCGAGGTCGTCGAGCTCGGTCAGGGCCGCCTCGACGTCGCGCTTGCGTTGCTCCAGCTCGGCCCGCCGGTCGTCGATCTGGCCAAGCAGGTACCGCAGCTGGCCGGCCTCGCCCGGCTGCTCGTCGTACATGTCGACGATCGTGCGGATCTCCTCGAGCGGGAAGCCGAGGCGCTTGCCCCGCAGCACGAGCTGCAGGCGGATGCGGTCGCGCGGGTGGAACACCCGCACGGTGCCGCGCCGCTCGGGCGAGATGAGGCCGAGGTCCTCGTAGTAGCGCACGGTGCGGTGCGTGATGCCGAGCTCCTCGGCGATCTGCGCGATCGTCCACGTGCCGCTTGCCACGCCCGGCATCCTGCTTTACGTTGACGTCAACGTCAAGGAGGACCACTGTGACCGCGTTCGAACTCAGCAAGGACCACGAGGACTTCCGGGCGGTGGTCCGCGAGTTCGCCGAGGAGCAGGTGGCCCCGCACGTCGAGCAGTGGGATCGCGAGCACCGCTTCCCGGTTGAGCTGGTGCCGCAGCTTGGCGAGCTCGGCCTGTTCGGGCTGGTCGTGCCGGAGGAGTACGGCGGCGCGGGTGGCGACTTCACTTCCCTTTGCGTGGCCATCGAGGAGCTCGGCCGCGTCGACCAGTCGATCGGCATCACGCTGTCGGCCGGGGTGGGCCTGGGCATCAACCCGATCCTCAGCTTCGGCACCGACGAGCAGAAGCAGCGCTGGCTGCCCGACCTCGTCGCCGGCCGTGCGCTCGCGGCATTCGGCCTCACCGAGCCGGACGCCGGTTCCGACGCGGGTGCGACCCGCACCAAGGCGCGCCTCGAGGGCGAGGGCGACGATGCGCAGTGGGTGGTCGACGGCGCGAAGGCCTTCATCACCAACTCGGGCAGCGACATCACGAGCGTCGTCACCGTCACCGCGCGCACCGGCACGCTGGACGACGGCCGCGCCGAGATCTCCGCGATCATGGTCCCTTCCGGCACACCGGGTTTCACCGTCGAGCCGGCCTACCGCAAGCTCGGGTGGCACGCGAGCGACACCCACGGGCTCACCTTCGACGGCGCACGCGTGCCGGCCGACCACCTGCTCGGCGGCCGCGGCGAGGGCTTCAAGCAGTTCCTCAAGACCCTGGACGACGGCCGCATCGCCATCTCGGCGCTCGCCGTCGGCCTGGCCCAGGCCTGCCTCGAGGCGACGACCGAGTACGCGAAGACGCGGATCGCGTTCGGCAAGCCGATCGGCGTCAACCAGGGTGTGTCGTTCCAGGTCGCCGACCTGGCCGTGGCGGTCGAGGCGGCGCGCATGCTCACCTACAAGGCGGCGTGGCTGAAGGACCTGCACCACGAGGGCAAGCGCTCGGTGGCCGAGGTGAAGCAGGCGGCAGCGATCGCCAAGCTGTACTCCACCGAGGCCGCCGTGTCGGCCACCCGCGTGGCGACGCAGATCTTCGGCGGCAACGGATTCATGGAGGAGTACCCGGTGGCGCGGTTCTACCGCGACGCCAAGATCCTCGAGATCGGAGAGGGGACGAGCGAGGTGCAGCGCATGGTGATCGCCCGCGGGCTGGGTCTGCCGTCGTGACGTACGCGAGCGACCCGCGCGTCGAGCAGGTGCGTGAGCGGCTCCACGCTGCGCACGAGGCCTCGGCCGCGCCCACCCCCAAGGCCGCTGACAAGCTCGCGAGCCAGAACAAGCTCTACGTCCGCGAGCGCATCGCGCTGCTGTTCGACGAGGGGACGTTCATCGAGGACGGCCGGTACGCGAACGCGATGGCCGACGGGCTGCCGGCGGACGGCGTGGTCACTGGGCGCGGGCTCGTGGACGGACGTCCAGCGATCGTCGTCGCCAACGACCCCACCGTGAAGGCCGGCTCTTGGGGTGCGCGCACCGTCGAGAAGATCGTGCGGGCCACGGAATCGGCTCTGCGCGAAGAGCTTCCGGTGTTCTGGTTCGTCGACTCCGCGGGCGCGCGGATCACCGACCAGGTCGACCTGTTCCCCGGGCGCCGCGGCGCCGGTCGCATCTTCCACAACCAGGTGGCGCTCAGCGGCAAGGTGCCGCAGATCTGCTGCCTGTTCGGCCCGTCGGCCGCGGGTGGTGCGTACATCCCGTCGTTCACGGACTGCGTGATCATGGTGGAGGGCAACGCCTCCATGTACCTCGGCAGCCCCCGCATGGCCGAGATGGTGGTGGGCGAGAAGGTCACGCTCGAGGAGATGGGCGGTGCGCGCATGCACTGCACCGTCTCGGGCTGCGGCGACCTGCTGGCCGACGACGACACCGACGCCATCGAGCAGGCGCGACTGCTGTTCTCCTACCTGCCGTCGAGCTGGCGCGACGCCCCACCGTCGTACGCGCCCGAGCCGCCGGAGTCGCCGCTCGACGCCACGGTCGTGCCGGAGGTCGAGAGCCAGCCGTTCGACGTCCACGACGTCATCGACGGGCTGGTCGACGACGGGTCGTTCTTCGAGATCAAGCCGCTGTTCGCGGCGGAGCTCGTCACGGGTTTCGGTCGCATGAACGGCGAGACCATCGGCATCGTCGCCAACAACTCGGCGGTGAAGGGCGGCGTGCTCTTCGCCGACAGCGCCGACAAGGCCGCGCGCTTCATCTGGTGGTGCGACGCGTTCAACGTGCCGCTGGTCTACCTGGCCGACGTGCCCGGCTTCATGATCGGCTCGGACGTCGAGCGCGGCGGCATCATCCGGCACGGCGCCAAGATGGTGAGCGCGGTGTCGGAGGCGACCGTGCCGCAGGTGAGCGTCGTGGTCCGCAAGGCCTACGGCGCCGGCCTCTACGCCATGGCCGGCCCCGGCTTCGGGCCCGACGCGTGCATCGCGCTGCCGACCGCCCGCATCGCCGTGATGGGGCCAGATGCCGCCGTGAACGCGGTGTACGCCAACAAGATCGCGGCCATCGAGGACGACGCCGAGCGGGCGCAGTTCGTGGCCGACCGGCGCAGCGAGTACGAGGAGGACGTCGACCTCGAGCGCCTCCTCAGCGACCTCGTGCTCGACGGCGTCGTCGAGCCCGAGGACCTGCGCGACGAGCTGGTCATGCGGCTGCGGTACGCCGCGCGCCGAGACCGCGCGTTCAGCCAGCGGCGGCGCGGCGTCCCGCCCGTCTAGGGCCGTCAGGCGAAGAGGTGGTCGGCCCAGGTGCGTGAGGGGTCGGGCAGGCCGCGCGGGCAGGCCCAGACACCGCTGCCGGTGTGCTTGATGTACTCGTTGAGGGCGTCGTGCCGCCCGAGCTTGCGCTGCAGCGCCACGAACTGCTCGGGATCGCGCTGGAACGAGATGAAGAACAACCCGGCGTCGAGCAGGCCGAGGTCGTCGATGCCGTCGGTGTAGGAGAAACCGCGCCGCAGGATGCGCAGGCCGTCGTTGTTCTCCGGGCTCGCGAGCCGGATGTGCGCCTGGTCGGGGATCACCGGCTCGCCATCCGCCGCGGTGGCTGCGTAGTCGGGGTCGTCGGACTCGGCCACGCCGGTGAGCGGTGCCCCGGAGTGCTTGCGCCGCCCGAAGACCGCCTCCTGGTCGGAGAGGACGTCGCGGTCCCACGCCTCCACGAGCATGCGGATGCGACGGGCCATGAGGTACGTGCCGCCGTCCATCCACGGCTGCCCGGAGTCGGCCCCCGCCCACACGTGCCGGCGCATGGCGGCGAGGTCCTCACCCACGATGTTGCGCGTGCCGTCCTTGAACCCCATGAGGTTGCGCGGCGTCGACTGCGTGCGGCTGGTGGTGGAGGTGCGGCCGAAGCCCAGCTGCGACCACCGCATGGCCACGGTGCCGGCCCCGATGCGCGCGAGGTTGCGGACGACGTGGAACGCGACCTGAGGGTCGTTGGCGCAGGCCTGGATCGCCAGGTCGCCGCCGCAGCGACGCGGGTCGAGCTCGTCGCCGGGTAGCGCCGGAACCGGTTGCAGGGCAGCGGGTCGCCGGGAAGCGAGGCCGAGGCGGTCGTCGAACAGCGACGGCCCGAAACCGATGGTGACGGTGAGCCCGGACGCCGGAAGTCCTATCGCCTCGCCCGTGTCGGCGGGCGGCGCCGAGGGCAGCGATGACGTGCCAGGCACCGCCGCGCCTCGGGTCATCGCCTCGGCGGCTGCCGTCCACTCGGCGAGCAGGTCGCGCAGCGCGGCGCGGTCGTCGGTGGTGACGTCGAACGCCGCGAACGCGAGGCGGTCCTGCGACGGCGTGGCGATCCCGGCCTGGTGCTCGCCGTGGAACGGCACGCGGTCGGCGACGTGCGGCGCCCGCGGTGCGCTGGCGTGCGCCGTCGCCGCGATGGCGCTCAGCCCTGCGCCGGCGCCGGCCGCACCGAGGCCGCCCAGGAACCCCCTCCGGCTGACGCTCATGCGACGAGGGGAGCGATCTTGCTGAGCGTCTCGGCGAGCGCGTTGACCTGCGTGGTCATCGTGCGTCGTTGCTCGTCGGTCACGGCGGAGTAGTCACGGTAACCGTCGCCAGTGCGGTACCGGGCCAGCGACGCCTCGACGTCAGCGAACTGCGACTTGGCTGTCTCCAGCAGGGTCGGCTGCTTCTCGCGCAGCACTGGCCCGAGGACGTCGAACGCCTGGCGAGCGCCGGCGAGGTTGGCGGCGAAGTCCCACAGGTCGGTGTGGCTGTAGCGCTCCTCCTCGCCGGTGATCTTGCTCTTGGCGACCTCGTCGAGCAGGCCGACGGCGCCGTTGGCGATCTGCGCGGCGCTCAGCTCGACGTCGTCCATCTCGCCCGACAGCTCGCGGACGTCGGCCAGCAGCTGGTCGGCGACCGGCGCCAGGCCCTTCAGGCTGCGGTCGGCCCACAGCGCCTTCTCGATGCGGTGGAAGCCGGTCCACGCGTCCGACGGGTCGACGTCGTTGACGCGCGCGTCGATCCGCGGGTCGAGGTCGCCGAAGGTCTCGGCCACCGGCTCGATCCGCTCGTACCAGCTGCGGGTCGGGGCGTAGAGCGCCTTGGCCTGCTCGACGTCACCCGCCTTCACCGCGGCGGTGAACTCGGTCGTGGCCTTCACCAGCGATGCGGTCTGCGAGAGCAGGTAGGTGCGGTACGTCGACACCGCCTCGTCGAGCCCGGCCGCAGCGGTGGTCGTCGCGGCCCCGCCCGCCGCGCCCCTGACCGTGAACGTCGACTGCTCGGTGGCGGCGTTCGGGCACAGGACGACGTACTCGCCGGCGTCCAGGCGCAGCGTGAAGGTGCCGGACAGGCCCGGTGTGAGGTTCTCCTTCTCGCCCAGGATCTTGCCGTCGCGCAGCAGCTCGACCTCGGTGACCCGGCGCGCGTCGCGGTTCGTCACCTTGAACGTCACCGGCCCGGCCGCGGACGACGCCGGCTCGGCGGTGCAGCCGTCGTCGGTGGCGGTGACCGTGACGGTCGTGGCACCGGCGGCAGCGGGCGAGGCGTCGTCGCCACAGGCGGTGAGGACCAGCAACGAGGCAGCGAGGGCGCCGGCGAGCGCGGGCACGCGGGCAGGGGACATCACGGGAAGTCCTTTCAGGGCAACGGAAGGAGGGTCAGGCGTCGGCGGGAACGCGCGGCGTGGCGGTGCTGCGCGCGGGCCGTGGCGCCCGCGGGCGCCACAGCACCACGAGCAGCATGGGCACGAGATAGAGGGCCCAGGCGAGCACCTCGATCAGTGTCGGTCGCGGCTGGATCCCGAGGACGCCGGTGACCAGAGCCGCCTGCGCCGTCCCCGGTGCGACGACTCCGGACAGGTCAGCCACCGCCTGCTGGCCGACGTTCACCCACCCCGCTTCGTGCGCGGTGTGCGCGGCCGTCATGAGCAGACCGGCCGCGACGACGACGAGCACTGCGCCGGTGGCCGTGAAGAACCGCTGCAGGTTGATGCGCACCCCGCCGCGGTAGATGCCGTAACCGATGGCGAGCGAGACGGCGATGCCCAGCAGCGCGCCGCCCGAGGCGGCCGTGGCGTTGGTGCTGCTCTGGAACACCGAGAGCAGGAAGACGGCGGTCTCGAAGCCCTCGCGCAGCACGGCCAGGAAGGCCATCACGACCAGGGCCCGGGCCGAGCCGGAGTCGAGTGCGGCGGCGGCCGCCGCCTCGAGGCCGCCCTTGAGGCGACGGGCGTTGCGGCGCATCCAGACGATCATCCAGGTCACCATCGCGACCGCCAGCAGACCGATGACCGTCTCGAGCCCCTCCTGCGCCTGCTGGGGGAGGCTGCGCTCGAGCGCGTGCAGGGCGAAGCCCACGCCCAGGCACAGGACGACGGCTGCGCCCACGCCGAGCCAGACCTGACGCAGCGCGTCACGACGCCCCTGGCGCGCGAGGAACGCAGCGATGATCCCGACGACCAGGGCGGCCTCGAGGCCTTCGCGCAGGCCGATGACGAACGTGGGCAGCACAGCGAACTCCCGCCAGTTGAGAAGGTAAGGCTTACCTAATCAACACGCGGCCCGCGGCGTCAAATCAGGCGGTGACCCACAGGTCGGTCCAGCGCACGCCGCACTCGGCGAGCAGGTCGCGCAGCACCGGCAGGCTCACGCCGACCACGGTGTGGTGGTCTCCCTCGATGCCGCGCACGAACGCACCGCCGAGCCCGTCGGTGGTGAAGGCGCCGGCCACGCCGAGCGGCTCCCCGGTGGCGACGTAGGCGGCGATCTCCTCGTCCGTGACGTCGGCGAAGTGGACGGTGGTGGAGGCGACCGCGCCGAGCGTGGCGCCGCTGCCGCCGTCGTCGGGGTCGCGCAGGTCGATCAGCCAGTGGCCGGTGTGCAGGACGCCGGAGCCGCCGCGCATGCGCTGCCAGCGGGCGGTCGCCTCCGCGGCGTCGCGCGGCTTGCCGTGCTGCTCGCCGGCCAGCTCGAGCACGGAGTCGCAGCCCAGCACCAGGCAGTCGTCGAGCGTCGCCGCGACGTCCTCTGCCTTGGCTCGCGCGAGCAGCAGGGCGACCTGGTCGGCGTCGAGCTCGCCGTAGGTCTCGCGGGCGGCGGCCTCGACGGCCTCCTCGTCGACCTGCGAGACCTGCACCTGCGGCTCGACGCCAGCGGAACGCAGCGTCTTCAGCCGCGCAGGGGACTGCGAGGCGAGGACGAGGGTGAGTGCACGAGGGTCGGGCGCGGAGGAGGTCACGCGCCCGACCCTAGTGCGAGGTGCGGCTCAGGCCGCGCTGGGCACCGGCTCTCGGGTGCGCTCGCCGGTGCCGGGCACGGCGTCACGCACCGCCTGCTCGCGGGCGTTGTAGACCGCCCGGTCGAGGATGCCCGCACGGGCCGACACGATCACGGGCACGAGCGCCTGGCCGGTCACGTTGACCGCGGTGCGGCCCATGTCGAGGATCGGGTCGATCGCCAGCAGCAGGCCGGCGCCCTCGAGCGGCAAGCCGAGCGTCGACAGCGTGAGGGTCAGCATCACGATGGCGCCGGTGAGGCCCGCCGTGGCCGCCGAGCCGACGACCGACACGAACGCGATCAGCACGTACTCCTTGACCCCCAACGGAATGCCGAACACCTCGGCCACGAAGATCGCCGAGATCGCCGGGTAGATGGCAGCGCAGCCGTCCATCTTCGTGGTGGCGCCGAACGGGACGGCGAACGCCGCGTACTCGCGCGGCACGCCGAGGTTCTCGGTGGCGACGCGCTGGGTCAGCGGCATGGTGCCCACCGACGAGCGCGACACGAACGCCAGCTCGATCGCCGGCCAGGCGCCGGCGAAGAACCGCACCGGGTTGAGCTTGGCGACGCCGGCGAGCAGCGTCGGGTAGACGACGGCGATGACGAGCGCCAGGCCGACGTACACGGTGACGGTGAAGGTGGCGAGGGGCGACAGGAGGTCCCAGCCGTAGCTGGCGACGGCCTTTCCGATGAGGCCCAGGGTGCCGAGGGGCGCGAGGCGGATGACCCACCACAGCGCCTTCTGCACGACTTCGAGCACGGCCTCCGACAGCGCGACGACGGGCTCGGCCTTGGCGCCGACGGCCAGCACGGCCGCAGCCGTGACGGCACCGAGGAACACGATCTGCAGCACGTTGCCGTCGACGAACGCGCCCACCGGGTTGGTCGGCACGATGCCGGTGAGGAAGTCCAACCACGAGCCGACGTGCTCGGGCTTGGCGGCCTTCGACACGTCGAGCTGCACGCCGCGGCCGGGGTGGGTGATGGTGCCGAGCACCAGGCCGATCGTCACGGCGATCGCACTCGTGATGCCGAACCACAGCAGGGTGCGCAGGGCCAGGCGCGCGGCGCCGGTCACCTCGCGCAGCCGCGTGATCGAGACCAGCACGGCAGTGAAGACCAGCGGCGGCACGGCCAGCTTCAGCAGCTGGACGAACAGGCTGCCGATCGTGGTGAGGGTCTCGGTGAGCCAGCCGAGGTCCTGTGCGCGGGCCAGCAGGCCGAGCGCGACGCCGAGGACCAGGCCGAGCAGGATCTGCGCGCCGAACGGCACGCGGGGCAGTGCGGACGCGCGCCGAGGGCGCGCCGAAGTGGCGGAAGACATGGGAGTCCTAGGGTGAGTGACGAAGGGGGACGGTGGCGCGCGTCAGCCGCGACAGCCGTCACCGGCCCAGCGGCGCAGGTCGAGCCAGCGCCGCGTCGTCAATCCCCAGACGTTTCCCATCTCGAGAGCAAACCCTAGGCGCCGTGCAGGGTATTCCCGAGCGGCGTCTCAGGTCGTGGGCAGCGCTCGGCCGACGAGCGCCTCGCGCAGGACGTCGAGCCCGACCGACCCCAGATCGAGCGCTCGGCGGTGGAAGCGCGCCAGGTCGAACGCGTCGCCCTCGCGCGCCCTCACCTGCTCGCGCGCGTCGAGCCACAGTCGCTCGCCAACCTTGTACGCCGGCGCCTGGCCCGGCCACCCGAGGTAGCGGTCGACCTCGAAGCGGATGAATGACTCGGGCATGTTCACCTTGTGCCGGAAGAACTCCCAGGCCTTCTCGGCGTCCCAGGTGCCACCGCCCAGCTCAGCCGGGGCGTCCTTGCGGCAGTGCACGCCGATGTCGAGGACGACGCGCGCCGCACGCATGCGCTGACCGTCGAGCATGCCCATGCGGTCGCCCGGGTCGTCGAGGAAGCCCAGGTCGGCCATCAGCCGCTCGGCGTAGAGCGCCCAGCCCTCGCCGTGGCCGCTGACCCAGCAACCGAGGCGCCGCCAGCGGTTGAGGAGGGCCGAGCGGTAGACGGTCTGCGCCACCTGGAGGTGATGGCCGGGCACGCCCTCGTGGTAGACGGTCGTGGTCTCGCGCCACGTGCCGAAGCTGGTGACGTCCTCGGGCACCGACCACCACATGCGGCCCGGCCGTGAGAAGTCCTCGCTCGGGCCGGTGTAGTAGATGCCGCCCTCGTGGGTCGGCGCGATGCAGCACTCCAGCCGGCGCACCGGGTGCGGGATGTCGAAGTGCGTGCCGGCCATGGCCACGATCGCGGCGTCGCTCAGCTGCTGCATCCAGGCCTGCAGCGCGTCGGTGCCGTGCAGCTGGCGGGCGGGGTCGTCGTCCAGTGCCTTCATCGCCTCGTCGGGCGTCGAGCCAGGCTTGATCTGCTCGGCGACCGCTCGCATCTCGTCCTCGATGCGCGCGAGCTCGGCGCGGCCCCACTCGTAGGTCTCGTCGAGGTCGACCGTGGCGCCCAGGAAGTAACGGGAGCGCAGCTGGTACTCATCGCGGCCGACAGCGTCGTCAGCGCGCGCGACGGGCAGCAGCTCGTCGCGCAGGAACCTCGAGAAGTCACCGAAGGCCTGCGCTGCAACGTTTGTAGCGTCGGATAGGTCGGACGAAACGCTCGTCGGTAGTTCGGCGTCACCGGCACGTGCACCGGACGCGAGCTCGGCGAAGAAGCCGTTCGCGGATGCGTGCTGCTCGGCCTGGGCCGCGCACTTCTCGACCTGCCGCCGCGCGGGCGTGACGCCTCGCGCCATGCCCTCGCGCAGCGACGCGACGTACTGCTGCATGGCCTGCGGCGTCCGGGTGAGGCGCGTGGCGATGGTCGCCCAGTCGTCGACAGTGCCCTTGTTCATCAGGTCGTACACCGAGCGCAGGCTCTGCAGCGGACTCGCGAGCACGTTGAGGTCGTAGTCGTCCGCACCGATGGCGTAGAGCTCCTCGGCCAGCCCGAGCCGTTCGCGCATCGCCGCGATCGTCACGCGGTCGACGTCGTCCGCGGGCTCGACGTCGTCGAGGGCTCGCAGGGTGCGCAGCCCGACCTCGCGCCGGGCCGCGTGGCCCTCGGGGGAGTAGTCGGTGAGCTCGGTCTCGTGGCCGGGCACCCCGAGCGACGTCGCGGCGATCGGGTCGAGCGCGATCTCGGCGTCGAGGTGGGCGTCGGCGATCTCGTCGACGGCGGTGCGCGGGCGAACGGCGTCTGTGGAGTCGGTCACGGCGGTCACCCTAGTGGCGCGCAGGGATAACCGTTGGCCCCCCGGCCCGCGTGCTGCCTAGCGTGGTCGCTCGTGGGCACGCTGCATCTCGACACCGTCCACCGCGTCGACCTCGCGGACGACGCGGTGCTGGCGCAGCTGTACGGCGTCGAGGCAGCCAGCAAGCGGGCCGGGCGGCCGTGGCACGATCCGGAGTCCCCGAGCGCCTTCGCCGCCGACCAGCGGTTCGTCGACCCCGCCGAGGACCACCTGCTCTGGGCGGCCTGGTGGGACGGGAGACCGGTGGGGCTCGCGCACTGCTGGTTCCCGCTGACCGACAACGTCGACAAGGCCTACTGCATGGTGGAGGTCGAGCCGCAGGCGCGCGGTCGCGGACGGGGAACCGCGCTGCTGCAGGCGGTGCTCGACGAGGTGCACCGGCGGGGCCGCCCTGAGGTGCTGTCGGAGGTGTTCGTGCCGCTGGACGCCGGCGACGAGCACCCGTACCGGCGCTTCGCCGCACGACACGGTTTCGCCGAGGCGAGCCGGGACTCCATGCGGCACCTGGCGCTGCCCGTCGACGCCGGTCGGCTGGACGACCTCGAGGCCGGCGCCCGCGCCGGCTGGTCGGGCCGGTACCGGCTGGAGACCTACGTCGACGGTGTGCCAGAACACCTGCAGGCGTCCTTGTGCGACACCGAGAACCAGCTCGCGGTCGACGCCCCGGCCGGCACGGTCGAGTACGAGCCCGAGTCGCTCACCCCCGAGCGCTACCGCGAGCGGTTGCAGCTGTTCACCGACATGGGCCGCGAACGGATCACGACCGTCGCGGTCGACGGCGACGGCCAGGTCGTCGCCTACACCGACCTCGTCATCGGCTCTGGCACGCGGACGTCGGTGTGGCAGTGGGGAACCCTGGTGCGCCGCGAGCACCGCGGCCACCGGCTCGGGCTCGCCGTCAAGGTCGAGAACCTGCGCCGCCTGCAGGCCGCCCACCCCGAGCGCACCGTCGTGATGACCGGCAACGCCGACGTCAACGCGCACATGCTGGCCATCAACGAAGCACTGGGCTTCCAGCTCGTCGAGGCGTGCCCGCAGCTGCAGCGCCGGCTCTGACTGCGTGGTTCAGCGTCGATGCCGGAGGACGACGAGCCGGCCGAGGACACCGACGGCCAGGACGCCCAGCCCGGCGAGCACCGACGCCGAGGGCAGCGTCACCACGAGCACCAGGCAGCCGACCAGCCCGACGAGCTGCAACGCCCGCGGCCAGCGCCGCTGCGCCGCCGGTTGCCGCACCGCCGACAGGTTCGCCACCGCGTAGTAGATGAGCACGCCGCAGGACGAGAACCCGATGACGCCGCGCAGGTCCGACGTCAGCACGAGGACGACGACGACCGCGCCGATCGCGAGCTGTGCGCGGTCGGGGACGTGGTGGCGGAGGTCGACGGACGCCAGCGGCCCGGGCAGATCGCGCTCGCGCGCCATCGCGAGCGTCGTCCGCCCGACGCCGGCCAGGAGGGCCAGCAGCGCACCGAGGCTCGCCGCCGCGGCACCGATGCGTACGACCGGCACGGCCCACGCTGCCCCCAGCGCGTCGACCGCCGAGGCGACCGGCGTGGCCGAGGACGGCAGGTCACGCCCCAGCACGGCCACCAGTGCCAGCCCGACCGCGAGGTAGAGCAGCACCACGACGGCCAGCGCGATCACGATGGCCCGACCCAGCTGCTCCGGACGCCGCACCTCCTCGGCCAGCGTGGCGATGCGTGCGTAGCCGGCGAAGGCGAAGAAGATCAGGCCCGCTGACTGCAGTACCCCGCCGACGCCGCCGTGCACCGGCAGAGCGGAGGGGTGCACGTCGGCAGCGCCCGTGGCGGCGAGCGCGAGGAACCCCACGAGCACCGCACCGGTGGCGACGAGCAGCACGCGCGCGGCGGCCGCCGTCCGCGTGATACCGCGCAGGTTGGCGACCGTCAGCAGCACGACAGCGCCGGCCCCCACGATCCGCTGCCAGCCGCGGCCGGCGGGCACCGCGTAGGTCGCGAACGTCAAGGCCATGGCCGCGCACGACGCCGTCTTGCCGACCACGAAGCCCCAGCCGGCGACGAAGCCCCACCACGGCCCGAGCACCTCGCGGCCGTAGACGTACGTGCCGCCGGACGTCGGGTACGCCGCCGCGAGCTGCGCGGACGACGTCGCGTTGCAGAACGCCACGACGGCGGCCAGCCCCAACCCGACCAGCAACCCCGACCCCGCGGCCTGCGCCGCCGGTGCGAAGACCGCGAAGACGCCCGCGCCCACCATGGCGCTCAGCCCGACGACGACGGCGTCCCCGGTGCCGAGGCGGCGCGCGAGCTGGTGCGGGATCGGCGCGCTCATCCCATGCGGTCCGCGATCTCGCGGGCCGCCGTCAGCAGCTCGTCGTCCGTCACGTTCGGCAGCACGTCCTCCCACAGCGGCAGCATGGCGCCGTTCGCCTCCAGCATGCCGAGCGGACGCGGCAGGAACCACACGTGGAAGTGCGCACCGCCGTCACCCCAGCGGTAGAGGTGCACGCGGCCGACGTCGCCTCGCGCGAGGATCGCCCGCTCGACGCGCGCCACCATCGGCCCGAAGGCCTCGGCCGCCGCCGGGGACAGGTCGCAGAAGGAGTCGACGTGCTCGGTGCTCGCCACCCACACGGTGCCCGGCAGGCTGCCGCCGACGGGAGTGTGCATGGTGAAGTGCGCGTCGGACCACACGGCCTCGGTCGCGTGCCCTTCGCACACACCGCACGGCGGGCCGCCCGGCTCGCCGCGCCGCGGCGGTTCCGGGACGACGCGCGGCCCGCGCTCTACGGGTGCCAGGGGTTCTGCCCAGGGAATCGTCATGCGTCCAGCGTGACCTGCGAGGCGCCGTCCAGGCTTGATCGCCGTTGCGGCGTCAGCGCTCCAGGCCGCCTGCGAAGGCTCGGACGGCGTCGGCGAAGAGGTCAGGTTGCTCGGCGTAGGTCACGTGCCCGCAGTCGGGCAGCTCGAGCAGCTGAGCCGACGGCACCGCTGCCGCGATCACCCGAGGCGTCGCTCGCAGGAACGGGTCGCTGTCGCGGCCCGCGATGGCCAGGACGGGGACCCGAACCGCCGCCAGCTCATCGGCCGTCACGGTGAGCGGTGGCTGCTGCAGGTCGGCGACGAGCATGGCAGCGCTCGCTCGGTACGGCTCCCGACCGGCGTCGTCGAGTTGGCGCCACAGCCCGGGGCACACGACCTCGAAGAACGCGTCGACCGCTCCCCGCAGGTCTCCTGCGTCCAGACGCGGCTGTACGGCCGGGACGACCCGGCCGAGGAACTCCCGACCGAGCTGCGGTTCGAGGGAGAAGACAGGTGGTTCGGAGAGCACGGCGCCGGCCAGCAGTCCGGGATGGCGCAGCGCGACGTCGAGCGCGACGCGGGCCCCGCCGCTGGAGCCGACGAGCACCACAGGTGCCAGGGAGAGGTGCTGGATGAGCGCGGCGAGGTCGTCGCCGTGCAGCGGCACGGTGTGCGGCGCGTCGGCGTCGGAGCTGGACCCGTGACCCCGTCGGTCGTACGTGATGCAGGTGAAGGCGTCCGACAAGCGCTGGACCTGGCCCTCCCACACGTCCCCTCGGCCGCACATGCCGTGCACGAAGACCAGGGGCGGCCCCTCACCGGTGACGTCGTAGTGAAGGGTGACGTCCTGCACCTGGGCCTCTGGCACGGTCGCCTCCCACGGGCTGCGCCTTCTCGCACTCTAGGCGCAGCGGGCCAGGGCTTCCAGGGGCGCGGGAGCCGCGTGGGGCACGTCGAGGTCAGCGCGGCAGGGCGCTGGCCCGCCAGCCGCCGCGGGCCGGGGCGGTCGCACCGTGCGGACGCGCCGAGGCGGCCCACCGGGACGTCGGCGCAGGAGCGGGCGCGTCGTCCCCACCACCGGCAGCCGCGAGCACCACGACGAGCGCGGCGACGTCGTCCGGCGTCGGGTTGCCGCGCACGATCCGCAGCACCGGGGGCTGCTCCTGGTCGCTCACAGCGGGATGTTCCCGTGCTTCTTGGGCGGCAGCGTCTCGCGCTTGGTCTGCAGCATCCGCAGCGCCTTGATGACGTACGACCGCGTGTAGGAGGGCGGGATGACGGAGTCGACGTATCCGCGCTCCGCCGCGATGTAGGGGTTGGCGAGGGTGTCCTCGTACTCGGTGATGAGGCGCTGGCGGGCGGCCTCGACGTCCTCGCCGCGCTCGGCGACCGCCTTCAGCTCGCTGCGGTACACGATGTTCGCGGCGCCCTGCGCGCCCATGACGGCGATCTGCGCCGTGGGCCAGGCGAGGTTGATGTCGGCGCCGAGGTGCTTGGACCCCATGACGTCGTAGGCCCCGCCGTAGGCCTTGCGCGTGATGACCGTGATCTTGGGCACCGTCGCCTCGGCGTAGGCGAAGATCAGCTTGGCGCCGCGGCGGATGATGCCGTTCCACTCCTGGTCGGTGCCCGGGAGGAAGCCGGGCACGTCGACGAAGGTGAGCACCGGGATGTTGAAGGCGTCGCACGTGCGCACGAACCGGGCGGCCTTCTCGGAGGCGTCGATGTCGAGGGTGCCCGCGAACTGCATCGGCTGGTTGGCGACGACGCCGACGCTGCGGCCCTCGACGCGACCGAAGCCGACGATGATGTTCGGCGCGAAGAGGGCGTGCACCTCGCAGAACTCGCCGTCGTCGAGCACGTGCTCGATCACCGTGTGCATGTCGTACGGCTGGTTCGCCGAGTCGGGGATGAAGGAGTCGAGGAACGCGTCGTCCTCGCCCACCTCGTCGTCCACGGCGCTGTCGAAGGCCGGCACCTCGTCGAGGTTGTTGCTCGGCAGGTACGACAGCAGCTGCTTGACGTACTCGATGGCGTCGTCCTCGTCGGACGCCATGTAGTGCGCGTTGCCGCTCTTGGTGTTGTGGGTCCGCGCGCCGCCGAGGTCCTCCATCGTGACGTCCTCGCCGGTGACCGTCTTGATGACGTCGGGCCCGGTGATAAACATCTGCGACGTGCCGTCGACCATGACGACGAAGTCGGTGAGCGCGGGGGAGTAGACGTGGCCACCGGCCGCAGCGCCCATGATCAGCGAGATCTGCGGGATGACGCCGCTGGCGTGCACGTTGCGCTGGAAGATCTCGCCGTAGAGGCCCAGCGAGACGACGCCCTCCTGGATGCGGGCGCCCCCGCCCTCGTTGATGCCGACCACCGGGCAGCCGATCTTCATCGCCAGGTCGAGCACCTTGACGATCTTCTCGCCGTAGACCTCGCCGAGGCTGCCGCCGAAGACGGTGACGTCCTGGCTGAACACCGCGACCGGGCGGCCGTCGACGGTGCCGTAGCCGGTGACGACGCCATCGCCGTACGGGCGCCGCTTCTGCTGGCCGAAGTTGGTCGAGCGGTGCCGCGCCAGCTCGTCCATCTCGACGAACGAGCCCTCGTCGAGCAGCGCCTCGACGCGCTCGCGGGCCGTCTTCTTGCCCTTGGCGTGCTGCTTCTCGACCATGCGGGCCGATCCGGCGTGCACGGCCTCGTCGTTGCGGCGGTGCAGGTCGGCGAGCTTGCCGGCGGTGGTGTGGATGTCCGGCTCGGGCGTGGTGTCATCAACGGAGAGTTCGGGCACGGCCCGCAGCCTAGTGCGCCACCGCCATCTAGCCTCAAGGTGTGACCGCTTCCACGCCGTGGGCCGACCTGTCGCGGCCGCCGTTGCGGGCGACAGCCCTGCGTCGGGCGCTGGTCGACCCGGACGGCCCGTGGACGTCGCTCGACGTCGTCGCGGCTACCGGCTCCACGAACGCCGACCTCGCGCAGCGCGCCCGTGCGGGCACGGCCACCGCGGGCGCGGTGCTCACCACGGACGACCAGCAGGCCGGTCGAGGCCGCCGCGACCGCACCTGGACGACGCCGCCGCGGTCGGCGGTGGCCGTGTCGGTGCTCCTGCAGCCGCGCGAGGTCCCGCGCTCGGCCTGGACGTGGTTGCCGCTGGTCGTCGGGGTCGGCGTGGTCGACGCGCTCGTGCGCGTCGCTGGCCTGGACGCCCGGCTGAAGTGGCCCAACGACGTGCTGGTCGGTGACCTGAAGGTCTGCGGCGTGCTCGCGGAGGTGGTGGAGACCCCTGACGGCGCGGCGGTCGTCGCCGGCGTGGGTCTCAACGTGAGCCAGTCGGCCGACGAGCTGCCCGTGCCGACGGCGACGTCGCTGGCCATCGCGGGATCGGCGACCACCGACCGCGACACCGTGCTGCGGGCCGTGCTGCGCGGTGTGGCCGCCCGGTACGGCGCCTGGGTGCGGGCGGACGGCGACCCGCGGCGCAGCAGCATCGGCGCGGCGTACCGCGAGCGCTGCGCGACCATCGGCCAGCGGGTGCGCGTCGAGCTGCCCGGAGGTGACGCTCTGGAGGGCGAGGCCGAGGGCGTGGACGACGACGGCTGCCTGCTCGTGCGCCCCTCGACCGGTGACGTGCGGGCGCTCGCGGTGGGCGACGTCATCCACGTGCGTCGCGCGGACGCCCCCTCGGGCGCGCCGGGCACGGCATGATCTGACCATGGCCTACCCGCGCAGGCTCCTGTCGCAGGACGAGGACGTCGAGCTCGAGCTGCACCCGCACTGGAAGGCGCTCGTGCTGCCGGTGCTCGCGCTGCTCGTCGTCGTGCCGTTGGCGTCCTTCGGCGCGGCGCGCGTACCCGACGGCGGCGCCCAGCCGATCGTGCGGATCGCCATCGCGACGGTGGCGGTGGTGGTGCTCGTGGCGACGACGCTGCTGCCGTTCCTGCGGTGGGTCACCACCCACTACGTCGTCACGACCCGCCGGCTCATCACGCGGCGCGGTGTCATCGCCCGCACCGGACGCGACATGCCGCTCACGCGGATCAACGACATCTCGTTCTCGCACACCGTGATCGAGCGCCTCTTGGGCTGCGGGACGCTCGTGGTCGAGTCGGCCGGCGAGCGCGGCCAGCTGACCCTCGACGACGTGCCGGGTGTCGAGGACGTCCAGCGGCGGCTGTACGAGCTGGCCGACGCCGCGGGCGAGGGTTGGGACGACCGCAGCGAGGACGACCGCCGCGACGACGAGGCGTACGACCCGCGGCATGGGTGAACCGACGGGGCCCNCGCTGAGCCCGCTGAGCCCGCTGAGCCCGCTGAGCCCGCTGAGCCCGCTGAGCCCGCTGAGCCGGATGACGAGGCGCTGCTGAAGGCACCGCGCACGCTGCGCCGTCGTGAGGTGAGCCGGGCGGCCGGTGTCTCGCTGCTGTCGGCGCGCCGGTTCTGGCGCGCGCTCGGATTCCCGATCGTCACCGACGAGGACGAGGCCTTCACCGACGAGGACGTCGCCGCCCTGCGCGCCGTCACCAGCATGGTGCGCGACGGGCTGATGGACGAGACGACGGCGCTCGGCATGACCCGGGCCGTGGGCCGCTCCGTCGACCGCCTGGCCACCTGGCAGGTGCAGCTGCTGGCCGAGTACATCGCCGGGCTCGACGCCGAGTCGGCCGCCGTCGCCACGCCTGATCGGGCGGCCGCGCGCCGTACCTCCGAGCTGTTCACGCAGATGGCCGACCGGCTCGAGCCGCTCGTGGTCTACGCGTGGCGGCGGCAGGCGGCGTCGGCGCTCGCGCGCATCATGGCCGACGCCGAGCCCGACCCGCACGTGGGTGCGGTACCCGACGAGCACGACCACGACCCGAGGACCACGGTGCGGGCCGTGGGCTTCGCCGACCTCGTGTCGTTCACCCGGGTGGTACGGCGGCTGTCGGAGCGAGAGCTCGCGGCGCTGGTGCAGCGCTTCGAGGCCGTGGCCTCCGACGTCGTCACCGCCCACGGCGGGCGCGTGGTGAAGACGGTCGGTGACGAGGTGCTCTTCGTGTGCCGTCCCGGCGCGCCGGCAGCGCAGATCGGCCTCGGCGTGGCCGAGGCGATCGGGCAGGACGACCTGCTGCCCGAGGTCCGGGTCGGCATGTCGACGGGGCCGGTGGTGGGGCGGCTCGGCGACGTGTTCGGCACGACGGTCAACCGCGCCAGCCGGCTCACCGCCCTGGCGCGCCCCGGCACGGTGCTGGTCGACGTCGCGACCGTGCACTCGCTCGCCGAGGTGCCCGACGTCGAGGTGCACCAGCTGCGTGGGCGCTCGTTGCGCGGCATCGGGCACGTCGTGCCGTGGGTGCTGCGCCGCCGCACCGGCTGAGGCGCCTGGCGGTCAGCGTCCGGGGCGCAGCCGGCGGGCCAGCGAGCGGGCCTGGCGGCGCAGGCCGCCCGCTGCTGTGGCGGGTGCGGCCGGGGCGTCGTGCCGCACCGACAGGGAACCGTGCTGGGTGCGGTACACGGCGTAGGGGTGCTGGTACGGCACCCCCGAGCGCACCTCGTGCACCACCCGCACTCGCTCCTCGCCCGGAACCTCCACCCAGAAGTCCACGATGTCACCCGGCTCGGTGGTCGGTAGCGTCACCGTGCAGGTGGCCGCGCCTCCTCGCACCGGCGTCGTGACGGCCTCGTCCGAGCCGCGCACCTGCGCGACCAGCTGGGCTTCGACGGCGAACGGCTCCGCGAACGACAGCTGCAGGCTCTCGCCGTCCCACCGGGTGGCGCTCGCGACGGGCCGTTCGGACGCCGGCGCGAAGACGCGGACGGCGAGAGTACCTCGCTGCGTGACGGCGGCCCGAGCGGCGCGACGGCCGTCCGCCGACCGCGTCCCGGTCTCTCGCGGTACCTCGGCGACGACGAGGCGGTGGACCCGTGACTCGCCCAGGAACTGGGCCCGCACGAGGACGTCCCACACGCCGTCGTCGAGACACTGGCCGAAGAGGCCGTTCCACGGGTCGATGACGCCGGACCATCCGGCCGCGAGTCGAGCACCCTGCGGCGCCTCGACGTCTGGCCGATCCTCGTCGCGAGGCAGCGGCCACTCGACACCCGACGTGCGGTGCCGCACCGTCAGCTCGAGCCGGCCGAGGTCGCTGGCCGTCAGCTCGGCGTGCGGTGCGACGCTGGTGGTCCAGCGCGAGAGGTCCAGGGCGGCTCGTGCCCCTGAGCGCGTGATGGTGACCTCGAGGTCGTCCGGCCACGAGAGCGTCGCGGTGGCCGAGAGGTGGAGCGCGCCCGCAGACCACACGGCGTGGTCGAGGTGCACCTGCACGTCCAGCGCGGCCACCATCTCCTGGAGCCGGTCGAACGTCGTCAGGTCGTCCGAGCGCAGGGCCTGGACCCGCAGACGCTTCAGCACTGGCACGAGGTGGTCGACGCGCGCCGGGATCTCGTCCTGGGCCAGCGCCGCGATCGGTGCGACGGCCTCCACGCGGGCTGCCGGGTCGAGGGCGAGGTAACCCTTGGGGCGCACCGGGTGCAGCATGCGGCCGGCCGCCCAGGCGAGGCCTGCGTCGGCCACGCGCCCAGGCCCTGCGCCCTCGTCGAACAGGTGCAACGACGTGCGGAAGTTCTCCCAGTAGCCGGGCGCTCGGAAGAGGTCCTGGGAGTTGTTCGTGCCGTCGTTGCGCAGCACCCAGCGGTAACAGGGGTAGTCCGCCACGAGGGAGATGCTCTGAGCCCTCGGCAGCAGCGGAGCCATGAACAGGTGGTCCTCGAGCGGTGCCGGACCCTCGGGGAACCGGATCGCGTGCTCGAGCAGGAAGTCGCGCCGGAAGAGCTTGTGCGTCATCCGCCAGATGAGCAGCTGGTCGTCGACCAGGTCGCCGTCGGTGAGGTTGCGGCCGGCGAGCTCCCAGAACGGCGTGTGCATGCCCTCGGTGACGAGCTTGGGGCACACGACGTCCGCGGCGTCGCGCCGACCGACGGCGTACATGCGCTCGAGCGCCTCGGGGAAGAACTCGTCGTCGTGGTCGGCGAAGAAGACGTACTCGCCGCGAGCGAGGTCCAGGCCGATGTTGCGGGGCCGGCCCGGCCACCCGGAGTTGGGGATCGTCGTGACGATCGTGCCGGGACGGTCGTCGGCGAACGAGTGCAAGCGCTCGAGGGAGCCGTCGGTCGACCCGTCGTCGACGAAGACCAGCTCGAGGTCGGCGACGGCCATCGTCTGTCGCACCAACGAGGTGAGGAGACGCTGCAGGTGGTCACCGGGGTTGTAGACGGCGACGACGACGCTGACCGGCGGACGCCCAGAGCCTGGTGCCGTCGCTGCCTGCTCCATGGGGGACATGCTATCGGCGGCTGGCGCCGTGGGCGTGCCTGCCGACCTTCGCTACGGTGCGGTCGTGACCACTGACGCCCTCGCCGCCGAGCTCCCCCGCGACCTCGAGAACATCACGCTGCGCGCCCACGGTGAGCACGTCGTCGAGCTGGTGCTCGACCGCCCGCAGGCGCTCAACGCGGTGTCGACGGCGATGGCGCGCGACCTGGTGGCCGCCACCTCGGCGCTCGCCGCCAGTGCCCGCACCCGGGCGGTCGTGGTGTCGAGCGCCGCCGACCGCGCCTTCTGCGTAGGTGCAGACCTGAAGGAGCGCAACGGTCTCAGCGACGCCGACCTCGCGGCCCAGCGGCTGGTGACCGGCCCGGCGTACCGCGGGGTGCTCGACCTGCCCATGCCGGTGGTGGCGGCGGTGCACGGCTTCGCCCTGGGCGGCGGTTTCGAGATCGCGCTGTCGTGCGACCTGGTGGTCGCTGACGAGACCGCGGTGGTCGGCCTGCCCGAGGTGAGCGTCGGCGTGATCCCCGGGGGCGGCGGCACCCAGCTGCTCACGCGTCGCGTCGGCTGGTCACGCGCCGCCGACCTCATCTTCACGGCGCGTCGTCTCACCGCCGCCGAGGCCCTGGCGCACGGCTGCATCGACCGGGTCGTGCCCGCCGGCGCCGCCCGCGACGCCGCGATCGAGCTGGCCACCACGATCGCCGCGAACTCCCCGATGGGGGTGCGGCAGGCCAAGCGCGCCATGCGCCTCGGGCTCGACGTCGACCTCGCGACCGGGCTGGCCGTCGAGGACTCGGCCTGGCGCACCACGGCGTTCTCGCCCGACCGCGCCGAGGGGGTGCAGGCCTTCAACGACCGGCGTTCGCCGAGGTGGCCGAGCGACGACCAGCCCCTACGATGACCGCCATGACTCGGGTGCTGCTCGCGGAGGACGACGCGTCCATCGCCGAACCACTGGCGCGCGCGCTGCGCCGGGAGGGGTACGACGTCGACGTGCGGTCCGACGGCCCCGGCGCGCTCGAGGGTGCGCTCGAAGGCGTCGACCTGGTCGTGCTCGACCTCGGGCTGCCCGGCATGGACGGCCTCGACGTGTGCCGCGAGCTGCGTTCCCAGGGCAGCGAGGTGCCGGTGCTGGTGCTCACCGCGCGGGCCGACGAGGTCGACACCGTCGTCGGCCTCGACGCCGGCGCTGACGACTACGTCACCAAGCCCTTCCGGCTCGCCGAGCTGCTCGCCCGGGCGCGGGCCCTGCTGCGCCGCGGCGGCCACGAGGCCGCCGACCCGCCCGTCGCCACCGGTCGCGTGCGGATCGACGCCGAGGCCCGTCAGGCCTTCCTCGACGACGATGAGCTGCAGCTCACCGCCAAGGAGTTCGACCTGCTGCGCGTGCTGGTGCGTGAGGCCGGCCGCGTCGTCCCCCGCGAGCAGCTGATGCGTGAGATCTGGGACGCCGACTGGTACGGCTCCACCAAGACGCTCGACATGCACGTGTCGTGGTTGCGCCGCAAGCTCGGTGACGAGGCGGGGCAGCCACGGTTCATCGCCACGGTGCGGGGGGTTGGCTTCCGCTTCGAGCGCGACGCCTAGGCGCTACGGTGCGCGCCCGGCTGCTCCGCTCGTCGCTGCTGGCAGTGGCAGTCGGCGTGCTGCTCGTCGGGCTGCCGCTGCTCGGCCTGGCCACGTGGGACACCACCCGCCAGGCCCGGCACGACCTCGAGCAGCGCGGCGACGACATCCTCCTGGTGCTGCAGACCCGGCCCGCGGCACCTCTCGAGGGCACGCGCGACCAGGTGCAGGCGGTGCTCAGCGGGGGACGGTACGGCTCTCAGCTGCGGGCCACCATCACGACCAGCGGGGGACGGCTGGTCGTCGGGCCGGCTCCTGATGGCGGCGTCCTGACGCGCACCCGATCGCAGGGCGGTGACGTCGTCACCGTGGCGGTGCCGCGCGCTGCAGTCACCGCGCAGGTGGCCCGCTGGGCGGTCGCCATCGTGCTGCTCTCGGTGGTCGCCTTCGCCCTCGCGGCGCTGACTGCGGTCGTGCAGGCCCGACGGCTGACCCGGCCGCTCGATGTCCTGGCCGACAACGCCGAGCGTCTCGGGCGTGGCGAGTCGCGCCTGCGCACCGTGCGCTCGGGCGTGCCCGAGCTCGACCGGGTGGCCGACGGGCTGGCGCGCAGCGCCGAGTCGATGGCCGCGGCGCTCGCGGCCGAACGCGACTTCGCCTCCGACGCCAGCCACCAGCTGCGCACGCCGCTCACCGCCCTGTCGATGCGGCTGGAGGAGATCTCGACCAGCTGCGACCTCGACGAGGTGCAGGAGGAGGCGCGCATCGCGCTCAACCAGGTCGAGCGGCTGACGCTCGTCGTCGACAGTCTCCTGGCGCGCTCGCGCCGCACCCGCCGCACCGCCATCGCGCCGATCGACCTGCAGCTGGTGCTCGAGGAGCAGATCGAGGAGTGGGAGCCGGCGTTCCGGGAGCGCCGGCGGCGCCTGGTGCTCGGGCCGCTCGAGCCCGTGCGCGTGATCGCGACGTCGGGGGCGCTGTCGCAGGTGCTGGCCACCTTGATCGAGAACAGCCTGCAGCACGGTGCCGGCACGGCGACCATCACGGCCCGCCGCACCGGGCGGTCGGTGGTCGTGGAGGTCACCGACGAGGGCGCCGGCGTGCCCGCTCACCTGGGGTCACGGGTGTTCGAGCGCACCGTGAGCTCCAGCGGCAGCACCGGCCTGGGGCTGGCGCTCGCGCGCGACCTCGCCGAGGCGGACGGCGGCCGGCTGGAGCTGGTGCGCGCGAGCCCGCCGGTGTTCGCGCTGTTCCTCAACGCTCCGGAGCAGTCGACGTGAGGTCGGCGCCGTTGTCGGGGCCGCCGTCCGGAACGACACCTTCATCGACGAGCTCGCGCCGGAAGACGAAGGTGCGGTAAGCCCAGAAGCGAAACAGCGTGCCCAGCACCAGGCCGACGCCGTTGGCCGAGATGTTGTCAGCACGCGCCGAGCGCAGATCGAGCCCGTAGTGGCTCACGGCGAGGCACCCGAGCGCGATGAGCATGCCGGCGATGTTGAACACCACGAACAGCGCGAGCTCGTGGCCGGCGTGGTTGCGCCGTCGGTGGCGGAAGGTCCAGACCCGGTTACCGACCCACGCGACGACGGTCGCAACGGACGCCGAGACCACCTTCGCCGACAGCGGCTTGCTCTCGAGCGGTCCGCCGTCGCCCAGGCCGAAGCGCAGCAGGTTGAACAGGCCGATGTCGACGACGAAGGCGAGGGCCCCGACGGCACCGAACTTCACCATCTCGCGCACCACGACGTCCATGGCCCCGCGCAGCCGACCGTAGAGCGAACGCGGCGAGGTCATGGCGTCAGGCTAGCTCCACACCATCTAGGCTGCGTGCCGTGGCGAACCCCACCGCAGACACCAGTCCTGACGTCGTCCGGCACCCCGGTGGCTTCCCCCTCGTCGGGGTCGTCGGTGCTGGCCAGCTCGCGCGCATGATGTACGCGCCGGCCGTGGCTCTGAGCATCGGCTTGCGCGTGCTGTCGGAGGCCGGGGACGCGAGCGCCGCCCTGGTCGCCGCGCAGGCTCCGGTGGGCGCGCACACCGACCTCGACGCCCTGCACCAGCTCGCGGCGGACTGCGACGTCGTGACGTTCGACCACGAGCACGTGCCCACCGAGCACCTGCACGCGCTGGAGGAAGCCGGGGCCGTCGTCCGGCCAGGGCCGGCTGCGCTCGTGCACGCGCAGGACAAGCTGGTCATGCGCCAGCGGCTGTCGGCGATCGGGGTGCCGTGCCCGCGCTGGGCGGCGGTGGGGTCGGCCGAGGAGCTCGAGGCGTTCGGCGCCGAGGTCGGATGGCCGCTGGTGCTCAAGACCCCGCGGGGCGGCTACGACGGCAAGGGCGTGCTGGTGGCGCACAGCCTGGACGACGCCGCCGACTGGCTCGGGCGGCTCGACGCGGGCGGCCACCTGCTGGCCGAGGAGAAGGTGGCGTTCCGCCGCGAGCTCGCGGTGCTCGTGGCCCGCAGCCCGATGGGGCAGGCCGCCGCCTGGCCGGTGGTGGAGACGGTGCAGGAGAACGGGATCTGCACGGAGGTGATCGCTCCCGCGCCCGAGCTGAGCGAAGACCTCGCGGCCGCGGCCACCGAGGCGGCGCTGCGGATCGCGGGTGAGCTCGGCGTCACCGGCGTCATGGCGGTCGAGCTCTTCGAGGTGGACGGCGGCGCCGACGTCGAGACGGATGGCGCGCAGTTCGTCGTCAACGAGCTCGCGATGCGGCCGCACAACAGCGGGCACTGGACCATCGACGGCTCGGTGACGAGCCAGTTCGAGCAGCACCTGCGCGCGGTGCTCGACCTACCGCTCGGAGACACGCGAGCGCGGGCCCGGTGGACCGTCATGGCCAACGTGCTCGGCGGCGACTACGACAACCTCTACTCGACGTACAAGCACGTGCTGGCGCACGACCCCGAGCTGAAGGTGCACCTGTACGGCAAGTCGGTGCGCCCGGGACGCAAGATCGGCCACGTCACGGTGTGCGGTGACGACCTCGACGACCTACGTGAGCGCGCACGGCACGCGGCCGACTACATCCAGGGAGTGGTGACGCAGTGAGCGAGACGGCGCAGGTCGGCGTGGTCATGGGCAGCGACTCGGACTGGCCGGTCATGGAGGCTGCCGCCGCGGTGCTCGAGGAGTTCGGCGTGCCGTACGAGGTCGACGTCGTCTCGGCGCACCGGATGCCGCGCGAGATGGTCGAGTACGGCGCGAACGCGGCCGAGCGTGGGCTGCGGGTCATCGTGGCCGGGGCCGGGGGAGCGGCGCACCTGCCGGGCATGCTCGCGTCGGTGACGCCGCTGCCGGTGATCGGGGTGCCGGTGCCGCTGCAGCACCTCGACGGCATGGACTCGCTGCTGTCGATCGTGCAGATGCCGGCGGGCGTGCCAGTGGCCACGGTGTCGGTGGGCGGGGCGCGCAACGCCGGGCTGCTCGCCGTTCGGATCCTGTCGGCCGGCTCGGACTCCGCCGCAGGCGCGCTGCGCGGCAAGATGGTGTCGTTCCAGGACGACCTCAACGCGCAGGCCAAGGCCAAGGGCGAGCGGCTGCGGTCGCGGCGTTCGGGGGGCGTCGGGTTCGGTCGCTGAACCGCGTGGATCGAGTGCAAGGGCGCGTCCCGGTAGGTTGGCGGCCATGACGTGGCTGGTGACGGGTGGGGCGGGGTACATCGGCGCGCACGTGGTGCGCGCCCTGCGCGAGGACGGCGTCGACGTCGTGGTGCTCGACGACCTGTCGACCGGTGACGCGTCGCGGATCGGCGACGTGCCGCTGGTGCAGGCATCGCTGCTCGATCGCGACGCGGTCGACCGCACGATCGTCGAGCACGACGTCCGCGGCGTCGTGCACATCGCGGCGAAGAAGCAGGTCGGGGAGTCGGTGGCCGACCCCTTCTACTACTACCGGCAGAACGTGCTGGGCCAGCTGGTGCTCATGGAGTCCATGCGCGACCACGGCGTCGGGCGGTTCGTCTTCTCGTCGTCGGCCGCGACGTACGGCGCGCCTGACACCGCGCTGGTGGAGGAGAAGTCGCACCTCGAGCCGGAGTCGCCGTACGGGCAGACCAAGGTCGTCGGCGAGTGGCTGGCGAAGGACGCCGAGGCCGCGTACGGCGTCCGGTCGGTGTGCCTGCGCTACTTCAACGTGGCCGGTGCAGCGACACCCGAGCTCGGCGACCCCGAAGCGCTCAACCTGATCCCGATGGTGTTCGAGCGGCTCACGCGCGGCGAGCGCCCGCAGATCTTCGGTGACGACTACCCGACGCCGGACGGCACGTGCATCCGCGACTACATCCACGTCGCCGACATCGCGACGGCGCACGTGTCGGCCGCGCGGTACCTGGAGGGGGAGGGCTCCTCGCTGGTGCTGAACATCGGGCGCGGCGAGGGCTCGTCGGTGCGCGAGGTGATCGACATGGTCGGTGAGGTCACTGGCCTCGACGTCACCGCGGACGTGGTCGCCCGGCGTCCCGGTGACCCACCGCGCACCGTCGCCTCGGCCGACGGCATCCGGCGCTGGCTGGGCTGGGAGGCGCAGTACGACCTGCGCGACATGGTGAGCTCGGCCTGGGACGGCTGGACGCTGCGGCACCCCGAGGCGCTCGACCTGCCCCGCCGTCCTTAGCTCCGTCCTTAGCTCCGTCTTCAGGCCGTCACACCAGCCGCGGGTACTCGATGCGCGGGCAGGTGTCCATGACGACGTCGAGCCCGGCGTCACGGGCTCGCGCGGCGGCGTCCTCGTCGACGACGCCGAGCTGCAGCCACACGGCACCGATGCCGAGCCGCTCGCGCTGGGCGATGGCCTCGTCGACCACCTCGCCGACCCGGCTGCTGTTGACGTAGCAGTCGACGACGGCGACCTGCTCGCCGTCGGGGATCTCGCTCAGGCTGCGGTAACCCGGCTCGTCGAACACGCCCTCGCCGCGTGGGTTCACCGGCACGATGCGCATGCCGAGCGTCGCGGCGACCCAGCCGCTGACGCTGTGAGCGGTGCGTGCGGTGTTGGCCGACAGCCCCACGACGGCCCACGTGGCGGGGGTCGTGAGCAGGCGGCGGACGACGTCGGCATCGTTCGTGTGGGTCATCCGGCCAGCGTAGGAGCCGCCCGGCACGTGGCTCTCGAAGGGTGCGACTTGACGGTCAGGGACCCACGATCGGTATGTTCCTCGCGGGCCGAGTGCCCCTCTCATCCGCGTGGAGGCTCCAGGGGGCAACGTCATGTCGTTCGCGACGCCCATGTTCTTGTGGGTGTTCCTTCCCGCGCTGCTGCTCACCTACTGGCTGCTGCCGGCCCGCTGGCGCGGCGGGGTGGTCTCCGCCGCGAGCATGCTGTTCTACACCTGGGGCGGCGGCCCGTTCATCGCCCTGCTCCTGGGCTGCATCGCGGTCAACTTCGTGGTCGGCATCGCCGTCGCGGCGCCCCAGCGCAGCCAGGCCTGGAGACGCCGGCTGCTCCTGTTGGCCGTCGGTTTCGACCTCGGCGTGCTGGCGGTGTGGAAGTACGCCGACTTCGCCTCGCGCCAGGTGCACGCGCTGGCCGACGTGCTGGGTGCGGGCTCGACGCCGGTCGTCAGCCTGGCGCTGCCCATCGGGATCTCGTTCTTCACCTTCCACCACATCTCCTACATCGTCGACGTCTACCGCGGCAGCAAGCCGGCGCAACGCAACCTGCTGCGGTTCGTGACGTACATCGCGATGTTCCCCCAGCTGATCGCCGGGCCGATCGTGCGCTACCACGAGATCTCCGACCAGCTCGACGACGTGCCTCGCCACCGGGTCGACGACTTCGTGGCCGGCTTTCCCCGGTTCGCCCTCGGCCTGGCGAAGAAGGTCGTGGTCGCCGACACCGTGGCGCCGATCGCGGACGCCGGCTTCGCGACGGGCGCGCCGTTGACGACGGCGACCGCCTGGGTGGCGGCGTTGGCGTACACGATGCAGATCTACTTCGACTTCTCCGGGTACTCCGACATGGCGATCGGGTTGGCCCGCATGCTGGGTTTCACCTTCCCGGAGAACTTCGCGCGGCCCTACTCAGCGGTGTCGATCACGGACTTCTGGCGGCGCTGGCACATGTCGCTCTCCCGCTGGTTCCGCGACTACGTCTACATCCCGCTCGGCGGCAACCGGCGCGGGGGAGCGCGGACGTACCTCAACCTCCTCGTCGTCTTCGTCCTCACCGGCTTCTGGCACGGTGCCGCGTGGACCTTCCTCGCGTGGGGCCTCTACCACGGCGCCTGGCTGGTCGTGGAGCGCGCTTCGGGCTACGGGCGCAGCGACTCGGCCCGGCTGGAGTGGCTGCGGCGCCCGGTCACCTTCGTCATCGTGGTGTTCGGCTGGGTGCTCTTCCGCGCCGACTCGATCGGCCAGGCCGCGGCCATGATGAAGGTGATGGTGGTGCCGGTCGGCGGGGGTCTGACCGACCGGGTGGCCGTGGCGCTCACCCACGAGCGCTCGGTCGTGCTGGCGCTGTCGCTGCTCGTGCTGCTCATGCCCCGAGACGTCGTGCTGGGCCGGCTCATCGACGCCGGCCGCGGCGCGAGGGCTACGGCCCTGCGGCTGGCGAGCAGCTGGGTGGCGGCGCCGCTCGCCGGCATGCTCGTCGCCGTCGGCTCGCTGAGCCCGTTCCTGTACTTCCAGTTCTGAGAGGCGTCCTGTGGCAACCCCCGAGCCCCCGCTCGACCGACGTTCCCGGCCTCGACGCCCCGTGGGCCGCGCGAAGGCGGTCATCGCGGTCGCGGCCTTCGGCTTCGTCCTGGCGCCGGTGGTGGCCTTCGCGCTGGGAGGTCGCGCGACCGAGCTGGAGAACCGCGAGCTGGCGCCGCCGCCGTCGGCGTCCGACGGGTGGAAGGTCTTCGACCGCGCCTCCGAGTACACCACCGACCACCTGCCGCTGCGGCCCGCGGCGGTGCGGGCCAACGAGGAGCTCACCCGCGAGGTCTTCCGGCAGCCGCCCGACGTCGCGACCATCACCACGGCCGACGGCACGCAGTACCCCCGCGTCGTCGTCGGCGAGGACGGCTGGCTCTACTACGGCGGGGACTTCCTCAACCCCTGCACCGCTCGTGGCCCGGTGAAGGCACCGATCGACCAGCTGCGCCGGTTCACCGCACTGCTGCGGGCCAGTGGGCGCCACGTGGCGGTCGTGGTGGTTCCCGACAAGAGCGATGTCGCGGTGGAGCACCTGCCGCACCGGTACATCGGGCGAGTCTGCGCCGCCGAGCGACGCCGCGCGTTCTGGCAGGCCTACGACGCAGTGGACGACCCCGGCTTCGTCGACCTGCGCGCGCCGCTGCGTCACGCGCAGCGGGAGCCGGGCGGCACCTACCTGCGCTCCGACTCGCACTGGACGGCGCTCGGCCAGGTCATCTACGCCCGAGAAGTGCTGCAGACGATCGCCCCGGGAGTCTGGGACCCCGAGGCGGTGCACCAGCGGGGCACCTTCCGAAAGCGGGGTGACCTGGGGCCGTTCGTCCAGGCCGAGCGCGTCGACGTCGTGCCCGGCTACGTCATCGAGCGGCCAGCGGTGCGCCTGGACGCCGAGGCGTTCCCGTCGTCCAAGCACCTGAGCCCGCGGCTGCGGGCCACCGCCAGGCCGGAATCCACCGGTGACCCGTCGAGGCTCGTCCCCGGCCGCACGGTGCTGATCGGGGACTCGTTCACCTACAACTCGGTGCCTGGCTGGCAGCCGTGGTTCAGCGACATCACCCCGTACCACCGTGAGCGGTCGTCGCGGGCGCAGATGGTGCGGGCGGTCGCCGGCGCCGACACCGTGGTGCTCGAGGTGGTGGAGCGCGACGCGGTGGCCGGGCGGTTGATGCCGGGCTGGGGCAGCTTCCTGAAGAACCTGCAGTCGGCGCTCGCTGAGCAGAAGAAGTAGCGCCCGCCTAGGCTGCGGCCATGCGCTTCGGACTCTTCATCCCCCAGGGCTGGCGGCTCGACCTCGTCGGCATCGACCCGGCCCAGCAGTGGGACGCCATGCGAGGGCTGGTGCAGCGCGCCGACGCCGGCGACGTCTGGGAGTCGGTCTGGGTCTACGACCACTTCCACACGGTGCCGGTGCCCACGGACGAGGCGACGCACGAGGCGTGGACGCTCATGGCCGCGTTCGCCGCCGTGACCTCCCGCGTCCGGCTGGGGCAGATGTGCACCTGCATGAGCTACCGCGACCCGATGTACCTCGCGAAGGTCGCCGCCACCGTCGACGCCGTCAGCGGCGGACGCACCGAGATGGGCATCGGCGCAGGCTGGTACGAGCACGAGTGGCGCGCCTACGGGTACGGCTTCCCGCGCGCCGGCGAGCGCATCGCCCGACTCGACGAGGGCGTCCAGATCATGCGCCAGGCCTGGACCCAGGGCACGGCCACCCTGAAGGGCGAGCACTACCAGGTGGACGGCGCCATCTGCCGCCCGCTGCCCCTGCAGGACGGCGGCATCCCACTGTGGATCGCCGGCGGGGGAGAGAAGAAGACGCTGCGGATCGCGGCGCAGTACGCGCAGTACACCAACTTCGACGGCGCACTCGACGGCTTCACGCACAAGTCGCAGGTGCTCGCCGAGCACTGCCGCGACGTGGGCAGGGACTTCGACTCGATCACCCGCAGTGCCAACTACAACGTGGTGATCGGGCGCGACGAGGCCGAGGTCGAGGAGCGGTTCGCGTGGATCGAGGAGCACTACCGGCCTGTGCTGGGCGACGACGGCGCGCGCAAGCGCGCGGCGGAGTTCCGAGATGGTCCGGCCGTCGGCACGCCGGAGCAGATCGTCGAGACGCTGCGCGAGCTGAAGGACGCCGGCCTGACCTACGCGATCACGTACTTCGCCGACGCGGCCTACGACACCTCGGGCATCGAGCTGTTCGAGACCGAGGTCGTGCCCGCGTTGAGGTGACCGGTCGGTAACATCGTCTCGTGAGCGACTTCGACCTGTACCGGCTGAGCGACGACCACGAGGCCCTGCGAGAGGCGGTGCGGGCCGTCGTCGACGCGAAGGTCGCGCCCCACGCGGCCGAGGTCGACGAGAAGAGCGCCTTCCCGCAGGAGGCGTACGACGCCCTGCGCGCCGCCGACTTCCACGCACCGCACATCCCCGAGGAGTACGGCGGTGCGGGCGCCGATGCCCTCGCCACCTGCCTGGTGATCGAGGAGGTCGCCCGCGGCTGCGCGTCGTCGTCCCTGATCCCGGCGGTCAACAAGCTCGGCACGATGCCGCTGCTGCTGGCCGCGAGCGACGAGATCAAGCAGCGCTACCTGCCCCCGGTGGCCACGGGCGAGGCGATGTTCAGCTACGGCCTGTCCGAACGCGAGGCCGGCAGCGACACCGCCAGCATGCGGTGCAAGGCCGTCGAGGACGGCGACTCCTTCGTGCTGAACGGCCAGAAGTCGTGGATCACCAACGCCGGGATCAGCGAGTACTACACGGTCATGGCGGTCACCGACCCCGACGCTCCGCGCGGCCGTGGCGTCACCGCCTTCGTCGTCGAGAAGACCGACGAGGGGTTCACGTTCGGTGAGCCTGAGCGCAAGCTCGGTATCAAGGGCAGCCCGACGCGCGAGCTGCACTTCGACAACTGCCGCATCCCGGCCGACCGCATGGTGGGCGAGCGCGGCGAGGGCCTGAAGATCGCGCTGCGCACGCTCGACCACACGCGCGTCACCATCGGCGCCCAGGCGGTCGGCATCGCGCAGGGGGCGCTCGACGCGGCCCTCGCCTACGTCAAGGAGCGCCAGCAGTTCGGCAGGGCGATCGCCGAGTTCCAGGGCGTCCAGTTCATGCTCGCCGACATGGCGATGAAGCTCGAGGCCGCCCGTCAGATGGTGTACGTCGCGGCCGCCAAGAGCGAGCGCTCGGACGCCGACCTGTCGTTCTTCGGCGCCGCCGCCAAGTGCTACGCCTCGGACGTCGCCATGGAGGTCACCACCGACGCCGTCCAGCTGCTCGGCGGCGCGGGCTACGTCAAGGACTTCCCGCTCGAGCGGATGATGCGCGACGCCAAGATCACCCAGATCTACGAGGGCACCAACCAGATCCAGCGCATCGTGATGGCCCGCCAGCTCCTGGCCGGCCGATAAGGGCAGCCGCGCTCACGCGCCCCTGAGCCGCGCAGCCGACACGCCCACCACATCTGGGTGTCGGATCGTCGTGACACCGCCAGATATGGTGTTACCTGCAGCTGGTTCGGCCGCCCATNGGTCGTCGCAAGAGGGAACCCGGTGCGAGTCCGGGACTGCCCCGCAGCGGTGAGTGGGAACGAACGCCGTCACCAAGCACTGGACGCGAAGCGTCTGGGAAGCGACGGCCAGTAGGCGAGCTCGCCGCACCGATCGGCCACGGCCGAATCGGTGCGGCTCTCCGGCCCACGAGTCCGAAGACCTGCCAGCGCACCGCACGGGACGCCCCGTGCGGTGGTCCGCGGCCTCGTGGGAAGGCCAGGGGACACTGTGACCGCGCCCCTGGCGTGCCCTCACCGGCCCCTGCCCGCTCCTGCCGTCGTGGACCTCACCACGACGAGCGAGGAGTCAGCCGTGAGTGTCAGCGTGACCAAGCGGGACGGCAGCCGCGAGCCGTACGACGCGGATCGGATCAACCGGGCCATCGAACGGGTCACCGACGACCTGGCCGACGGCATGGCGATCACCATGCAGATCGCGTCCGAGCTGGGGATCACCCTCTTCGACGGGATCACCACCGAGCAGCTGGACCAGGCAGCCATCCAGGTCGCCGTGCAGAACGTCAAGGACGACCCGCAGTTCGACACGGTCGCGGCCCGGCTGCTGCTCAAGACCATCTACAAGCGGGTGCTCGGCACCTACGAGACCCAGACCGAGCTCGCGCTGCTTCACCGGGCGCGCTTTCCCGGCTTCATCCGCGACGCGGTCGACGACGGCGTGCTCGACCCGCGCCTGGCCGAGCGCTTCGACCTCGAGCGCCTGGCGGCCGAGCTCGACCACACGCAGGACGAGCTGCTGCGCTACATCGGCATCGTGACGTTGCGGAACCGCTACTTCGTGACTGGACCGGGCCGCCGTGAGCTCGAGGTGCCCCAGTACTTCTGGATGCGCGTCGCGATGGGCATCGCGCTGGACGAGGACGACGCCACCGACGTGGCGATCCGCTTCTACCGCAAGATGTCTCGGCTGGAGTACCTCGCGGCCGGCTCGACCCTGGTGAACGCCGGCACCGTCAACCCGCAGCTCTCCAACTGCTTCGTGATGCAGATGGAGGACGACATCGACCACATCGCCAAGAGCGTGCGCGACGTCATGTGGCTGACCAAGGGCACCGGCGGGATCGGGCTGTCCGTCACCAAGCTGCGCGCCGAGGGCTCGCCGATCCGCAGCAACCACACGACCTCGACCGGCCCGATCCCCTTCATGCACACCATCGACTCGACCCTGCGTGCGGTGTCGCGCGGCGGCAAGAAGTTCGGTGCGCTCTGCTTCTACATGGAGAACTGGCACCTGGACTTCCCCCAGTTCCTCGACCTGCGGCAGAACTCCGGCGACCCCTACCGGCGCACCCGCACCGCCAACACGGCGGTGTGGATCTCCGACGAGTTCATGAAGCGCGTGGCGGACGACGAGGCGTGGTACCTCTTCGACCCCCTGGAGACGCCGGACCTGGTCGAGCTGGTCGGTGCGCAGTTCAGCGCCCGGTACCGGGAGTACGTCGCGCTGGCAGAGGCCGGCGGCCTGCGAGCCTTCAAGAAGGTCCGCGCACGCGAGCAGCTCACGGCGATCCTGGTGTCGCTGCAGACGACGTCGCACCCGTGGCTGACGTGGAAGGACACGATCAACACTCGAGCGCTGAACGACAACACGGGCACGATCCACCTGTCCAACCTGTGCACCGAGATCACCCTGCCGCAGGACAGGGACAACGTCTCCGTCTGCAACCTCGCGTCGATCAACCTCGCCCGCCACCTCGTCGACGGGTCGAACGGCCCGCAGATCGACTGGCCCCGGCTGGAGGAAAGCGCTCGGCTCGCGGTCCGCCAGCTCGACGACCTGATCGACATCACGCGGTCGTCCGTGCCGGAGTCCGAGCACTCCAACGACCAGAACCGGGCCATCGGCCTGGGGCTCATGGGCTTCACCGACGTTGTCGAGCGCCTCGGCCTGAGCTACGAGAGCGAGCCGGCGTACGAGCTCATCGACCGCGTGACGGAGTTCATCAGCTACCACGCGATCGATGCCAGCGCCGACCTGGCGGCCTCGCGTGGTGCGTACGCCAACTTCAGCGGCTCACGCTGGTCAAAGGGTCTCGTGCCCTTCGACACCCTTGACGAGCTGGCCCGTGACCGGAGCGTGCCGGTAGACGTCGACCGCACCGCCCGCCTGGACTGGGACATGTTGCGGGCCAAGGTGTCTCAGGGCATGCGGAACGCGACCCTCATGGCCATCGCGCCCACTGCGTCCATCGGGCTCGTGGCCGGGACCACGCCCGGCCTCGACCCGCAGTTCTCCCAGCTGTTCAGCCGGGCCACCAGCTCGGGCAAGTTCCTGGAGGTCAACCGCAACCTGGTGCGCGCGCTGCAGGAGCGGGGACTGTGGGAGCAGGTGCGCGAGGAGCTGCTGCGCTCACAGGGCGACATCCAAGGCATCGAGGCCATCCCCGCTGATCTGCGGGCGGTCTACCGCACCTCCTTCCAGCTGTCTCCCTACGCCTTCCTGGAGGTGGCGGCCCGCGCCCAGAAGTGGATCGACCAGGCCATCAGCCGCAACATGTACCTGGAGACGAGGGACGTCGGCGACATGGCTGACATCTACTCGGCCGCCTGGCGCAAGGGCGTCAAGACCACGTACTACCTGCACATGAAGCCGCGGCACACCGCCGAGCAGTCCACCGTCAAGGTGAACAAGGCCGTGGCCAGTGGCCGGGCCGCCGGGTTCGGGTTCGCCACCACCCGCTCCGCGCTGACGGAACCCGCAGCCGTTGCGCCGGTCGAGACAGCGCTGATCGCCGCGCTCGAGGACGACGCGACCTGCCCGGTCGACCCGCAGGAGCGCCTGCAGTGCGAGGCCTGCCAGTAGGCCCGACCCTCGCCTCTCACCCCTGATCGACCCAGACCCCAAGGAGTTTCCCCATGACCACCAACGACCAGCCCGCACGCTCGATCCTCGGCACCGGCATCAGCGACGGCCTGCTCCTGAAGCCGATCCGCTACGAGTGGGCCTACGACCTGTACAACCAGGCGGTCGCGAACACGTGGTTCCCCCACGAGATCCAGCTCGGCGAGGACCTCGCTGACTTCGGCCGGATGACCGACGAGGAGCGGCACGCCGTCACCTTCTTGATGAGCTACTTCAACCCCAACGAGCTGCTGGTGAACAAGGCCCTCGCGTTCGGGGTGTACCCCTACGTCAACGCCCCTGAGGCGCACCTCTACCTGGCCAAGCAGATGTGGGAGGAGGCGAACCACTGCATGGCGTTCGAGTACGTTCTCGAGACCTTCCCGATCGATCGGGACGAGGCGTACGCGGCCCACGTCGCCGTGCCCTCGATGGCGGCCAAGGAAGAGTTCGAGGTCCGCTACATCTCCCGGATGGCCGAGCAGACGCTCGACATCAGCACCCTCGAGGGCAAGCGCGACTTCGTCCGCAACCTGGTCGCCTACAACGTGGTGCTCGAGGGCATCTGGTTCTACAGCGGCTTCATGGTCGCGCTGAGCTTCCGGCAGCGGAACCTGCTGCGCAACTTCGGGTCGCTGATCGACTGGATCGTGCGCGACGAGAGCCTGCACCTGAAGTTCGGCATCAACCTCGTCCTCACGGTGCTCGAGGAGAACCCCGAGCTGGCCACGGCCGAGTTCGCCGCCGAGATCCGCCAGATGATCCTCGACGCTGTCGCGATGGAGGAGCAGTACAACCGCGACCTGCTGCCGAACGGCATCCTCGGGCTGAACTCGACGTACATCAACAGCTACGTCCGGTATCTCGCCGACCGGCGCCTGGAGGAGCTCGGCTTCGCGACGCACTTCGGCGACTCCAACCCGGCCAAGTGGATGGCCACCGCCAACGACACGCTGCAGCTGGTGAACTTCTTCGAGGCCACCAACACCAGCTACGAGGTGAACGCCATCGCCCGGGCTCAGCGATGACGGCTCCAGCGCTGACGGCGCCGAGGCCGCGGCTCGCCGGCCCGGCCGCCCTGGGCCCGGCGTTCGTCGCCGCGGTGGCGTACGTCGACCCCGGCAACGTCGCCACCAACACCTCCGCCGGAGCGGCGCACGGGTTCCGGCTGCTGTGGGTGGTCGTGCTGGCCACGGTGATGGCCGGCCCGGTGCAGTACAGCGCGGCCAAGCTCGGGCTGGTCACGGGGCAGTCGCTGCCCCGGCTCGTGGCGAACCGGTCGAGGCGAGGGCCCCGCATCGCCTACTGGGCCCAGGCCGAGGCCGTCGCCGTCGCCACCGACGTCGCGGAGGTCGTGGGGGCCGCGGTGGGTCTGCACCTGCTGTTCGGCCTGCCGTTGCTCGTGGGCGGCGTGCTGGCGGGAGCAGTCAGTCTCGGTGTCCTCGTGGCGCGTGACCGCCACGGCGCGCGCTTCCTCGAGCGGTTCAGCGTCGGCTCCCTGCTCCTGGTCGCAGTCGGCTTCGCCGTGGGGCTGGCCCTGGCGCCGCCTCGCCCCGCCGACCTCGTCGCAGGGCTCGTGCCGCGCCTCGGGGGCGCCGACACCGTGCTTCTGGCGGCCGGGATCGTCGGGGCCACGGTGATGCCGCACGCCGTCTACCTGCACTCGGCGTTGACCGCAGAGCGGGCGACGTCGAGCGCAGGCGGCTCGGCCGACCGGACGCTGCGGGCCATGCGCTGGGACGTCGGGCTGGCCATGGTGGCGGCGGGCGGCATCAACGTGGCGATGCTCGTGCTGGGCACCGCGGTGCGAGGGGCGCAGGGGTCTCTCGGTGCCGCGGCGGGCGCTCTGGCCGATCGGGCGGGGTCGGCTGCCGCGGTGGCCTTCGCGGTGGCGCTGACCGTGTCCGGCCTCGCCTCCACGGCAGTCGGGACTCAGGCCGGGTCCGTCATCATGAGCGGGCTCCTGCGTCGGCGGGTGCCCGGGCTCGCCCGTCGGCTCGTCGCGTTGGTGCCCGCGCTGCTGCTGCTGGCTTCGGGCCACGACCCGCTGCACGTCCTCGTGCTGTCGCAGGTCTGCCTCGCGGTCGGTCTGCCGTTCGCGCTGGTCCCGCTGCTGCGCTGCTGCGCCGATCGCGCGCTGGTCGGCGTTGACGTCCACCGCCGCGGCACGACGGGGATCCTCGGTGCCATCGTCGGTGTCGTCGTCCTGCTCGACCTGGCCCTCGTGGCGCTGACCGTGAGGGGAGCCGCATGACCGCGCCGTCCGACACCCGGCTCACGCTGTCGCACGTGATGAGTGCCCACGACACCAACCTGATGGGCACGGTGCACGGGGGAGTGGTCATGAAGCTCGTCGACGACGCGGCGGGTGTGGTGGCGGCGCGCTACGGCCAGGGAGCAGCCGTCACCGCCGCCATGGACGAGATGGTGTTCGTGACGCCGGTGCGGGTCGGTGACGTCCTGACGATCAAGGCGCAGGTGAACTGGGCGGGCCGCTCCTCCATGGAGGTCGGTGTGCGGGTCGAGTCGACCCGATGGGACGACCTCACCCCGCCCGTCCACGTCGCGAGCGCCTACCTCGTCATGGTCGCGCTGGACGCAGCGCGACGACCGCGCCCGGTCCGCCCGCTCACGCCCTCGACGCCGGACGAAGCTCGGCGGCAGCGGGAGGCGCTGATCCGTCGCGAGCACCGCCTCGCGCGGCGCCGCGCGATCGTGGACTCACGCAGCTGACGGCCGTCACCGGGCTGACGGGTCGGGCTGCTCGTGCCGGTGCGAGGAGGCCAGCCACCGTTGGGCCGTCTGCGTGGAGACCCCGTAGTGTCCTGCGATCAGAGGGGACGGCGCGACGCCCCAAGGCTTGCCGGCCGCGGTGAGCTCCTGAAGCCGGCGGCGCGGCGGCGCCGTCAGCAGGACGCTGGCCAGCTCGGCGTACGGCACGTACTGCTCGGCGGCCGCCGAGCCGCGCCCGACCAGGCTCGCGAGGTGGTGCAGCCGTTGGTAGCCGCGGGCGAGCAACCGCCATTCCGGCAGCGGCACGGCGTCGCGCACCTGCTGCAGGGCCTCCGGCAGCGCGACGTGGCGGGCGCTGGCCTCGACGAGGTCTCGGTCGTGCCCCGCGAACAGCAGCCCGAGGTGCCACGCGCAGTCGGCGCAGTCGTCCGCTGTGCCGGCCGGGTGCACCTCGATACGCACCTGCCCGGGTTGGGGGACCACGCACCGCACCGACATGGTCGCGCGCGTGATCGTCAGGGTGGGTGGGTCCATCAGCGGCCTCCGTCGCAGCAGCTGTCGGCGAAACACGTTGGCAGGTCTTCGGACTCGTGGGCGCGTGCTCGGCCGCGTGGTGCAGCGCCGCACTCCTACTGGCCGTCGCTTCCCGGGTGGTCGGCACCCAGTGCGTGTGACGGCGGNCACTCACCGCTGCGGGGCAGTCCCGGACTCGCACCGGGTTCCCTCTTGCGACGACCGACCTGGCGAGCCGGTCGAACCAACGATCGACCCACCCTACTGCGAGCGCGCCGCACGGCGGGGGGTGCGCGACAGCCACGGGGCTAGACTCGGCGCGTGGATGTCAGGGTCGTGACCACCGTCTTCGGTGCGCTCATCCTGCTGGGAATCGTGGAGATGCTCCGCCGCAGGCGGCTGCGGGAGAAGTACGCGGTGCTCTGGCTGATCACCTGCATCCCGATCATCCCGCTGGCGGTGTTCCCGTCCGCCCTCGACCACTTGAGCACCGCGGTGGGCGTCAGGAACGGCGTGAGCCTCGTGCTGTTCCTGGCGATCGTCTTCCTGCTCGCCCTCTCGATGCACCTGTCGTGGGAGGTCAGCACGCTCGAAGAGGAGACGCGCACGCTCGCCGAGGAGATCGCTCTGCTGCGCCTCGAGCTGCGCGGCGACACCCCGCGCGAGACCGTCGAGGGCGGCCCGTGACGTCAGCGCGCGTGCTCGTGATCATCCCGGCGTTGAACGAGCAGGACGCCATTGCCGGGGTCGTCCGCGAGGTGCGTGAGTGCCTGCCCGACTGCGACGTCCTGGTCATCGACGACGGCTCGCGCGACGACACCGCCGCGCGCGCTCGGGCGGCGGGCGCGCGCGTCGCCGTCCTGCCGTACAACCTCGGTGTCGGTGGGGCGATGCGGCTCGGCTACCGGTACGCCGTGAGCCGCGGGTACGACCGGGCGGTGCAGGTCGACGCCGACGGGCAGCACGACCCGCGTTTCGTCCCCGAGCTGCTCGCCCGGGTCGATGAAGGGGCCGACCTCGTGATCGGCGCGCGGTTCGCGGGCGCCGGCGACTACGAGGTGCGGGGCCCGCGCCGCTGGGCGATGCGTCTGCTCAGTGGCGTGTTGTCACGCGTCGCCGGGACTCAGCTGACCGACACCACGTCGGGCTTTCGCGCCACGTCGCGGCCGATGATGACGCTCTTCGCCGACGCCTACCCGGTGGAGTACCTGGGTGACACGGTCGAGACCCTCGTGCTCGCCGCTCGCCGCGGGTACACCGTGCGCCAGGTGCCGGTCTCGATGCGCGTGCGCACCACGGGGCGCCCGAGCCACTCACCCACGAAGGCGGCGATCTACCTCGGGCGGGCCTTCCTCGTGCTCCTGCTGGCACTCATCCGCAACTGAGCCGAAGCCCCCGGGTAGCATCCTTCGGGTGAGTCACTGCGTCCCCGGCCCGCCTATGCCCGTCCTGGAGCTGGTCCGGGCGAGGTCGACGCGCGAGTCCGACGCCCGGTGATTCCCGCGGACCCGACGTCCTGGGCGGCGGCCTGGCCGGCAGTGGTGACGCTGCTCGCCGTGCTGTTCCTGCCGGGCGGCGCCATCGCCGCGGTGCTGGGGCTGCGCGGTCTGGGGGCGGCCGCGGTGGCGCCCCTCGCGTCGGCCGGCGTCATCGCCACCGGGGGAGTGGTCTGGGCCGCCCTCGGCCTGCGGTGGTCGCCGTGGGCGCTGCTCGTCTGCACCGTCGTCGGCGTGGGGATCGCGGCCGCTGCCGCAGTCGCCACGCGCCGCCGAGGTGGCCGGCTCGCCGCAGCGCCGGACGACGCCGCGCCGGACGACGCCGCGCGGCCGGTTGAGCCCGTCGCCGTGCTGCTCGGGCTGGGGGTGGCCGCGCTGCTGGTGGGCGCGACCTACATCCACCTGACGGGCACCGCGAGCGCGTTCCCGCAGCAACCGGACACGATCTTCCACCTCAGCGCCCCGCAGTGGATGCTCGACCACGCGGACATCTCGTCGTTGCACGCCAACGGCTACTCGACGCCGAGCGGCACGGGCTTCTACCCCGCTGGCTGGCACGGGATCGTCGTGTGCGCCGTCCAGCTGTCCGGGGCGCCGATCGTGGTGACGTCCTCGGCGCTCGCACTGATCACCAGCGCGGTCGTGTGGCCGCTGGGCTGCATGCTCCTTGCGCGGCTGGTGGTCGGGCCCGGGCCGGCCGTCCTGCTGGCCGCCGCGGTGACCTCGACCGCGGCGACGGCGCTGCCGTTCTGGCTGTGGGGCTACGGCGTCCTGTGGCCGCAGCTGCTCGGCTTCTGCCTGCTCCCCGCTGCCCTCTCGGTGGGCGTGCTCCTGCTGCGTCCGCACCTCGGGCCGGTACGGCTGCTGCCCGCGGTGGTGCTGGCGCTCGGTTGCGTCGCGGGACTGGGGCTGACCCATCCGAGCGTGGCTATCGCGCTGGCCGGCTTCGCGGTGCCGGCCGTCGCCGAGCGGCTGGCGGAGCGGGGCGGTCGCCGGGGGTGGCTCGCAGCGGCCGCCGTCGTCGTCGTGGCCGCCATCGGGTGGCTCGTCGTGAGCAGCCAGGCCGGTCACATGCGCGCCTCGAACCCGCCGGGGCCCGAGGTGTCGCTGAGCGGAGCCATCGCCGACGCCGTGCTCCTGGCCCCGCGCGGCGCCCCGCACCTGTGGGTGCTGGGCGCGGTGGTGGGAGTCGGCGCGGTCGTGCTCCTGCTGCGGCGGGGCTCGCGCTGGCTCGTGGTGGCGCTGGCCGCCAGCGCCGTGCTCTACGTGCTCATCGCCGGCGTCGACTCGCCCACCACCCGGTGGCTCACGTGGCCCTGGTACAACAACACCCCCCGGCTGGCGAGCCTGCTCGCGGTGCCCGCCGTCATCGCCGCCGCCGCGGGACTGAGTGCGATGGCCGCCTGGCTGACGCGCGCCGGCGCGCGAGCCAGAGGCGGGGATGGCCGGGCCCCCGCGCAGCGGGCGCTCCTCACCTGGGCGCCCACGCTGCTGCTGACGGGCGCGTTCCTGGTGGTGACGGGTGGCGGCTACGTGCGCAGCCACCTGGCCGTCGACCGTCCCTACTTCGAGCCCTCCGTCGATCGCTCGTGGGTCAGCCCGCAGGAGCTCGACGCGCTGCGCGAGCTGGCTCGCGAGATCCCGCCCCAGGCCGTCGTGGCCGCCAACCCCTGGAACGGCGGCACCTACCTCTACCCCGTCAGCGGACGGCGGTTGCTCGTGCCCACGGAGAAGTCCCCCATCGACGCCGACCGCGCCCTGCTGGTGAAGCACCTGGCGGACGCCGGCGACGTGCCCGGCGTCTGCGCGGCCGCGCAGCGGCTTCACGTGCAGTACGCGCTCACCGGCGGGCGCCCGTGGGCCAAGCGGTCGCAGTCCGCGTGGCGCAACTACTCAGGCATCGACCGCGTGCCCGAGTCCCCGGCGTTCACGAAGGTCGCGACGTCGGCGCCGTACACGTTGTGGAAGCTCACGGGGTGCTCGTCGTGAGCGCGGACGAGCTGGCCCCGGACGTGGCCGTCTCGGTCGTGATGCCGGTGCTCAACGAGGAGCGCCACCTGGGCGAGGCGGTGGCGGCGGTGCTGCACCAGCGGTACCCGGGCGAGCTCGAGGTGGTGCTGGCGCTCGGCCCGAGCACCGACCGCACCGACGAGATCGCTCGCGCACTGGCTGCGGCGGACGAGCGAGTGCGGCTCGTCGACAACCCCAGCGGTCGCACCCCTCTCGGGCTGAACGCGGCCATCGAGGCCGCTCGGCACCGCGTCGTCGTCCGCGTCGACGGGCACGGGCTGCTCCACCCCGACTACGTGGCCACCGCGGTGCGGCTGCTGCGTGAGACCGGCGCGGCCAACGTCGGCGGCGTGATGGCGGCAGAGGGCACCACGACGTTCGAGCGAGCGGTGGCGGCAGCCATGACCTCGCTGTTCGGCGTCGGCAGCGCGGCCTTCCACGTCGGTGGCCCGGCCGGGCCGGCCGACACGGTGTACCTCGGCGTCTTCCGTCGCAGCTGGCTCGAGCGCGTGGGGGGCTACGACCCGAGGTTCACGCGAGCGCAGGACTGGGAGATGAACCACCGCATCCGGCGCCTCGGCGGTCTGGTGTGGTTCTCACCCGAGCTGCAGGTGACCTACCGCCCGAGAGCGAGCGTGCGCGCGCTGGCTCGCCAGTACCGGGACTACGGGCGGTGGCGGCGCGTGGTGGCACGCACCCACGAGGGCACCATCAACGTGCGCTACCTGGCACCCCCGTCGGCCGTCCTGGGGATCGCGGCCGGCCTGCTCGGCGCGGTGATCACCCCGTGGACCCTCGTGCTGCCCGCGGGGTACGTGGCGGTCGTGGCTGTCGGGACCGTCGCGGCCGGACGCGGGCTGCCATGGCCGGCGCGCGTGCGGCTGCCGGTGGTGCTGGCGACGATGCACCTGTCGTGGGGGTGGGGCTTCCTCACCAGCCCAGCCTCGCTCGTGCCCGCCTGAGGCGTCGCAGCGCGCGCTCGGGCCACGACGGCTGCGGGCCGAGCTGGCGCAGGGACGCCGATCCGTGGGCGGTCTCGTACGCGCGGGCCGGGCCACCGTCGCTCACCTGCGCTCGGCCGAAGGCCATCCGGTGCTCGTGCTGCGCGTCATCGTCGAGCCGCGACCGCACGTACAAGTCGAGCAGGTCGCCGCGGCGACCCGGGGGCAGCCGCAACCGGGCCCGGCCGGCCCGCAGGGGGGCCTCGGTCTGCCCACCGTCGGCCCGCCGGCGCAGCACGACCGTCGCGCCGGACTCCGGTGCCTGCGGGCCGTCCACGTCGACGACGAACCGGCCTCTGTGCCAGCGCAGCGCGCGCAGAGCGTACGGGCGGTCTGGACGTCGCGAGTGGCCCGGGGCGCCGATGCTGAGGGCGAGCCGGCCGGTGCCGTCCGCTCGCAGGGCGGCCGCGCGGTCGCCGAGCGGCTCCTCCTGCTCGGGCACGGCCACGGAGTCGTCGACCTGCAGGTCCTGGGTGCGCCCCTCGCCCAGCAGGTCGCTGCGCACCAGGAGCTGCCAGCCTCCTACCTCCAACGACTGGCCGAACCACCCGTGGGCCGGGTCGATGGTGGCGGTGCAGGCGACCTCGAGGGGTCCGCTGGCGCCGGCCGGCCGGACGGGTTCGCTGGTGCAGGGCAGGGGCCACTCGATCCCGGTGCCACGGTGGCGGACCGTGACCTCGAGCTGGCCCAGGGCGTCCCAGGCGGGGAGCGCGTCGACGACGTCGGCGAGCGGCCCGGCGGCCAGGACGGGGCCGGTTCCGGCGTCCGCCACGACGACCGGCTGGCCGGTGCGATCGGTGAGCGTTCCGCGCACGCGCAGGCGGACGGCGCCGTCGTCCCACGCGACGTGCTCCAGGCGGTGTCGCAGCCGCAGCGCCGCGCGGACCTGCAGCACCTTCTCGAAGGCGGCGTCGTCGCCGGTGCGCAGGGCCCGGACGACGGCGCGCTTGAGCGCGGGCAGCTGCGGGTCGACGTCGCGGGGCACGCATCGCTCGACGAACCGCCTGAGCAGGGCAGTGGTCGTGCCGCGTTCGGCGACCGGCATGGCCGCCCAGGCCCGGGGGCGCACCGGCAGCAGCATGCGGTCGACGCCTACGACGGCGATGGCGCGGCGGACCCGCTCGGGCACCTGAGGGGTCTGCAGCAGCTGCACCGACTCGGTGAAGTAGTGGAAGTACTCGGTGAGGTCGGGACGTCGGGCCGAGGTGTTGGTGCCGTCGCTGCGGTGGATCCAGCGGTAGCAGGGCTGGCTCGCGAGCACGCTGACCCGCGGGCTGTGCGACAGCACCTGCCCCATGAAGTGGTGGTCCTCGAGCCGGACCTTGCCTTCGAGGAAGCGCACGCCGTGGTCGAGAAGGAACTGTCGGCGGTAGAGCTTGTGCGTGCTGCGGGAGTCCAGCAGGTGGTCGTCGACCAGGTCCGCGCCGTGCACGTCGCGGCGGGCGAGGCGCCAGTACGGCGTGCGGGCGCCGACGCGCACGACCTTGCCGTAGACGACGTCCGCGCGGTCTGCGGTGGCCATGGCGTGCATGCGGCCCAGCGCATCGGGGAAGAACTCGTCGTCGTGGTCGGCGAAGAAGACGTAGTCGCCCTGCGCGTGCGCCAGGCCGACGTTGCGGGGGCGACCGGGCCAGCCGGAGTTCTCGATGGTGTGCACGTGGACGTCGGCCCGGGTGCGGGCCAGCTCCTGCAGCAGCGCCGGGGTGTCGTCGCTCGACCCGTCATCGACGAGGACGACCTCGAGCTCTCCCTCACCGAGGTGCTGCTGCTCGCCGAGGGAGTCCACGAGCGCTCGCAGGCGTTCACCGGTGTTGTACACCGCCACCACGACTGACACCTTCACCGATGCAACCCCCTGCGACGCACTCGTGCGCCGCGTGTGCGTGCGGCGACCGAACGAGCCCCAGTATCGCGCCTCAGCCGCGAGCACGCACCGCCCTCACGGCAGTGCGCACCCAGTGTTGGAGGCCTCGTCGCTCGGGCGTTGCCAGGTGTTTGACCGACAGCGACCCGTTCGTCGTGGCGTACACCCGCAGCGGAGCTCGGGACGCGCACTCACCCCCGAAGCCCACCCGCCAGTCACCGCCGGTGGGCGTCACGACCGACACGTCGACGATCTGCCCGGCCGCGGTGCGGGGGAGCTCGACCACCGTCTCGCCCTCGCGGACCGGCGCGCTGGTGAACGGCTGCACCTCGGCGTCGCCGTCTCGTACCCGGGCGACCACCAGGGCCGGGCGCGTCACCGGGTCGAGCCGCATCGTGAGCCGGTCGCCGTCGCACCGCACCGCGTGCGCCTGCGGCCGGCGCGCCGAGCCCACCGTCACGCCCAGCTGTCCGGCGTCGCTGGCGACGGCCGTGGCCGCGGAGGCGCTGCCATCCGGGGGCGTCGAGTCGGGCAGCACGTCGGGGGCCACCGCCAGGCGGCGCACGCGGCTCTCGCCGAGGAGCTCCACCCTTCCCATTACCATCCACGAGCCCGGGCCGAGGGGCTGTCCGAAGACCCCGGCGTCGGCGTCGAGCACAGCCTGCACCCGAGCCCTCACCTCACGTCGGCCGTCCGCGACGGCGGTGCTGACGTCGCCGTGCTGAGCAAGCGGCCACTCCAGGCCGCTGCGGGCGCGCCGGACGCTGAGCTCCAGCGAACCGACGCCCTCCCAGCCGGTGAGCGTGCGCAGCTGCGGCGGCAGAGCCCGCTCGGCCACCGGCGACCGGGGGACGAGGGTGGGCGCCCCCGCGACGTCCTCCACCGTCAGCACGGTCTCGAGGTCCGCGAGCAGGTCGACATCCGCAGTGACGAGCAACCGGGCGCCGTCCCAGCGCACCTGCTGCGCAGTCGGTCTCGCGTCGATGAGCCGGCGCAGCTCCTGCACGGCGTCGAACGCCTCGAGGTCGTGCTGGCGCAGCGCTGCGACGGCCGCGCGCTTGATGACGCCGAGGCGGTGGTCGGCCTCTGGCGGCACGCAGGCGTCGACGAACCCCGCCAGGGTGTGGACGGCAGCGCTGCGGTCGTCGGTGGCACGCGCAGCCCACGAGCGCGGCGGCACCGCCATGAACATGCGCTCCGCGCCGACCGCCGCGGCCTGCAGCCGCACCTCCGACGGCAGCGACGGAGCCTGCAGCAGCTCGACAGACCGGCGGAAGAAGCCGAAGTACCAGTCGAGGTCGACGTGCCCGGACGAGGAGTTGGACCCGTCGTTGCGGTGGATCCACCGGTAGCAGGGGACGCTGGCGAGGACGCTCACCCGGGGGTCGGCGGCGAGGGCCTGTCCCATGAAGTGGTGGTCCTCGAGCCGAACCCGTCCTTCGAGGAACCGGATGCCGTGCTCGTCGAGGAAGCGTCTGCGGTAGAGCTTGTGAGTGCTCCGCGACTCCATGAGGTGGTGCTCGACCAGCCGGGCGTGCGCGACGTCGGCGCGCGCCAGCGGCCAGTACGGCGTCGGCCGGCCGGACCGCACGACCTTGCCGTAGACGATGTCGCTGTCGTCGGCGCGGGCCGTGTCGTACATCTCCTCCAGCGCGTACGGGAAGAACTCGTCGTCGTGGTCGCTGAAGAACACGTACTCGCCGCGGGCGTGGGCGAGGCCGACATTGCGCGGGCGCCCCGGCCACCCGGAGTTCTCGATCGTGTGCACCCGCACGTGCGGACGCCTGCGGGCCACCTCACGCAGCAGTGCCGGGGTGTCGTCGGTCGAGCCGTCGTCGACCAGCAGGACCTCGAACTCGGCCCGCGGCAGGCTCTGCACGTCGAGGGAGTGCATGAGCTGCAGCAGGTTCGGCCCCGTGTTGTACACGGCGACGACCACACTGACCTTGAGGGTCACAGCAGCGGCCCGAAGACGCGGTCGACCAGGCGGCCGGCGGCGCCCCCGTCGTCATGGGGGCTGAAGCGCTCGATGAAGGTGTCGTAGCGGTCGGAGTACCTGCGCTGCAAGGCATCCAGGTCGGACAACGCGTCGAGCAGGTCGTCCTCCGTGGTGACGACCGGGCCGGGCACGGTGTCGATGTAGTCGAGGTAGAAGCCCCGCAGGTTGTCGCGGTACGCCTCGAGGTCGTAGGCGTAGAACACCATGGGCCGCCGCAGGTTCGCGAAGTCGAAGAACACCGATGAGTAGTCGGTGACGAGCGCGTCGCTGACCAGGAAGAGCTCCTGGATCTCGGGGTAGGACGACGCGTCGATCACGTGCTCGCTCAGGTGCGGCGGGATCGTGATCGCCTGACGCACCAGCACGTGCATGCGCAGCAGGAGCACCACGTCGTCGCCGAGCCGCTCGTGCACGCGCTCGAGGTCGAGCGGTAGCCGGAACGCGAAGGCGCTCCCGCCGAGCGCCTGGTCGTCCCGGAACGTCGGTGCGTAGAGCACCACCTTCTTGTCGGGAGCGATACCCAGCCGCCTCCGGACGCCGGCCGCGACCGCCTCGCGGTCATCGCGGAAGAAGAGGTCGTTGCGCGGGTAGCCGACCTCCAGCACCTCGCCGCCGTACCGGAACGCGCTGCGCATGGCCTGCGTGGCGAAGCGGCTCGGAGACGCGAGGAGGCTCCACTGCGCGGACGCCCGGGTGACGCGGTCGAGGTACCCGGCGTCCCGGCCGTGCACGACGTCGAGGTCGTGGAGCATGCGCTTCAGCGGTGTGCCGTGCCAGGTCTGCAGGTACACGCCGTCGGCGCGCCGCTGCACGTAGTGGGGGAAGTTCTGGTTGTTGACCCAGTACCGGGCCCGCGCCAGGTGGTAGAAGTACGCCGGCGAGAGGCGGTCGACGACGGTGGTGCGGCTGTCGGTGCCGTGCAGCTGCCCGGAGTAGGCCCAGACCGCCTTGACGTCGACCCCGCGCCGCATGAGCTCCTCGTAGACGTAGCGGGGGCTGTCGGCGTACTGCTTGCCCACCCCCGACTCGAAGACGACGCGCCGGTCGTCTGCCGGCAGCCGCTGGACGAGGCGGAACATCACGCGCATCAACGGGAACCAGTATCGGCGGCGGTTGAGGCGCGGGTCGGACGTGCGCCAGCGCCGGCGCCAGGCCACGCGCCGCCAGGGCAGCCGCTCGCGGTGCGCGGCTCGGGCGGCAGCGACGATCCGGGCGCTGCTGGAGCGGTCGCGGTGGGCGATGAACCGGTCGGCGCGGCGCACGTGCTCCGGCGACATCGTGAAGTCGTCCGCCGCCGCGGCCTCGACGGCGGCGAGCACCGCGCTCACGCGAAACGCGATGGGCCCGGGTAGCTCGGCGTCGAGGTCGAGGTGCGAGCCGCGCGGGCCGAGGAAGCGCTGCTGGTCGAACTGGTAGTAGACGACGGGGCGGTGGAGGAACGAGAAGTCGAAGCCCACGCTGGAGTAGTCCGTGACCAGCATCGCGCTGGACTTCAGCAGGTGCTGGACGTCGACCTCACCGAAGTTCACCACGCGCGCCGGGACGTCGGAGAACAAGTGCGTGAACTGCGCCATGTTGGGGTGCAGGGCGAAGACAACCTCGAAGCCGTGCTGCTGCTCCAGCTCGCGAAGTCGGGGGTGGTGCAGCAGCTCGGACCAGCGCTCGTGGTATTCCGACTCCAGGTACGTCTCGTCGTCCTGCAGCCAGTCGCGCCAGGTAGGCAGCACGAGCAGCTGGCGACGCACCTCGACATCGCTCGCGAGCAGGGAGTCGAAGCGCGACAGGCCGGTGACGGCAACCTCGTCGGGGTCGTACCCGAAGTCCCCGACGATGTACTCCTTCTCGCGCTCGCTGCTCACGATGAACAGGTCGGTGCGGAAGTCGCCGACGCCCTTGCCGTAGTTGGGCACCATCCACTTGGTGCCCATGACTCCGTGCTGCAGGAAGATGCGTGTGGCCCGCACCGCCCGGCTGAACCGCTTGGTGCGCAATGGGTAGACGAAGTCGGGGTGGTGCGACCCGAGGACGCGGTCGGCTCGCAGCGCGACGTTGATGTGCTCGCGCGAGCGGTGCGCCAGCACGTTGCCCAGCGGTGCGACATTGCGGTAGTCCGGCGCGCTGGGGTCCATGACGTAGTAGGCGTCAAGCTCCGGGTGGTGCTCGCGCAGGTGGCGGAAGAGCGCGAAGCCGGTGTCCTGGGCCTTGTTCGGCCGCTCGCCGACGAGCCAGAGCGGGCGGGCCGAGGCGTTGAGCGCGTGCCGGGCGCGCACCAGGTGCCGCCAGCGCAGCTGCTGGCGCAGGTACGCCATCGCCTCGGGCTCGAAGCGGTCGACCTGGAACGACGTCTTGCGGCTCTTGAACGTGTAGTACGGCGTCACCGCCGCCGCACCCGCCTTCGACGACATCCACCCAGGGCGGGTCAGGCGGCGGGTGACGAACTTCGTCTTGCCGACGCGCGAGGTGAACGGCTCGGGCTGCTGGCGGCTGGTCAGGACGAACCACGCGTCGTAGATGTCGTCGCCGACGTCCGGCTGGTCCAGCAGCGCGTGCAGGTCGCCGCGCACCTCGAAGCGGTACCAGCGGTGCCCGAAGGCTCGGCGAGTTCTGCTCGGGTCGGGGTCGAAACGGACGGGCACGGTGAGCCGGTGCCCGCTCGTGCGGCCCTTGAGCAACAGCTCGGCGGCCGCGAGGGCCTCGTGGCGTGACGACAGCCGACCGGTCATCACGAGGTGACCCCCGCGCACGCTGAGCCAACGCACGAGCACGTCGGTGAACGGCTTCAGGGGGCGGTCGACGGCGACTGCGAGGTAGCCGCCCCGGTTGACGTAGACCGCGGCCTCGTGGCCGCGCTCCTGCACGGGCAGCAGGACCCCGCCGTCGGTGTCGTGGAACTGCCCGAAGCGCCGGCGGTACCGCGCCCGCTCACCCTGGCCGCCCCGGCGCTCGACCAGGGGGCTGAGCGTGACGGCACTCGCCTCGTCGGAGTCGAGGACGTCGTGCTCGACGTCGACGAACAGCTGACCGGTGACGCCCTCGGGCTCGTCAGCCGCCAGGTCCAGCGGCAGCTCGACCCGCGCCTCGTAGCCCTCACCGACGCGCCGGCAGGTGCCTGCGCGGCGCCAGGAGCCGGCCACGGCGTCCTGCCACCACAGGTCGTGCACCACGACGTCCGGTCGGGTGGTGAAGCGCAGCTCCAGCGCCGCGTCGACCTGCCGGTAGCCCAGCGTGTCCAGCACGGGGCGGCGACGGCGACCGCGGACGAGCCGGGTGAGGAGGCCCTTCATCGCGGCCTCCGCAGAGCATCGGCGCCGGTCTCGAACGAGGACGGGCGGGGGAAGTAGGACTCGAGGAAGTCCACCATGAGGCGGTGACCCGGATGCCCACCGGGGGTGTCCGTCTCGTTGAGACAGAAGACGTCGGCGTCCCGGCGGCGGGCCAGGCGCTGCAGCTTGATCGGCGCGCGCCGCTCGGTGACGTCGCAGTACAGGTACGAGAGCGTGCCGGGCACGGCCCGGCCGGAGGCGTAGCCGACGTAGTGGGCGAGGGACGACGGCACCGACAGGTCGCTGGGGCTGCGGAACCTCGAGCGGACCGTGGCCTCGAGCTCGTCCGGCAGCTGCGCCTCGATCTGCTCGAGCGTGCTGCGCCGCTGCGGATGGGCGACGTGCTGGAACCGCTGGGTGACGGTGCGGCTGTGCAGCCGCTCCACGACGGCCCGGGTCTGCTTGGCCGCGCTCGCGACGGGCAGGTCGCGGGCGGAGGGGCCGGCCAGGTCGATCAAGGCGTCGGTGAGGAAGAAGCGCGCGAGCCCCGACGCCTCGAAGAACAGCTCCGGACGCACGGGCCGGCCGAAGAACACGTCGTCATTGAGGTAGAGGAAGTGCTCGGAGAGGCCGGCCACGTGGTGCAGCCGGGCCTCGATGGCGTGCGAGTTGAACGTCGGCAGCGCCTGCGTGCCCGCGAACAGCTCGCGGTGGTCGACGACGCGCAGGCGCGGGTGGTCGGTGCGCAGCCACGCGGGCCGCTGGCCGTCGGTCACGACGTAGACCGTGCGGACCCAGTCGGCGTACGTCTCGAGCGAGCGCAGCGAGTACCGCAGCTCGTCGTGGGACGCGAAGCGCGAGCTCGTGACGGCCGACGGGTGGTGGTGCTCGGGGTGGAGCGCCACCCAGGCCTGCTCCTTGCGGCGCTGCCAGGCGGGGTCCGCGCCGTCGACCCAGGTGTAGACGACGTCGATGGGGAAGTCGACGTCGAGCAGGTGCGGCTTCAGCAGCCCCGAGTACGTCGGCACGTCCTGTCCACCGACCTGACCCCTGGCTGCGACGCGCTCGCCCGGCTCGAGGTAGCGGACCCAGCGGTTGGCGCGCGGGGCCAGGGCGGTGCCGGGCACGTACGCGCCGCCGTCCGGCCGCGGGCCGGAGCCCACCAGCGGCCAGATCTCGACGTCGCAGCCGAAGGCAGGGTCACCGTGGTGCAGGCGCAGCACCGCCGATCCCACCGGCTGCACCACGGCCGAAGTGGCGGCCAGCGCTCGCCGGGCGGCGTCGCCGTGGTCGCCGGTGACGACCACGACGCGGCGACGCATCGTGCCCGCCTCGAGGACGGCGCACGGGACGCCGCCAGCCTGCAGCGCGTCGAGCGCGGCGAAGAGGGCGGCGTCCAGCCGCGCCACACCGCTCAGCGGCTGGTCGCGTCCCAGTGGGCTGCCTGGTGCCGACCGCCCGTGCAGCCGGCGCTGGAGCGCGGTCTCGCCGTGCCAGAGCGCCGAGAGGCGCACCAGCAGCGGTGGTGGCACGTGGGCGCCGAGACGCCGCGCCGCCCGGACGGCCCTGGTCATCGACCCTCCCACGAGCGCCTAGGCGCCGGCCTCACGGACCGCGTTGGCTCGAGTGAGGTCCTCCTCGAAGTCCACCTCGACGGCGAACAGGTCGGAGATGTCGACGGGCACGACCTGGACGCCCTCGCGCTCGATCGCCAGCTCCAGCCCGCGCTCGAAGTAGTCCTGGTCGGCGCAGTCGGTGAGCCCGCGCACGAACGCGGCCTTGTCGGCGTCGCTGATGACGTTGATGCCCACCGCCTCGCCGAGGCCGCCGACGACGGTCTTGGAGAGCTCGCGGACGAACCCGGCGTCGTCGACGGTGTACTTGACCTCCTCGTCGGCGACGGTGGAGGTGTTGACCGCCACCGCCGAGCGGCCGGCGTCCAGGTGTGGCTGCAGCCGGCGCAGCACCTCGGGGTCGAACACGACGTCGCCGTTCATCCAGAGCACCGGACCCTCGTGCGAGGACCGCAGCGCCTTGAGCAGGCTCTTGCACGTGTTGGTCTGGTCGTAGTTCTCGTTGTACGCGAACAGCGCGTCCGGCACGGCCTCCATCACCAGGTCGTGCTTGAAGCCCACGACGACCGTCAGCCGCAGGTCGTCACCGAAGACCGTGTGGAGGTTGTCGAGCTGCTGCTGCAGGATGCTGCGCCCGTCGTGCAGCTGCGTGAGTGGCTTGGGGAACGGTCGGCCGAGCCGGGTGCCCATACCTGCCGCGAGAATCGTCGCCTGCACCGCGCTCACCGCTCGTTCTCCTGCCGTCGGGGTCGCCACAGCGTAACGGTGCCCACTGGGATGCGGCGCCTTCGACGCTGTCGCGTACGCTGTTCGCCGATCACGGTCGCGCACTGGCGACCGCCCGGTTCCGACGGAGGTCTGCATGAGCCTGGCCGCGCGGGCTCGTGCCCTCTGGCAGGTGCGCTCGGTGCTGTGGCTGCTCATCCGCCGCGATCTCAAGGTCCGCTACGCCAGTTCGGCCCTGGGTTACGTCTGGACGATCCTGGACCCGTTGCTCATGACCGGCGTGTACTGGTTCGTCTTCACCGTGGTCTTCATCCGCAAAGGCGGCGAGCAGCCCTACATCCTGTTCCTGATCCTCGGCCTGTTGTCGTGGCAGTGGTTCTCCTCCACGGTCACCGAGACCTCCCGCGCCCTGACGTCGGAGACCCGGCTGGTGCGCTCGACCCGGCTGCCTCGCGAGATCTGGGTGCTCAAGGTGGTGGGGTCGAAGGGGCTGGAGTTCCTCTTCTCGCTGCCGGTCGTGGTGCTGTTCATGGCGATCTACCGCAAGCCGCCTGCCTGGGAGATCGTGCTGTTTCCCCTGGCGGTGCTGCTCCAGGCGGTGCTCCTGACGGGCATCGGGATGGCGCTTGCTGCCGCCACGGTGCTCGTCCGCGACCTGCAGCGCGTGGTCCGGATCGCCCTGCGGGTCATGATGTACCTGTCGCCCGTCCTCTACTCGGTCAACGCCATCAACATCGGCCCGATCAAGGCGCTGTTCGCGATCAACCCGATGACGGGGATCATCGAGCTGTACCGCGCGCTCGCCTTCCCGGATGAGTTCGCCGGCTGGGCCGTCGTGGGCGTCGCCGCCCTCATCAGCGTCCTGATGCTGCTGATCGGCGCGGCGGTCTTCCGCCGGCTCGAGAACGCCGTCCTGAAGGAGCTCTGAGCCATGGCCGTCATCGAGGTCGAGGGCGTGGGCATCGAGTTCCTGCGCAACCGTCGTTACCGGCTGTCGCTGCGCGAGATGCTGCTGCAGGGCCGGTCCACGACGCCGAAGGGCAGCTTCTGGGCCCTGCGCGACGTGAGCTTCACCGTGGAGCGCGGCGAGGCGGTGGGCCTCGTGGGCGCCAACGGCCAGGGCAAGAGCACCCTGCTCAAGATGATCGCCGGCGTGCTCCTGCCGGACGAGGGCTCGGTCACCGTGGACGACGGCGTGGCGCCTCTCATCGAGCTCACCGGCGGGTTCGTCGGCGACCTCACCGCGCGCGACAACATCTGGCTCACCGCTGGGCTGCACGGCCTGAGCAAGGAGCAGATCGAGGAGCGCTTCGACGACATCGTGGCCTTCGCCGAGATCGGCGACTTCCTCGACACGCCCTTCCGGCACTTCTCCAGCGGCATGCAGGTGCGGTTGGGCTTCTCCGTCGTGACGACGCTCGACGAGCCGATCATCCTGGTCGACGAGGTGCTGGCCGTCGGTGACAAGCGTTTCCGGGAGAAGTGCTACGGCCGGATCGAGGAGATCGTCGGCGACGGACGCACCTTGTTCCTCGTCAGCCACAGCGAGAACGACCTCCGGCGGTTCTGCACTCGGGGCCTCTACCTCGACGGCGGCCGGCTCAAGGCCGACACCTCGATCGACGAGGCGATCGACACCTACAACACGGACCAGGGAAAGAAGAAGTGACGGCGGTGGCCGCGACCGAGGTGCTGGTCGTGGTCGACCCCACGGTGCCCGGGAGCGCGCCGGTCGCCGAGGTGGCCCGGCGAAGCGTCATCGACGGCGGCCGGCTGGTCGCCACGGTCGAGCAGCCCAGCGTCACCGCAACGGTCGACGTGGTCGTCGCGGCGCTGCGGCACCAGGACGACGCGCCCCTGGCGCTCGTCGACGCGGCCCTGGTGACCGTCCCCACGGTCTACGGCGACGTGATCGCCGAGCCGGACGCCGGCGGGCGCATCCTGCGGCTGGACGGCGGCGAGGTGGCCGCACTGCGCGTGCCGGCCGCCGCGCGGTCCGACCTCGCGGACGCGCTGAGCCGCACGGTGGCGACCTGGCCGCGCGAGCGCGTGCTCGACGTCGTCGCCACCGCCCTCGACGACCTCGCGGGGGCCGGTCACGAGATCGGCCCCGGGGCCTTCCCGGCCCGGTTGGCCCTCACCCCCGACGACGCGGCGTCGGCGCTCGCGGCCGCGGACGCCGTCGACGAGCCGGCCCTGCGGCTGCGGCGGGCCTCGCGCTCGGACGACGGCTTCCTGTCGACCTTCCTCGTCCGGCCCCTCTCGCGCCGGCTGACCCGCCGGGCCGTGGCCCTGGACGCGCGCCCAGCGCAGGTCACGGCGGTCGCGCTCGCCCTGGGCCTGCTGGCAGCGCTCGCCTACAGCGGTGGAGGGCGCGGCTGGCTGGTGCTCGGCTCGTTGCTGTTGCTCGCGTCGCTGGTGGTCGACTGCGTCGACGGAGAGGTCGCCCGCTACACCCGCACCACCTCGCCGCTCGGTGGCTGGCTGGACGTCGGCGCCGACCGGGTCAAGGAGTACGCGGTGTACGGCGCGCTCGCGGCGGGTGCGGCGACGCGCGCCGCGTGGCTGCTGGCGCTGGCGTCCCTGGCGCTGCTGGTGACGCGGCACTTCGTGGACTTCGGGTTCGCGGCGCGGCGCGCGCGAGCGACGGCCGCTGTCGAGGACGGCGCCGTCGGGCGCTGGTCGGCCGGCACCGACCGGCGGTCGGCCGTGCGGTACGCCAAGCGGGCCGTCATCGCCCCGGTCGGTGAGCGCACCATCGTGCTCGCCGTGCTGGCGCCGCTGGTCGGTGTGCGCTGGACCTTCGTCGTGCTGCTGGTCATGGGCGTCGTCGCGGCGGCGTGGACGACGGCTGGCCGGGTCGGCCGGGCGCTGGCCTGGACGGCCCCGCTCGGGCAGCCGGCCCGCCGGCTGCTGCAGACGCAGGTCGACGGCTCGCCCGTACCCCGCACGTGGTGGCCGCTCGCCACGCGCTTCGGCTGGCTGCTGCCTGCCCTGGCCCGGGCCCTCGAGCAAGGGGGCACCGTGCTGCTGCTGGCCTGGCTCGCGCCGTCGGCGCTGCCCGGTGCGTTCGTCTGGCTGGCGGTGGTCGCGATCGGGGAGTACGACCTGACCTACCGCGGGCGACTCACCGGCACCGCGGACGCCGCCGGGCCGCTGGCCGTCGCCGGCTGGCCACTGCGGCTGGTCGGCGTGCTGGTGCTGGCGCTGCTGGTGCCCACGCAGGCGCTGGGTCGCGCGCTGGCCGTCGCCGGCGCCGTGCTCGCCGTCGCGGTGATCGCCTCGTCCGCCGCCTTCTGGCGACGCTCGCTACCCTCGTCGCCGTGAGCTTCCCGCCGTCCAGCGGCCACCCGGCCCGCCCGTCCCTCGCCGAGCTGCGGGCGATCACCCAGCCGCAGTCGACCATGTCGCGGCGCAACGCCGAGCACTGGATGGCGCGCTGGTTCCTGCGCGCGGTGTCGCTGCGGGTCACCGCGTTGCTGATCCGCACACCGGTCACCGCCAACCAGCTCACCGGGCTGATGATCGTGGTGGGACTGCTCGCCGCCATCCCGCTCGGCGCGTCCGGTGTCGTCACCGCGGTCGTGGGGGTCGTGGCGATCTGGGTGTACTTCCTGCTCGACCTGTGCGACGGCGAGGTCGCGCGCTGGAGACGGCAGACCAGCATCAAGGGCGTCTACCTCGACCGCGTCGGCCACTACCTCGTCGAGGCGGCTGTGATCAGCGCCTACGGCTGGCGGGCCGCCGACCAGCACCTGGGCGGCTGGACCACCCTCGGGGTCCTGGGCGGACTGCTCGTGGTGCTGGTGAAGGCCGAGACCGACCTCGTCGACGTCGCCCGCACCCGCTCGGGGCTCGCCGCCGCCAGCGAGGAGTCCGTCGAGCTGCGCAGCTCCGCGCTGGGCATGCTGCGCCGGGCCGCGCAGGTGCTCAAGGTGCACCAGCTGACCGGTGCGCTGGAGTCGTCGCTGCTGCTGCTCGTGGCCGCCGTCGTCGACGCCGCGACCGGGTCCCTCGTCGGCACTCGGGTGCTGCTCGTGGCGCTCGCGGCGATCGCCGGCGTCATGACCGTGCTGCACCTGGCGAGCATCCTGCTCTCGCGGCGGCTCGACTGATGGGGCTCGACTGATGGGGCTCGACTGATGGGGCTCACGCTCGGCGTGGTGGTGCTCACCATGGGCGACCGGCCGGTCGAGCTGGCCCGGGCCGTCGAGAGCCTGCGCCGCCAGACCCGCCCGCCGGAGTCGGTGCTCGTCATCGGCAACGGCGCCGACGTGCCCGACCAACCTGATTTCGTGCGCGTGCTGCGGCTGCCCGACAACCTCGGCATCGTGGGCGGGCGCGACCTCGGCTGGCGCGAGCTCGACACCGACCTCGTGCAGTTCCTGGACGACGACGCCTGGCTGCTCGACGACGACGTCCTGGCGGGCGTCGTGCGGCGGTTCGAGGACGATCCGCGCCTGGGCATCGTGTCGATGCGGATCGTCGACCCCGACACCGGCCTCAGCTCGCGCCGGCACGTGCCGCGGCTGCGCACGAGCGACCCCGAGCGCTCGTCGGACGTCACGACGTTCCTCGGGGGCGCCAGCGTCGTGCGGCGCGAGGTGCTCGAGCGCTGCGGGGGGCTGCCGGCGGCCTTCTGGTACGGCCACGAGGAGACCGACCTGGCCTGGGCGGCGCTCGACGACGGCTGGCGGATCCACTACGCCGCCGACGCCGTGCTCGGGCACCCGACCACCACCCCCGCACGCCACGCCACGTACTACCGGCTCAACGCGCGCAACCGCGTGTGGCTCGCGCGCCGGCGCCTGCCCTGGCCGCTGGCCGCCGTCTACCTCGCGGTCTGGACGGCCCTCACCGTGGTGCGGGTGCGTGACAGCGCGGCGCTGCGGACCTGGGCTCGCGGTTTCGTCGAGGGCTGGCGCACCGACGCGGGGCCGCGGCGCCCGATGCGGTGGTCGACCGCGTGGCGCATGACCCGGCACGGGCGCCCACCCGTCGTCTGAGCCCGACCGGACGGACGATCCATATCACTGTCCGTTACCTGACTGTGACATTGTGCAGGCAACCAACCCCGCGGGGTTCCTTGGTTTTTCCTTGGTGCTGGCCGACGCTGAATGTATGCCTTCGTCACGCCCGCACCTCCTGCCCCGCCGTGTCCGCTTGCGGCTGCCCGCGATCGCGGTGAGCACCCTCGCCCTGGTGGCCGCGCCGACCGCGATGTCGGGGCTGAGCTGGGCGCAGGGTGCCGGGCCCGGCGCGACGCGACCCGGCTCGATGCGCGAGGTGGCGCTGAGCGGGCTGGACGCCCACGGGGCCCGGGAGCCCGGTGCGGTGAGCCGCGCTGCGGTGGTCGCGCCGGGGGCGCGGTCGCTGGCGGCTGATGGCACGCCGGCGACCACTGCGGTGACGCCGGCGCTCGACCTGCCGGGCGAGGTGGCGGTGGTCGGCGCGAGCTGGCCGGCGTCCGGTCGGCTCGGCCGGGGCGGCGAGGTGCAGGTGCGCACTCGCTCGCACGGGCAGTGGGGGGCTTGGCAGGCCCTCGACACCGACGACGCCCACGGCCCTGACACGACCGGCCCGGGCGCGGCCGAGGGCCGAGCCGCGCGCTCCGGCACCGCGCCGCTCGTGGTGACCGGCGCCGAGGCCGTGCAGGTGCGCGTCGAGGGGAGCGCCCCGGCGCCGAGCACCCGCGTCGAGCTGGTCGACCCCGGCGAGAAGGCCGCCGACCCCACCGCGGGGGCGACTCGCCCCGACGCCGCGGCAGCCGCCGCGAGCCGGCCGACCATCTACAGCCGCAAGGCCTGGGGAGCCGACGAGTCGCTGCGCAAGGGCGGCGTGGCCTACGGGTCGGTGCAGGCGGCGTTCGTGCACCACACGGTGAGCACCAACAGCTACACGGCGGCCGAGGTGCCGGCGATCATCCGCGGGATCTACCGCTTCCACGTCCAGGGGCGGGGCTGGAACGACATCGGCTACAACTTCCTGGTCGACCGCTTCGGCCGGATCTGGGAGGGCCGGTACGGCGGGGTCGCCCTGCCCGTGATCGGTGCGCACACCCAGGGCTACAACGCAGAGGCGTTCGCGATGTCGGCCATCGGCAACTTCGACGTCGCCAAGCCGCCGGCGGCCATGGTGTCGGCCTACAGCCGGCTGTTCGCGTGGAAGCTGGGTCTGCACGGCGTCCCGGCCACCGGCGCCGTCACGCTCAACGGCACGCGCCTGCAACGGATCAACGGGCACCGCGACGCCGGCCAGACCGCGTGCCCCGGTCGCTACCTCTACGCCCGGCTCGCCACCATCCGGTCGGCCACCGCGGCCGCCATGGGACCTCTGAGACGAGACGGGGTGGCGCGCAGCGTCGACGGGGGCGGCACCCCCGACGTGCTGGCCTCGGCAGGTACCGGGAGCGCAGCCGGTCTGGTGCTGCGCGAGTCGACGGCGGCCGTCGCCGGCGCGCGGGTCGTCGGCGCCTCGGGCTGGCAGCGTCTCGGTCTGCTCACCCTCTCACCCGATCTGACGGGCGACGGGCGCCCGGACCTGCTCGGGCGCGACAGCTCGGGCCGCGTCCGCGTCTACCCGGGCACGGGCACGGGGCGCCCCGGGACCCCTGCCGTCTACGGTCGCGGGTGGGGTGCGATCCAGCGGCTCATCGCCCCCGGCGACCTCGACCGCGACGGCCGCAACGACCTGCTCGCGGTCGACGCTCGCGGCGGCCTGCGGTTCTACCCCGGCACGGGCCGGGGCTGGGTGCGCGCTCCGCGGCTGGTCGGCACCAACTGGCTGTCGCTGTCGCTGGTGGTCGCTGCGCGCGACCTCACCGGTGACGGCGTCCCGGACCTGCTGGCGGTGCGCAAGCGGGACGGCGCCCTCGTGCGCTACGCCGGTGACGGCCACGGTGACGTGCGTCCCGCGGCGACGATCGGCCGCGGCTGGTCGTCGTTCGACGCGGGCATCGGTGGGGACTTCGACGGTGACCAGCACCCCGACCTCGTCGTGCGTGAGCGGCGCGGCACGATGCGCACCTACTACGGCACGAGCTACGGCACCGTGCGGTGGCGCGTCACGTGGGGGCGGGACTGGCAGACGCTCTCCAGCCTCACGGGCGGTCTCGACGTCGACGGCGACGGCGCGCCCGACGTCCTGGCCGTCACGTCGGCGGGCTCGTTGCGGCTGCTCCCCGGCGTCGCGACCCGCGAGTACCGCAGCGGGTCCACGAGTGCCGTCGACCTGAGCCGCGCCGACCGCGCGTTCGTGGCCGGTGACCTCGACGGCGACGGCCGGGCCGAGGTCGTCACCCGCGATGCGGCGACCGGCGACGTCACGGCGTGGGACGGCGCGCGGTCGGTCGGTGCGAGCAGCCCGGCCGGCACCCGGCTCGCGTCCGGGTGGGCCGGCGCCGACCTGCTCGCGCCCGCCGGCGACATCAGCCGCGACGGGCGTCCGGACCTGCTGGTCGAGGACGACGCCGACCAGGTGCTGTACCTGTACCCGACGACGTCCAGCGGGGCCCTCGGGCAGCGCTACGTGATCGCCACCGGCTGGCCCCGAGGCGCGCAGGCCGTCGGTGTGGGGTCGTGGGACGCCGACGCCGCGGCGGACGTCATCGCGCTGCTGCCCTCGGGCGAGCTGCGGCTGTACCCGGGCAACGGTCCGGGTCGCCTGCTCGCGCCGCGCCGGCTCGCGGCCAGCTCGCCGCTGACCCGGCTGCTGGGAGCGGGCGACGTGGACGGCGACGGGGCCAGCGAGCTGCTCGGCTCCGATGCGTCCGGCCGGCTCCTGGCGGTGCACGTCGGCACCGGTGGCTCGCTCGGCACCGTGCGGGTGATGGTGCTCGACGCCCGGGCGGGCGGCCGGCTCGTGGGGTAGCCGCCGAGGCTGGCCGGCCGAGCGGTCAGGAGCGCTCGAGCACGTACAGGCTCTGGCCGTCGGTCTCCTGACCGTGCTCGGTCGAGCGCACCCGCAGGCCGGCCTGCTCGACGAGCTCGGCCCACCGGTCCTGCGAGAAGCGCACGCAGTGCAGGGGGCCGGTCCACTGCAGCGGGCCGTAGCCCGCGGGGTTCTCGGCCTCCGGCTCGACGTCGGGCTCGACGAAGGCCGTGACGAAGGCGAAGCCACCCGGCGCGAGCAGCCGGGCCACCTCGGCCAGGTAGGGACCGGCGTCCTGCGAGCCCATGTGGCTGAACACCGAGTAGGCGTAGAACGCGTCGTAGGCGCCGGACTCGGCGGGGATCGAGTGCCGCGCGGACCCCGAGGGGTTGTAGCGCGCGTTCTGCACGTTGACGTGCGTGAAGGAGTAGCCGGGGTGCTGGATGTGCTTCTGCGCCCAGCGGATGAGGTGCTCCTGGACGTCGACGCCGTGGTAGCGGACGACACCGCCCCACTCCTCGAGCGTGCCGAGGGCCAGTCGGCCGGCGCCGCAGCCCCAGTCGAGCAGACGCGACTCGCGGGTGAGGCCGGCGGCCGCTAGGCGGCGCACCTCCTGGCGTGCCGACCCGATGAAGGCCTCGTCGGTCTCGAAGTGGCGTCCGCCCATGCGGAAGGCGGTGGGGGGCAGGGGCAGCCCACCCGGGCTGCGGCCGTGGGTGCGCGAGACGAGCAGGCGGTCGCGGGTGCTCTTGGCCAGGCGAGCGGCAGCGTTCGACATGAGGCCTGAAGGTACCCCACCCACCTGCCCGTATCCTGGCCCGGTGGCAGAGCCCCCCGCGTCGTGGCGTGCGCTCGACCTCAACGCACCCATCGAGGGACAGGTCACCTCACGCGTCGCGCTCAGCACGGCCGGGATGGTCAGCCAGGGCGGTGTCCGGTTCCTGTACAGCGTGCTCATCGGCGGCGTCATGTCGTCGGCGGTGCTCGGCACCGTCAACAGCGCCCTGTCGCTGTCGATGTTCGCCGCCATGCTGTGGCCGACCTCCACCGGCGTGGCGGCCAGCAAGTACGTCGCGCTGTCACGGGGTGCGGGCGGCGGCGAGCAGGTGCTGGCCGTCGCGGCGCACCTCGCCCGCCGCGTGCTGGTCTCCTCGCTCCTGCTCGCGGTGGCGTCCGTCGTCGTCGCCCGCACCGCGTTGGAGGCCACGTGGAGCACGAGCCTGTTCTGCGGTGCGCTGGTGTTCACGTACTCGGCGTACACGTTCGTCCGCGGGCTGGCCTTCGGTGCCGGGCAGGTGCGGCGCGCGACCACGTGGGACGTCGTGTCGTCGTCGCTCGCCCTCGGGGGGCTGGTGCTCGTGCTGGTGCTGCGGGCCGAGCCGTGGCTGCTGGCGCCCATCACCGCCGGCTACGGGCTCTACGCCCTGGGGGGTTGGCCGCGCACGCGCGGAGCCGGCCCTCGAGGCGAGGTGCGGCGCGAGATGGACCAGTTCGTGTTCTTCGGTGTCGTGGGCGTGCTGGCGAGCGCCGGGCTGCTGCAGCTGTCGATGGTGGTCGCCAAGCTGGCGACCGGGGCGCACGATGCGGGCCAGTACGCCGCAGCGCTGTCGCTGGCCACGCCGAGCTCCATGCTGGCCAACGCGATGACCCTCGTGCTGTTCCCGGCGCTCTCGGCGGCCTACGGGCGAGGTGAGAGCCACGTCGTGCACCACATGACCAACCTCGCCACGCGAGGCCTGGTGGCCGGGATGGTCGCCATCTTCGGGGCGCTGATCCTGCTGAGCGACGTCGTGGTGGCGGTGATCTACCCCCATGGGTTCGCAGCTGCGGCGCACGTCCTGCCGGTGCTGCTGGCCGCCGTGCTGATCACGACGCTGGGCGTCGCGTCCACGACCAGCCTGCTCGTCACCCGCGTCGACGGGCAGAAGATCATCGCGGCGCTCAACGTGGTCGGGTTCGCCGTGGGGTGTGCCGCCTGGGCCGTGCTGCTGCACTCCCAGGCGAGCATCGAGCGCGTGGCACTCGGCTACCTCGTCGCCGCCGTCGTGATCGGCACCGCCCCCGTCGTCATCGTGTGGCGCACCGAGGGTCAGCCGTGGCGGTGGCTCACGGTGCGGGCGCTGTCAGGCGGCCTGCTCGTGGCCGCGGCGGCATGGGTCGAGCACGCGGCCGGGGCGGGCACCGTCGGGCGCCTGCTGGTGACCCTCGGCTTCGAGGTGCTGTGGCTGGCGCTGTGCCAGCGCGACCTGCGCCGACTGGCGTCGGAGGTGCTGGGCCGCCGGTGAGGCCGCTGGCTCACCAGCCGCGGCGTCGTCCCTCACGAGCCCAGTAGGCGAGACCTTCGTACTGCACGCGGGCCACCCAGCCTCGCCGCCGGCCCGATCCGGTGGACGCGTGCGCGCGGTGCCGAAGGCGCAGGGCCGGTACGTAGCGCACCTCGCCTGCGAGCCGTTCCACCTCGGCGCCGATCCACAGCTCCTCGCCGAACAGCGGGAAGGGGTAGTCCAGGCTCCCGCCGCGCGCGAAGAACTCCGGCGCGAACACGACGCACGACCCGTGCCCCGACCACATGGTCTGCCCCTCGACGCCGTTCTTCACGACCAGGCTCGAGTGGCCGCCGCGGCGCAGCAGCATCACGTCGGCGAGCGGCGGGAAGCGGTGCAGGATCGCGAGCCCCCGCAGCCACCAGGTGGGCCGGGGGCGCAGCAGGTGCGGGTTCTGGTCCTGACCCAGCTCGTTGACGATGCTGGGGGCCAGGGTGAGGGCCCGCGGGAAGCGCGCGAGGGCCTCGCGCAGGGCCGGCAGGAACGCGGCGTCGGCGGTGAGGTCGCAGTTCGACAGCACCACCGCACCGTCGGCCTCGACCTGGCTCAGCGTGCGGCGCAACGCGGGCAGGTACCCGGGGTTGTCCGGGAAGTCCAGCACGGTGACGCCGCCTCGGGCCAGCTCGTCGGCGAAAACCCGGCGCGCCAGGTCGCCGTCTCCCGCGCCGTTGCAGGCGATCACCACGTGCGCGTCGCGCGCGGGGTCGCCGGGCTGGATGGCGAGGGAGTCGTAGAGCTCGCGAGCGTCGTCGACACCGCCGTAGCTGACCATCACCCACGTCACCGTGGGCTCCTGGGCGGACGGCCGGTCAGGCACGGCGGCTCCTCGCGTCGTCGATGCCGGAGGCTGCCGGCGGGTGGCCTAGGTTATCGCCCATGCGGTTGTCGGTGCTCATGACCATCTACGCGAAGGTCAGCGTCGAGGAGCTGCGCCGCTCGCTGTCCAGCGTGCTCGAGCAGAGCCTGGCGCCGGACGAGGTGGTCGTCGTCGAGGACGGCCCGCTCCCGCCCGATCTGCGTCAGGCCGTCGACGAGCTCGCCGCGACCCACCCGCAGCTGCGGCTGGTGAAGCTGGCCGTGAACGGGGGTTCCGGCGTGGCGTCGGCGGCCGGTCTGCGGGCGGCCCGCGGTGACCTGGTGGCGCGCATGGACGCCGACGACATCTCCCTGCCGCACCGGTTCGCCCAGCAGGTGACGCTCATGGAGCGCGACCACCTGGACATCTGCGGCTCGAGCGTCCTGGAGTTCCACGGCGATCCCGACCACGTGATCGGGGTGCGCCGGCTGCCGTCGACGCAGGCCGACATCGAGCGCTACGTCCGCATCAACAGTCCGTTCAACAACCCGTCCGTCGTGCTGCGGCGCGAGCTCGCCCTGCGTGTCGGCGGCTACCACGACCTGCGCTACATGCAGGACTACGACCTGTTCGCGCGGATGCTGGCCGCCGGGGCGCGCGTGGCCAACATCGACGAGCCGCTCGTGCTCTTCAGCGCCGGCTCGACCATGCTGCGCCGCCGCTCGGGGCTGGAGATGGTGCGGCGCGAGTGGGACCTGCAGCGGCGCCTGCGCCGGTACGGCACGGTGGGGCGCTGGGGCATGGTGCGCAACCTGGTGGTGCGCAGCGCGTTCCGGCTGCTGCCGGCGCCGGTGCTGACCTTCGCTTACCGGGTCCTGTTCCGACGCGCCCACGAGGGGCCTGACACTTCCGTCACAGGCGTGTCATCCTGAAACAGGAGGCTCGCGCGGGGGCACAGCGGGTCGCCTCGTCTGCTGCCCCTGTGGAGTCTCCTGTGGTTCTCGGTACGTTGCTCTCCCGTTCGCGCCGCCGCGCTGTCAGCGTGGCGGCGGCCGTGCTCTCGACCGCCGCGTTGTCGGCCGCCAGCCTCGCCGGTGCGCCGGCGGCCCGCGCCGCGACGTGTCCATCGCCGTCGGCGGGTTCGGTCGCGGAGGCGGTGGGGCCCGTCGACGTCGACGTCGTCGTGCGCGGGCACGGCTGGGGCCACTCGCTGGGCATGAGCCAGTACGGCGCTCAGGGGGCGGCACTGCTCGGCTGCAGCGCGAGCAAGATCCTCACGACGTACTACACCGGCGCGAAGCTGACGTCGGTCGCGCTTCACTCGGCGGTGATCCTGGACCTGCTCGCCGGAGGATCGCGCGGCACCGTCGCCGCCGAGACGGGCACGGTGACCTGGACGGCGCCCGGGACGACGCAGCGCGCCGTGCAGCCCCAGGGCGCCACGTGGACAGTCACCAAGACCTCGACCGCGCAGGTGGTCACCGACGCCGGTGGCAAGGCCGTCATCACCGTGCCCTTCTCCAACGAGGTGCGGGCGATCGAGACGGGCCACGTCGTCCGGATCACGGGCTACGGCGCCGCCGCCGCGCCCGCGCTGCGCACCCGGTGGGACTACACGCGGTTCGTCAGCGACTCCTCCGGCCTGACCATGCGCCAGGTGATCGAGGACAACGCCTCCGGCGCCGGCGTGCAGAAGTACCTGTGGGGCCTCGCCGAGGTGCCCGTGTCGTGGCCGGTGGAGGCGTTGAAGGCCCAGAGCATCGCGGCGCGCACGTACCTCGCGGGTCGCTGGAACTCGGCCTCCGGCGCCTACGTGATCGGGACGACCCAGGCGACGCAGGTCTACACCGGCTACGCGCACGAGCTGGACGACGCCACCTACCGCGGCCACTGGCGCGACGCCGTCAACGCGACGGCCGGTCAGCTGCTGCGCACCTCCACGGGGGGGCCACTGACCGCCATGTACACCTCGAGCCACGGCGGCTGGAGCGAGGACTACCGCTACGTCTACGGCTCGGACGTGCCGTACCTGCGCGCGGTCGACGACAGCGCCTGGGACAAGGCGTCCAGCAACCCCTACCGCTCCTGGTCGCAGGGCCGGACGCTCGCGTCGCTCGCCTCGGCGTTCGGGCTGGACTCGGTCGCCGCGATCGAGGTCGCGCCCCAGGGCAGCACGGCGCGGTGGGCCGGCGTGACCGTGCACGGCACCCGGGCCGGTCTGGTGGCCACCCGCACGGTGGACGGCGCGGCGGTGAGGTCGCTGCTCGGCGTCCGATCACCCGCCGTCACCTTCCGGCTTGCCCCTCAGACGCTGGTGGGGGACTGGGACGGCGACGGGCGCAGCGACGTCGGCTGGTACGACAACGGCCGGGTGACGCTCTCGGTCGCTGGCAAGACCGTGCGCTTCACCCTGGGGCGGCCCGGCGACCGGGCGGTCGCCGGTGACTGGAACGGCGACGGCAAGGACACCCTGGCGATCTTCCGGCTGGGGCAGTGGTACCTGTGCTCGACGCTGGCCGGGGGCACCTGCGGCACGACGTTCCGGTACGGCACGGCGTCGGACCTTCCCGTCGTCGGTCGCTGGCCCGGCGCGGCGCGCGACGGCGTGGGCGTCGTGCGTGGCAACCAGTGGCTGCTGCGGATGTCGGCCGCCGGCGGCGCAGCCGACACGTCGTTCCAGTGGGGCCTGCCCACCGACACGCCCGTGGTCGGGGACTGGGACGGCGACGGCTTCGACACGCCGGGGGAGCGGCGCGGTGGTGTCTGGTATCTCGCCAACCGACTCGCTCCCGCGTTGTCGGACGCGCGGGCCTCGTACGGCGCCGCGAGCGACAAGCCGGCCGTGGGGGACTGGAACGGCGACCGTCGTGACTCGCTGGGCGTCGCTCGCGCGGGGACGACCTTCTACCTGCGCGACGACCTGCGCGGCGGTCCGGCCGAGCGGACGGTGAGCTTCTCGCGCTGACGCGCCGCAAGTCACGGGTCAAGGCGAGCAGCCAGGCGTCCGAGGCAGAAGGGGAAGCCTGTACACATACGTCACGCCTGGGAGCCCCGTCATGCCGCTGCGCCGTTCACGTCCCGTCCCGCGAAGCGGCCCGACCCGCCGGCTGCTTCCCGTCGGGGCGGTGGTCTCGGCGGTGCTCACCGTGCTGTCGACCGCGCTGACCGCCTCGAGCGCGGTGGCTGCCGTGCCGACGCCGACCCCGGCCCAGGCGCTCCCCGCTGCCTATGACGCGGTGCCTCGGTACAACGAGCAGCGCAGCTGCGACCCGGCGGCCAAGCCGGGCGTGGAGGCCTACGCCCGCATGGTGCTGACGACCTACCGGCAGGGCCACAGCGGCGGGATCGTGCGCGGGTGCGGCCTGGGATCGACGTCGGAGCACAAGGAGGGGCGGGCCTTCGACTGGATGGTGAGCGTCAACGTGCCGGCCGAGAAAGCCGCGGGTGACGCGCTGACCACCTGGCTCACGGGCCGGGACTCGCACGGCGTCGTCGGGGGCAACGCACGCCGGCTGGGCGTGATGTACGTGATCTGGAACCGGCGGATCTGGAGCACCTACCGGATCGGGGACGGGTGGCGCGCCTACTCCGGTGCCAGCGCCCACACCGACCACGTTCACACGTCGTTCACCTGGGACGGCGCGATGAAGCGCACGTCGTGGTGGGACGGCACGGCCACGGTGAACGACGACTCGGGCCCGTGCCGCGTCTACTCCGGCCAGCCGGCCCCCGTCTACACCGGCGTCCGGCACACCAGCGCCTGCGCCAGCACGCTGCCCGCCGCTCCTGCGGCCAAGTACGCCATCGTCTGGCCGGGGCAGTCCGGCTCGGCGGTCAAGGTGGCGCAGCAGAAGCTGGGCGTCACGGCGGACGGCGTGTTCGGCTCCGTCACGCGCAGCCACCTCTTCACGTGGCAGCGCGGCCGCAAGGTGCCGGTGACCGGCGTCCTGGACAAGCCGACGTGGGCGCGCATGCTGGCGGCTGCCCCGACGCCGACCCCGACTGCGACGCCGACCCCGACGCCGACCCCGACGCCGACCCCGACGCCGACGCCGACCCCGACGCCGACCCCGACGCCGACCCCGACGCCGACCGCGCCCCTGCAGGCGCTCGCGGGTGACTGGGACGGCGACGGGCGTTCGGACGCGGGGTGGTACGCGAGCGGCAAGGTGACCGTGCGCGTCGGAACCCGGACGGTGCGGTTCACGCTCGGACGCAGCGGTGACGTGGCGGTCGTCGGCGACTGGAACGGCGACGGCAAGGACACCCTGGGGGTCGTGCGAGCGGGTCACTGGTACCTGTGCGAGCGCCTGGACGGCGCCAGCTGCGGCCGCACCGGGTTCGTCTACGGCGCCGCCACCGACCGACCCGTGGTGGGCCGGTGGCCGGGCGCGAAGCGCGACAGCGTCGGCGTGGTCCGCAGCACCACGTGGTACCTGCGCATGTCCGCCTCAGGCGGCAGCGCGCAGGCCCGCGTGCGCTGGGGACGTCCCGCCGACGTGCCTCTGACGGGCGACTGGGACGGCGACGGGTTCGACACCCCGGCGCTGCGCCGCGGTGCGACGTGGTACTTCTCCAACAACCTCACAGGTGTGGCGAGCGCCAGCGCGGTGTACGGCCGCAGCAGCGACCTGGCAGCCCCCGGTGACTGGGACGGCGATGGGCGCGACAGCCTCGCCGTGGCCCGCCCGGAGCGCACCTTCTTCGCGCGCTCCGCGCTCACGTCGGGCCCGGCGACCTTGAGCCTGGTGTTCGGGCGCTGAGCCGGCTGGGTGACGTGGTGGACGCCGGCCGAGCGCCGATGTCACTCTGACCACTCAAGTCACGGCCGTCACTGCCGACGGCAGTGCTGTCAAGCGACGCGCCGGGACGGCATGCGCCGCAGTCGTGCGAGGAGGAACGTCGATGTCCGGCCGCCACCGCCAGCTCCGCCGCTCGTCCGTGAGCGCGCCGGCGCGCGTGGCGCTCACCGCCTCGGCGGCGGCGCTGGCCGTTCAGCCCATGGTGGCGCAGGGCGCCACCGCCGCGACGCCGGTGCCGACCCCCGTCCGAGCGCTGCCGAACGCGCTGGACGTGGTGCCGCGCTACAACGAGCAGCGCAGCTGCGACCCGGCCGCCAAGCCGGGCGTGGAGGCGTTCGCGCGCATGGTGCTCTCGACGTACCGGCAGGGCCACTCCGGTGGCATCGTGCGCGGCTGCGGCCTGGGCTCGACGTCCGAGCACAAGGAGGGTCGCGCCTTCGACTGGATGCTGAGCATCAACAACCCCGCCGAGAAGGCGGCCGGCGACGCCTTCACCCAGTGGCTCACCGGCCGCGACGCCCACGGGGTCGTCGGCGGCAACGCGCGTCGCCTCGGCGTCATGTACGTCATCTGGAACCGCCGCATCTGGAGCACCTACCGGATCAGCGACGGCTGGCGGCCGTACTCGGGCGCGAGCTCGCACACCGACCACGTCCACACGTCGTTCACCTGGGACGGCGCCATGGGCCGAACGTCGTTCTGGGACGGCACCGCGACGACGAACGACGACAGCGGCCCCTGCCGGGTGTTCGCCGGGCAGCCCGCACCGCTGTACACCGGGGTGCGGCACACCGCGCCCTGCTCGACGCGCCTCCCCGCCGCCCCGTCGTCGCCGTACGCGCTCATCTGGCCCGGGCAGACCAGCTCGGTCGTCAAGGTGGCCCAGGCGCGCCTCGGCCTGGCCGCTGACGGCGTCTTCGGCTCGGGCACGCGCTCGAGGCTGCTCAGCTGGCAGCGCTCGGCCGACGTTCCGGTCACTGGCGTGCTCGACAAGCCGACCTGGCACGAGCTCGTGCCGGCCGCGACGACGCCACCGACCCCTTCGCCGACGACCCCGCCGACCACCCCGACCACCCCGACGCCGCCGCCGACCACTCCGACCACCCCGACCACCCCGCCGATGCCGCCGACGCCGCCGACGCCGCCGACCACCCCGCCTCCCGCACCGGCGCCGTCGGCAGCCACCACCACGACGCTGACGCCGTACGTGACGACCGTGCTGCGCACCGGGTCGCGCGGCGCGGCGGTGTCCGCGCTGCAGCACGCCCTGGGTCTGCAGGCCGACGGCGTCTTCGCCTCGGTGACCGCCACTGCCGTTCGACAGCTGCAGAGCGCCCAACGCCTGGCCGCGACCGGCGTGGTCGACGCCCCCACCTGGGCCGCCCTCGAGCGCGCCGCGTACCCGCTGCTGCCCTACCGCACCACCGTGCTGCGACAGGGCTCGCGGGGCAGCGCCGTCATCGCGTTGCAGCGGGCGCTGCACGTCACCGCCGACGGCGCCTTCGGCCCCCAGACCGCGGCTGCCCTGAAGGCCGCGCAGACCCGCGCGCGCCTGAGCGCCACCGGCGTCACGGACGTCGCCACCTGGGTCGCCGTGGAGCAGGCCTCGTACCCGCTGGGCCGCCCGATCGTGCCCGCCGCGACGCCGACCACCACCGCGCCGAAGCCGCCGACGCCGCCCGCTCCCACGCCGACGACGCCTGCGCCCAAGCCGGCACCTACGCCGTCGTCGGCCCAGACCCTCGCCACGACCACCAGCGTCTCGCCCTACAAGGCGACGGTGCTGCGGCAGGGCTCGCGGGGTGCCGCGGTGAAGGCGCTCCAGCGCGCGCTGGGCATGGCGCACGTCGACGGTGCGTTCGGCCCGATGACGGCGGCGACGGTGCGCTCGTTCCAGAAGTCGCGTCACCTGCCGCAGACCGGCGCGGTCGACCGCCGCACCTGGGACGCCGCCGAGCGGGTCGCCCACCCGCTGCTGCCGTACCGCACGACGGTGCTGCGGCAGGGCTCGCGCGGCACTGCTGTGAGGGTGCTGCAGAACGCGTTGCACCTCACCGCGGACGGCGCCTTCGGTCCGCAGACCGCTGCGGCGGTCAAGGCGGCTCAGCGCAAGGGCCACATCGCGGCCACCGGCACCGTCGCGACCCTCACCTGGGTCACGGTCGAGAAGCTGGCGTTTCCCCTGGGGCGCAAGCGCTGGTGACCCGCTCGGCGGCCCACCGCTCTGCGAGAGCGTCGGGGTCGCCGTCGCGCACGAGCACGACCGATCCGTCCAGCGCCCACACCGCGAGCGCGTCGACGAGCAGCGCGCCGCCGTCCGCCCCGACGCGGGCGCCGGGTGACGGCACGAGCGCGACCCGCTCGCCGTGCGCCCACCCCGCGTCGGCCGCTCGGCGCGCACAGCGCTCGTCGAGTGCCGCGGCCGTGAGCTGCTCACCGCCTGCCACCCACGCGTCGTCGCCGTCGTCCGGCTCGTCGAAGGGCTCGAAGACGTCGGGCTGGCTGAGCAGGTCGGCCGCCTCGTCGATCGCGCCGTCCAGGGAGCCGCCCACCCAGCTGCGCGCCAGGGCCGGGAGGCTGACGGCCACGACGCGCGCTCCCGGGGTCGCGACGTCCTGCGGGCGGTCGGTCACCACGACAACGGCCCGCGAGTCGGGCTCCAGGGCGATCACGGCACCGACGCGCCACGCCGCCAGCGCCCAGTACACCGCCCGCCAGTGAGCGGGCAGGTCGAGCACGACGACGTCCCCGCGCTCGACGTCGAGCTCGTCGGCCAGCAGGTTGGCGGCCTTGGCCACCCAGTTGGCGACCACCCGGCCCGACAGCTCGATGCGCTCACCGCGGGTGAGCCCGTCGGCGTCGTCGTAGTACGTGATCCGGGGGCGCGTGGGGTCGCTCGCCGCCAACGCAGCGGGCAGGTCGGCAAGGCGACTCACCCGTCGATCACCGCCCACCCTGGCGGGCCTTGAGCTGCTCGCGAAAGGCCAGGGCCTGCTCGTACGACGGCAGCAGACCGTCGGCCTGCGCTTGCGACAGCGTCGGCGCGGCGAGGTCCTTCGGCGACAGCTGGGGTGTCACCGGGCGCCCGAGCCGGTCGGTCGTCGGCCAGTCGATGGCGAGCTCGGGGCACATCGGGTGGACGCCGTGCTCGCGGCCGGGCGCGTACGGCGCCGAGCAGAGGTAGGCGAAGACCGCGCCGTCGGTGAGCGCCATGTACGCGTGGCCGAGGCCCTCGCTCAGGTACAGCGCCACCCGGTCGACGTCGTCGAGCACCACGGCCTCGTGCTGGCCGAACGTCGGCGACCCCACCCGCAGGTCGACCACGACGTCGAGCACCGCACCGGCCGGGCACGTCACGTACTTGGCCTGGCTGGGTGGGAGCTCGGCGAAGTGCACGCCCCGCACCACGCCGGCGGCGGACGTCGAGATGTTGGCCTGGGCGAGGTCGAGCGACTGCCCGGTCGCCTCGACGAAGCTCGCTCCCGCGAACCACTCCAAGAACGTCCCGCGCTCGTCGGTGTGCTGGCGGGGGACGACCTTCCACGCGCCCTCGATCGACAGGGGGGTGATCTGCATGGCTGCGACACTATCCGCATGAGCGACACGCACCCGGAGCCCCCTGCCACCTCCACCCTCGGCCGCTGGCTGCTCGTCGGGGGCCGCGGCATGCTCGGCCAGGACGTCGCGGCCGCCCTGTGCGCCGCGGGGGTGGCGCCCACGGTGGCGGGCAGCGCCGAGCTCGACGTCCGCGACGCGGCGGCCTGCGACGAGGCGGTGGCCGGCGCCGACGTCGTCGTCAACTGCGCGGCGTACACGGCGGTCGACGACGCCGAGTCCGAGGAGGCGGCGGCCTTCGCCGTCAACGCCGTCGGCGCCCACCACCTGGCCGTCGCGAGCGCACGCCACGGCGCCCGGCTGGTGCACGTGTCGACCGACTACGTGTTCGCCGGAACGGCGAGCGAGCCCTACGCCGAGGACGCGCCCGTCGCGCCGCGCTCGGCCTACGGTCGCACCAAGCTGGCGGGGGAGTGGGCCGTGCAGGCGTCCGGCGCGGACGCGCTCGTCGTCCGCACGGCGTGGCTGTACGGCGCGGGAGGGCGGTGCTTCCCGCGCACGATCGCCGGCGCGCTGTCGCAGCGGGACGTCCTCGACGTCGTCGCCGACCAGGTCGGCCAGCCCACGTGGACCGTCGACGTCGCGCGCGTCGTCCTCGACCTCGTGCGCGTGCACGCGCCGGCCGGCACCTACCACGCGACGTCCGGCGGGCAGGGCACGTGGCACGACCTCGCGCAGGCCGTGGCCCGCGCCGCCGGTGCCGACCCCGAGCGGGTGCGCCCGACGACGTCCGAGCAGTTCGTCCGCCCGGCGCCGCGACCGGCGTACTCGGTGCTCGGTCACGACGCACTGCTCACGGCCGGCGTGGAGCCGATCGGCCCGTGGCAGGAGCGGTTCGAGGTGGCCGCGCCTTCAGTGCTGGGCGGCCAGGAGGGCTAGCAGGTACTCGCCGTACCCGGACTTGGCCAGCGCCTCGCCGCGCTCACGCAGCTCGTCGTCGGTGAGGAAGCCCGCACGCCACGCGACCTCCTCCGGGCAGCCGATCTTCAAGCCCTGCCGCGCTTCGATGACGCGCACGTACTCGCCGGCGGCCATGAGCGTGTCGAAGGTCCCGGTGTCGAGCCAGGCCGTGCCCCGAGGCAGCACCTCGACGGCCAGCGTGCCGCGCTCGAGGTAGGTGCGGTTGACGTCGGTGATCTCGTACTCACCACGCGGGGACGGCGTGAGACCCGCCGCGATCTCGAGCACGTCGTTGTCGTAGAAGTAGAGCCCCGGGACGGCGTAGTCGCTGCGCGGCGCGGTCGGCTTCTCCTCGAGCGAGACGGCCCGGCCGTCGGCGTCGAACTCGACCACGCCGTACGCCGTCGGGTCGCTCACGCGGTAGGCGTAGACCAGGCCGCCGGTGAGGTCGGTGTGGCGCCTCAGCTGGGTGCCCAGCCCCGGGCCGTAGAAGATGTTGTCACCGAGCACGAGCGCGACCTTGTCGCTGCCGACGAAGTCGGCGCCGATGACGAAGGCCTGCGCGAGGCCGTTGGGGTTGGGCTGCGTGGCGAAGGTGATCGAGATGCCGAACTGCGAGCCGTCACCCAGCAGCCGCTCGAACTGCGCGGCGTCGTGCGGTGTCGTGATGACCAGCACGTCCCGGATGCCTGCCATGATGAGCATGGAGAGCGGGTAGTAGATCATCGGCTTGTCGTAGACGGGGACGAGCTGCTTGCTGACGCCGAGGGTCACGGGGTGCAGCCTCGTCCCGGAGCCACCTGCCAAGATGATTCCGCGCATGGCGCCTGACCCTACCGTCCCACGTCACGATCACCACCCGGAGGTTGCACCCGTGAAGGTCCTCGTCACCGGAGGGGCCGGCTTCATCGGCTCGCACTACGTCCGCTGCGCGGTGCAGGGGGACTACCCCGGCCTCGCCGAGGCGGACGTGGTGGTGCTCGACAAGCTCACCTACGCCGGCAACCGGGCCAACCTCGCGCCGGTCGAGGACTCCCCGCGGCTGCGGTTCGTGCAGGGCGACATCTGCGACGCCGGACTCGTCGACGACCTCATGGCCGAGGTCGACCAGGTCGTGCACTTCGCGGCCGAGTCGCACGTCGACCGCTCCATCGCCGGTGCCACCGACTTCGTGATGACCAACGTGGTGGGCACCCAGACGCTGCTCGACGGCGCGCTGCGCCACGGCGTCGAGAAGTTCGTGCACGTCTCGACCGACGAGGTGTACGGCTCGATCGAGTCCGGTTCGTGGACCGAGCACGAGCCGCTGCTGCCCAACTCGCCCTACTCGGCGAGCAAGGCCTCCAGCGACCTGCTGGCCCGCGCCTACCACCGCACCCACGGGCTGCCGGTCAACATCACGCGCTGCTCCAACAACTACGGGCCCTACCAGTACCCCGAGAAGGTTATCCCGCTGTTCGTCACCAACCTCATGGACGGCGAGCAGGTGCCGCTTTACGGCGACGGCCTGAACGTGCGCGACTGGCTGCACGTCGACGACCACTGCCGGGGCATCGAGCTGGTGCGCGCCGGCGGCCGCCCCGGCGAGATCTACAACATCGGTGGTGGCACCGAGCTCACCAACCGCGAGCTGACCGAGCTGCTCGTGAAGGCGTCCGGCAAGGACTGGAGCAGCGTGCGGCCGGTGGACGACCGCAAGGGCCACGACCGCCGCTACAGCGTCGACATCACCAAGATCGCCGACGAGCTCGGGTACGCCCCGCAGGTGCCCTTCGAGCAGGGGCTGGCCGACACCATCGAGTGGTACCGCACCCACCGCGACTGGTGGCAGCCCCTCAAGCGCGGCTGAGCTTGCTGTCGACCGCGGTCTCGCGCGGCGGCGTCGCCGCGGCGGCGTGGGCCCTGCTCGTGGCCGCGGCCGCCGTCCCCCTCGCGGTGCTGGGCGGGTGGGCGCCCTGGCCGGCCGCAGTGGTGCTGGTGGTGGCCGGCGTGGTCGCCGTCGTCGTCAGCCGGTGGGTCCCGGTCGTGCCGGTGCCCCGCGCCGCCGGGCTGCTGCTCGTGCTCGTGGCCGTCGGTGCGGGCGTCTGGGCCGGTGCCACGCACGCCGAGCACGTGGTGCTGCGACGTGACGCCGGCACCTACGCGTTGTCGGGTCAGCACCTCGCCACCGCGCACCAGGTGCGCGTCGACGTGCACGCGGCCGATATCGGCGGCCCCGCGCTGCTGAGCCGGCCCGGCGTGACCGTCGGCTCGCCCGGCTTCTACGAGCAAGGGCGCGGCGCCGACGTCCACGTGGTGCCGCAGTTCCTGCTCGCGACGACGGTGTGGCTGTCGGTGGGGTGGTGGCTCGGCGGCTGGACCGGCCTGCTGCTCGTGCCCGCCGTCGTCCTCGGGGCCGCGGTGCTGGCGTTCGCGGGGCTCGCGGTGCGCGTCGTCGGCCCGTGGTGGGCCGTGCCGGCCACGGCGACCTTGGCCGTCGCCGCACCGGTGCTGCACGCGGGACGCGCCACCTACTCCGAACCGCTCGCGCTGCTGGCGGGGTGCGCCGCCGGCGCGCTGCTCGTGGCCGTCTGCGGCTCGCGCGGCGAACCGCCGCGGCGCCTCGCGGTGCTGGCCGGTGCGCTGGCCGGCGGGGTCGCTCTGGTGCGCGTCGACGCCCTGCGAGAGAGCTCGCTGCTGCTGCCCACGCTGGCGCTGTTGGCCGTCGCGGGCGGCCCCGCAGTGCGCCGCGTCGTGGGGCCGGTGCTGCTCGGACTGCTCGGGGCCACGGTGGTCGCGGCCGCCTCCGCGGGGCTCACCTCGCGGCCCTACCTCGCCTCGCTCGCCGGCTCGCTCGTGCCGCTCGCCGCCGGGGCCGTCGTGCTCGCGCTCGGGTCGGTGTCCGCCGTGCTGCTGGCCCGCCGAGGCGTGCGGCTGCCCCACGCGCTGCGCTCGCGGCTGCCGCTGCTGCTCTCCCTGGCCGTGGTCGTGGCCGGGCTGGCCCTCGCCACGCGGCCGTGGTGGCAGACCGTGCGGCAGAGCGCCGCCGACCCCGGCGCGCGCGTCGTGGCTGGGCTGCAGCTTCGGCAGGGTCTGGCGGTCGACGGCGGACGCACCTACGCCGAGCACTCCGTGCAGTGGGTGGGCTGGTGGGTCGGCGTGCCGGCGCTCGTGCTGGCGCTGGCGGGTGCCGGCTACGCCGCGTGGCGACTGGGCCGGGCCTGGCGCGACGGCGACCCGCTGCCCGCGTGGACCCCCGTGGCCGTCGTCGCCGTCGGCTCCACCCTGCTCACCCTCTACCGCCCCGGCATCACGCCCGACCACCCGTGGGCCGACCGTCGGCTCGTTCCGGTGGTGCTGCCGGCGGTCGTGCTGCTCGCCGTCGCCGCTGTGGCGGCCGCGACGCGGCTCACCCGCCGACGTCGGCCTGGGCCAGCCTCCCGGCTCGTGGCCGCGGCCGGTGCCGTGCTCGTGCTCGCGCCGACGGCGTGGGCGACGGCGCCCGTGGCGACCCAGCGCACCGAGCGCGGCGAGGTCGCCGCGGTGCAGCGCGCGTGCGCTGCCTTCGGGCCGGCCGACTCGGCCATCCTGCTCGACAGCCGTGCCGCGAACGAGTGGACCCAGGTGCTGCGCGGCGTGTGCTCGGTGCCCACCGTCGTCGTCCGCGCGACCTCGGCCACGCCCGCCGACCGCGCCACGGTCCTCGCGCTCGCGCAGGCCATCGCCCGCACCGGGCGCCGCCCCGTGCTCGTGGCCGCCGAGTCACCGGACGCCGTGCGGCGGGTGGGGGCCGAGCCGACCCACGTGGTGCACCTCGCCACCATCGAGGACCAGCGGTTGCTCACCCGGCGTCCCGACGGCGCGGCCGCGCTCGGCGTCGACCTGTGGCTGGCGCCGGCGACGTGAGGGACGCGGCGCGCTCACCGGTACGCTCGACGCCGATGAGCGCGCACCCCGCCCCCGAGCTTTCGGCCACCCAGCCCCCGCCGTACGTCACGGTGGTGCTCCCTGCCTACAACGAGCAGGACCACGTGCTCGCGGAGGTCGAACGCATCTGCGCCGCTCTCGACGCGAGCCCCTACGGCTACGAGGTGCTGGCGATCGACGACGCCAGCACCGACGGCACGCTCGCCGTGCTGCACGAGGCCGCAGCGAGGTTCCCGCACGTGCAGGTCGTGCCGTTCCGGCGCAACGGCGGGTCGGGCACGGCTCGCCGCATCGGCACGCAGATGGCGCGCGGGCAGATCGTGGTGTGGACCGACGCCGACCTGACCTACCCGAACGAGCGCATCCCCGAGCTGGTCACCTTGCTGCACGACGACCCGTCGTACGACCAGGTCGTCGGTGCGCGCACCACCGAGGAGGGCACGCACAAGATCCTGCGCGTGCCCGCGAAGTGGCTGATCCGCAAGGTGGCCGAGCGGCTCACCAACCAGCGCATCCCCGACCTCAACTCCGGGCTGCGGGCGTTCCGGCGCGAGGTGGCGCTCCCGTACCTGCGCTTGCTCCCGCCGGGGTTCAGCTGCGTCACGACGATCACGCTGGCCTTCCTGAGCAACCAGCACGACGTGAAGTACGTCGACATCGCCTACGCCAAGCGCGCCGGGCAGAGCAAGTTCCACTTCGTGCGCGACGCCTACCGCTACATCCTGCAGGTGCTGCGCATGGTGATGTACTTCGACCCGCTCAAGGTGCTCATGCCGCCCGCGCTGTGGCTCGTCGCCATCGGGGTGGTCAAGGGCGTCGTCGACATGGTGCGTCACCCGTTCTACTTCCCGGCCAGCACCGTGCTCCTCTTCGTCACGGGGCTGATGATCGGCTCGCTCGCGCTGCTGTCGGACCTCGTCGTCCGCTCCCGAGACGGCGTCTGACGTGCGGGTGGCGGTCGTCGGCCCCACCCACCCGCTCAAGGGCGGCGTCGCGGCCCACACCACCGAGCTGGCCCACCACCTCGCCGCGGCCGGTCACGACGTCGAGCTCGTCTCGTGGTCACACCTGTACCCGTCGCTGCTGTATCCGGGCGAACAGGCTGTGCCGCAAGGCATCCCGGACGTCGCGCCGTTCGCTCGCACGAGCCGCGACCTGTCGTGGGCCCGGCCCGCGTCGTGGTGGCGCGCCGGTCGCCGGCTGCGCGGCGTCGACCTCGTCGTGATCGTGCACGTCGTACCCGCAGTGGTGCCCGCGCACCTGGCGCTGCTGCGCGCGCTCGGGCGCTCGACGCCGGTGGTCGTCATCGCCCACAACGTGCTGCCGCACGAGGCCCACGCCGGGGCGGCCGGGCTCGTGCGGGCACTGCTCGCGCGGGCCGACCGCGTCGTCGTCCACTCGAGCGAGCAGGCCCGGTTGGCCTGCGAGCTGGGGGCGCGGGACGTCGTGCAGGCCCCGCTGCCGCCGCACCTGCCCGGTGGTGCGCCCGTCGACCGGACGGCGCCCGACGGCCCGCTGCGACTGCTCGCCCTCGGGGTCGTGCGCGACTACAAGGGCGTCGACCTGCTGCTCGAGGCGCTGCGTGAGGTACCGGGGCCGCAGGTGACGGTGGCGGGGGAGATGTGGGGTGAGGCGGGCGAGCGGGTCCGGCGGCTGGCGGCCGACCCGGCGCTCGCGGGGCGGGTCGACGTGCGCGCCGGCTACGTGCCCGCCCCCGCGCTCGCGCCGCTGCTGGCGGCGCACGACGTGCTGGCGCTGCCGTACCGCGCCGCAACGGCGTCGCAGAACGCCCTGCTCGCCTTCGCTCACGGCCTGCCCGTGCTGGCGACGCGCACCGGCACGTTCACCCACGACGTCCGCGACGGCGTCGACGGCCTGCTCGTCGAGCCGGGCAGCGTGCCGGCGCTGGCCGACGCGCTGCGCACGCTCGCCGAGCCGGAGCGACTGCACGCACTGCGTCGCGGAGTGCGCCCACCCGACCTCGAGACGCCGTGGCGGCAGTACCTCGACGCGGTGCTGGACGGCGGCTCATGACCCGATCACGCGTCATCTCGGTGGCGCGCATCGTCCTGGCGGTGCTCGTGGTCGCTGCGGTGGTGTGGGCCGTCGCCCGGTCGTGGGACCAGGTGAGCGCCGAGCTGGCGCGCGTCTCGGTGGGCGCTCTCGTGGCGGCGTCCGCGCTGGCCCTGCTCGGCCTGGTGCTCACGCTCGTCGGCTGGCGGGCGCTGCTCGCCGACCTCGGCTCGCCGCTCGGGTGGGGCGCGGCGTCCGGCGTGCTGTTCATCGGCCAGCTGGGCAAGTACCTGCCGGGCACGGTGTGGACCGTGGTGCTGCAGACCGAGGTCGCCAGCACCGTCGGGGTGCCGCGCAAGCGAACGGCCGTCGTCGGGCTGCTGTCGATGGGGCTGAGCGCGCTCGCCGGCCTGGGGGTGGGCGTGCTCGCGCTGCCGGCGCTGCTGTCGTCCGGCGGCGGGCGGTGGTACCTGCTCGCCCTGCTGGTGGTGCCCGTCGGAGCGGTGGTGCTTCACCCGCGGGTGCTCAACGCGCTGGTCGGCTGGGCGCTGCGGGTGGTCAAGCGCGCACCGCTCGAGGAGCGGCTGTCGGGCCGGGCCATCGCGGTCACCATGACGGCGTACGTCGCCACCTGGCTGTGCCTGGGGCTGCACGTGTGGGTGCTGGTGCACGACCTGGGGGCCGACGCCGTCGACGCGCTGTTGCCGGCGGTGTTCGGCTACGCGCTCGCGGCCTCGCTCGGCATGGTGGCCGTCCTGCTGCCGGCGGGTATCGGGCTGCGGGAGGTGGTGCTGGTGCTGCTGCTCACCGGCCCGCTCGATCGGCCCGGAGCCACCGCGGTCGTCTTGCTCTCGCGGTTCATCGTGACCGCCTCGGACGTCGTCGCCGCGGCGGCCGCGTGGCTGTACGACCGCAGCAACCACCTCATGACCAGGTGACGGTCGGCTCATGTGCTCCCGCTGAGCCCCTCCGGCAAATTCCCAAGAACTTCGACGCCTGGGCGATCCCAGGCGTGCAAGTTCTTGGGAATTTGCCGACGGGGTGGGGCTACTGGGCGCCGGGCTCGGGGGCCTCGTTCTCCGGGTGCGCCTTGATGAAGGACGCGACGACCTCGCCCGAGACCTTGCCGCACAGCTGGCGGTGGCCGGTCTGCTTCTTCAGGTCGCTGGGCTGGGCCGACCAGTGGGACAGCGCGAAGTGCTTGCCGGCGGGGAAGTCGCCGTAGGCGGTGTCCCAGGCGCTGACGATGAACTTGTTGCGTGCCTCGGCGCTGTCGTTGGCCTCACGGCTGATCGCCTTGAGCTGCGAGATCTGCTCGGCCGTGGCCGTGCCGTCGTACCAGAGGACGGTGTACCCGTGCTCGAGGTTGTGCACGAGGTTCTCCATCTTCGGCCGGTCGGCCGCGGTGTAGAACTGGCGCGCGGGGTACTCGGGCGCGGCGAAGTGCGGACCGGACGACGGCGGCACCGTCGAGTACTTGACCGTGGTCTCGTCGGGCTTGTCAGTGCCGGGGCCGACGTGCGCCCCGCCGCCCGACGCGTCGTCGTTGGTCACGGGGTCGCAGGCGGCCTGGTCGGCCGGGACGCCGAGGCTCGCCAGGCTGCCCGACGGCACCCGGGAGGTGTCGCGCACGATGGCGAAGGTGACCGCCCCGGCGATCACGACGACCACCGCGACGGCGGCCCCCACCACCGCGAGCGTGCGACGTCGCTCGGCGGCCTTGGCCTGTCGCTGCATCTCGGCGATCTTGGCCTTGCGGTCGACGTCGGCCTTCTTCGCTGCCACCGGTGGTCCTTCGCTCGTGGGGCTCGGGGTCTCGTGCGCGTGCACACGGCCAACGAGGGTCGTGTGCACGCGGTTCCCGCACTGTTCCCTGACATCGTACGGGCCGGGCCGTCGGGGGTGGGTGAGACCATGGCGGGCGTGAGCGCTGCGCCGGACGTCGTGAGCCGCTGGCGTCCCGGCCGGCCGGTCGACCTCGTCGGCACGCTCGGCACGCTCGTGCGCGGGACTGGTGACCCGACTCATCGGGTGGCCGCTGACGGCAGCTTCTGGCGGGCGTGCGTGACGCCTCTCGGCCCAGCCACCGTGCACCTGCAGCTGGCGGGCGACGAGGTGGTCGTGAGCGGCTGGGGTGAGGGCGCGCACTGGGTGGTCGACTCGGCGCCCGCGCTGCTCGGGGCGGATGACGACGACAGCGGGTTCGCGCCCGAGCACCCCCTGCTGCTCGAGTGCCGGCGGCGCCGGCCAGGGTGGCGGGTGCCGCGCACCGGGCTCGTGATCGACGCGCTCGTGCCCGCGGTGATCGAGCAGAAGGTGACCGGCCACGAGGCGTTCGGTGGCTTCCGACGGCTCGTGCAGCGGTTCGGCGCCGTGGCGCCCGGGCCGGCAGGGGAGTCTGGGCTGCGCTGCCCGCCCAGCGCCGCGCAGTGGGCGCGCATCCCGTCGTGGGAGTGGCTGCAGGCGGGCGTCGACGGCGCGCGGTCGGGCACCGCCGTCCGGTGCGCGCAACGCGCCGGCCGCCTCGAGCAGACGCTGGACGTCGACCCGGCCGAAGCCGAGCGGCGGATGACCTCGATCGCCGGGGTCGGCGTGTGGACGGCTGCCGAGGTGCGTCAGCGCGCCCACGGCGACGCCGACGCCGTGAGCTTCGGCGACTTCCACGTGCCGCGCGAGATCGGGCTCGCCCTCACCGGAGAGGCCGTGGACGACGACGGGCTGGCTGAGCTGCTCGAGCCCTACCGGCCGCACCGGTACCGCGTGCAGCGGCTGCTGCAGCTGGCCGGCCCGCGCCGTCCTAGGCGCGCGCCTCGACCCGCACCACGAGCGCACCTTCCGGTGCGGTGAGGTCGCCCTCGACCTGGCCAGCGAGGTCCTCGGCCCACAGGGCGGCGAGGAGCCGTTCGCTGACGGCCCCGAGCTCGAAGTCGCTGCCGCGCAACGAGATGGACACCCAATCGGTGCGTCCGGTCACGTCCGCTTGGACGCTGTCGTGACCCACCAGGGCGACCTGCAGTGCGCGGTTCGCCTTGTGGGCCAACGCTTCTGGCGTGACTGAGGGGGCCTCCACCGCGTCGGCGGCGACGCCGAGCGCGAGGCGCACCGCCTCGACGTGGCCGTGGCGGAACCAGTCACTCGCCGTCCGTACCAGTGAGCGAGCGCCGGGGCCGTCGTCCTCGGTGACGAAGGCGCTCAGACCGCGCACGAGGGCGACCGGCGTGTCGGAGGCCTTGCCCTTCACCAGGTCTGCCGCCGCCGCGATCTCGTCGGCGACCGCGCGCTCGGTGACCTCGAGCTGCTGCCCGAACGTGTCGGTGGTGCCGCGCAGGTCGTCGACCACCACCAGGCCGGCGGCACCCAGCGCGAAGTCCGTCTGGCCGGTGCGCCAGGCGCGGCCGGCGGTGTCGCTGATGACGACGGCGTGCAGCGCCAGCCCGAGGGCGCGCAGGTCGCGGCGCAGCTGCCGGGCGACCTCGTCGGCGTCGTGGGGGAGCGTGAGCACCGTGCCGGGCGCGGTGTTGGACGCGTCGACGCCGGCCGCCGCCATCACGGGTCCGGCGGCCGACTCCACGATGCTCGCCGTGCCGCGAGGAGTGCGCCGGGTGGCCACGACGCGCACGGACTCGCGCGCGACGACGTCGTCACGGGCCGTCGTCTCGACCAGGGCGAGGGCCTTTGAGACCACCTTGGACGACACGACCAGCACGTCGCCCGGCTCGAGCACATAGTGGCTGTCGACCAGGGCCGTGCGAATGAGGTCGGCCAGCGAGTCCCCGGGCTGGACCTCCGGGAAGCCTTGGAGCGGCACGACTCCCACGCCCTGGGGCTCGGCGTCAGGCACGCTGGTCCTTCAGCTCCACGGCCAGGTCGAGGGCGGCGCCGGCGATCGCGGCGGTGGCCTCGACGTCCGTCATGAGCAGCGGGCGCGAGCGGACGGTGAGCCGTGCCGGCCAGCGCTCCTGCTCGTCAGCCGCGTCGACGAGCCAGCCGTCGAGGAAGTCCTCGTAGAGCCCGGCCACGGCGCGCGACGTCGTCTCGACGCCGATGGCGGCCAGGCAGGCGTCGGCGTGGCCGCGCACCGGGCGTCCACCGACCAGTGGTGACACCCCCACCACCGGTGCCCGTGTGCCGCGGACGGCGTCCCGCACGCCCGGCACACCGAGCACGATGCCGATCGACACCACCGGGTTGCTCGGTGGCAGCAGCACGACGTCGGCGTCGCGGATCGCGTCCAGCACGCCGGGTGCGGCCGTGGCCCGCTCCATCCCGACCGACAGGATCTGTTGCGCGGGTAGCGACGCCTGGTGGCGCACCCACCACTCCTGGAAGTGGATCGCGCGCCGGCCTTCGTCGTCCTCGACCACCACGTGCGTCTCGACCGAGTCGTCACTCATCGGCAGCAGGCGCACGCGCCGGTCGGGCAGCCCCCACCGCTCGCACAGGACGCCGGTCACCTCCGACAGCGGCAGGCCGAGGCCCAGCAGCTGGGTGCGGGCGATGTGGGTGGCGAAGTCGCGGTCGCCGAGGCCGAACCACTGCGGCTGCGCGCCGTACGCCGCGAGCTCGCCCTGCACCACGTGCGTCTCGTCGTCTCGCCCCCAGCCCTGGGCGTCGTTGATGCCACCGCCGAGCGTGTACATCACGGTGTCGAGATCAGGGCACACCCGCAGGCCGAACAGCGTGATGTCGTCCCCGGTGTTGCCGATCACCGTCACCTCGGCGGTGCGTCGCTCGGGGTCGTCGCTGGTCTCGAGGTGCGCGAGCAGTCCGCGCAGGAACCGGGCGCCGCCGACGCCACCGGCCAGGGCTGTGATCCGCATGCCGCGAGTCTGTCAGCCCGCCCTGTTGCCTCGGCATGCGGTCCACTGCCACCGCCCAGTCCGCCGTCGTGAACTCATGCCCCAAGGGGCTATTACGAAGACGACCCGGCCCACACCATCACCCGAGGCGACACCACCATGACGCTGGCCTTGGACGCCGGCGGGCGCCGGACCGTGGCAACCACCACGACCACCTCGGGGACCAGCACGGCGACCTCGACGCTGGAACGGCACTACGCCGACGCCAGCGACAACCCGGCCTGGACCGTGGCCACCGACACCGCCGGCACGACAACCACGACGACGACCACCCGGTACGGCGAGTCGTTGAGCGGTGACCTGGCCGCCACCATCGCTTCCGACGGGGCCGCCGAGCTCACGCTGGCGAACCTGCACGGTGACGTCGTCACCACCATCGACATCCCCACCACCCAGGCATCCAGCGACCCGGCCACGTCGATGACCGGCTGGGCCGACTACAGCGAGTACGGCAACCCCTGCGGTCCGGCCACCACGTCGGCAGCTGTGGCAGGCAAGGTCGGGTATGGGTGGCTCGGCGCAAAGCAGCGCTCCACCACTGCTGAGACCGCCGGCCTCACGTTGATGGGCGACCGCCTGTACAACCCGGCCGTCGGCGCCTTCACCAGCACCGACCCCGAACCCGGCGGCAACACCACCGCCTACACCTACCCCCAAGACCCCATCAACGCGGTTGACCTCGACGGCCACTGGGGGCTCAGCAAGAAGTGGAAGCGCCGGTTCGCCAGCGCGGCGCGAGGGCTCTCTATTGCGAGCAGTGTCATCTCTTGGTGCCCGCTGGCGCAGTGTCAGGCTGTCTCCGTCGCAACGGGGTTGATGGCAGCAGGTGCATACCGGCTTGCCGGCAACCGTTCGGCCGCCAGGCGACAACTCATTACAACTGCGCTGAACGTGGCAATGGGCGGCCGCGGGAGGCTACTGCGCAAGTCGTTTGTTCCCTCCAGGCTCAGGACCGGGAGTGTCTTCCGTGCACTCCACCGTCGGCGCGGAGGGCTCATCGGCATGGGATGGCGGGCTGCTTCACGACGCGGCGGTGCTTCCTACAGCAGGTACCACCACAAGTACGTGGCACTCTGGCTGATGAACCAGGGTGCCCAATCTCAGCCTGCGGCACGACGGACCGGATAAGAGGGACAGTGGCATGGAGCTGATACCTGCGACTGCATTCTTTCTGGCCGGCGCTTGCGCAGTCGTCTTCGTGATTAGGAGACAGTGGCCGGGGGGGCGTTCTCGCTCGACGGCCACATTTGCCGTCTTGCTGGCAGGACTTGGGGCGGTCTCTGGCGCCGTAATCAAGGGGTACTCGGTAGTCCTTACGCTGTCCACTGGTGCCGTGGGGCTCTTTCTGACCGCGGCCCTCATCGCGTGGGTTCGACCGGAGCCTTCGAGCATGTTTGGCGAGGACTACGGCGAAGACTGGTCGGAGGAGGATAAGCGAGTCGACAAATGGGTCACCGCTTTTGGTGCGATCGCACTCGTGGTCGTTACTGGCTTGCTGTACTGGTGGCTGTGAGGTTAGCTCTTGCCGTCAACGCGGATGGCATTCGAAGTGGCTGGAGCCTGACGCGCTTCTCCGGACACCTGATCTGAGGCGATGATCGCCTCGGAAGGGAGTCTGGGATGCCTGCAGCCAAGCCGCCGGAGTTCCGGCGTCGCGCTTTGGGTCTTGGTCGAGGCGGGTGAGCCGGCGGCCCAGGTCCCGAGGACCTTGGGGATCAGCGTGTCGTGCCTTGGCGGAGGCTGGGGGATGCAGGGCCAGTACGCGTGGCAATCGCGCTCTCGTCACACGCAGCACCACTATCGCCATGGTTCATACTCGCTCGGGAGCGGGGGCGGATTGTGGGGAGGTGCGGGATACACTCACACCTGGCGTATTCCTAAGATTTGGCACTAAGTCAGCCAGGCACCTATCCAACTATGAAGAAGACGAAGAAACCCTAGATGGCTTTCCTGCGACACTGGAAGGCTCTGTTCCTTCTTGGTATGTGTTTCGTGGCGTTGGGTGCCATCACCGGCATCTCTACAGTTGCCTCATTGGACTCTTTCGAGCAGCGCGACGTCACGGTCAAGTCGGTGCGAGCGCTTGCCGAGAGGGGTCGAACTTGTGGCCGAAGCCGACGGATCTACGGTTCGAGTGCTCGCGTCGAGCGATTCCCGCACGGACTATAGGGCGGGTCAGCAGTTGCACGTATACCGACAGCGCAACGGGGAATATGTCGAAGCCAGCGGCCCATTGGGCCACGAGGTTCCGTTGATCGTTCTTGGCATCGGGGCCACCTTTGTCGGAATCGCACTACTGAAGAAGCGCGCTGGCTGAACGGCGCGTCTCAACACCGCATCGCGCTTTCATGCTGGACGCGCACGGTCGACGCGTCCAGGCCGACACCACCCACACCGACCAGGCGACGTCAGCGGAGACCAATAGCCGCACGGTCCGGCACTACACCGACGAGTCCGACAACCCGTCCTGGACCGTCACCACCAACCCCGCCGACACCAGCGAGCCGGCGTCGGTGACCCGGTTCGTGGAGTCCCTCGGCGGGGACCTGGGTGCCACCATCACTGCGTACGGCTCCGACGCCGGCACCGTGCAGTTGATGCTGGCCAGCCTGCACGGCGACGTCGTCACCACCATCGACCTCCCTGCAGCTCAGGACAGCAGGACCGCGGCCACGGCCATCACCGGGTGGGCCGACTACACCGAGTACGGACCGCTGCCGTCGGCGCTCCGGGCCAGCGTTCCGGCGTTCAGCCGCTTCATGGCCTGTGCGCGAAGCGCCTGCTGGCGATGTGCTGGGGGAGCGACCGGGGGCTGCGGGCCCTCGTCGCCTGCGGTGCGGTGAGCTGCAGCCGCCGACGTGGCTGGCGGGTGATGCTCTGCCGCGACAGCGGGGGAGCTGAGCGAGGCCGCTGCTACGGCACTGATGCTGAGCGCTGCCAGGAGACCGGCTGCCGAGTGTCTGCGCATGAGGGCACCTTTGACTCGGGTGACGGACGGCCGGAAATATTTCACATGTCACACCGCTCTGAATAGGCCGCAATTTCACCGGAACGGGGGCGCAGGAGACACGAGTCGGCCGGGTGGCAGTCGTCGCGCGAGCGCTCGTCGGAGCGGGGCATCGTTCACCCATTCGGACGCATCCGCGAGCCCGCGGGTAAATATCACCGTTCGGCTTGACGAGGAGGGCATGACACGCGTGTAATTCCAAGCATGTCGCGCCGCTCTCCGGGGAGGGGGACGGCGGACATCTAGGGTCGAGGAGGGGCCGTGAGCAAGCTGATCGCAGTGAGCGAGGCCGCATCGGTGACAGAGCACGAGGCTGCAGCGCAGCACCTGTCCGAAGAGTTTCCCGGGATCGACCACCCGCCCGCGGGCGAGAGCTTCGACGCGTTCCTGCGCCGGGAGGGGTCCGTCGCCCCCGCACCGGTCGTGGCACTGGGTGACCAGCAGTCATCCGCCATCCTGCTGCTGACGGAGCAGGATGACGAGCTGTCGTGGCAGGAGCGCGCCCTGTGCGCACAGACGGACCCGGAGGCGTTCTTCCCCGAGAAGGGCGGCTCCACCCGCGAGGCCAAGAAGGTCTGCGTGTCGTGCGAGGTGCGCGCCGAGTGCCTCGAGTACGCCCTCGCGCACGACGAGCGGTTCGGCATCTGGGGCGGCCTGTCGGAGCGTGAGCGGCGCCGACTCAAGAAGCAGGCGGGCTGATCGCCCTCACCTCGCCGGCACCACCGGACGCCGCACCCACCGCTGTGCGGCGTCGGGGTGCCCCCGCACGCCAGCACGTCGTCGCCGTCATCGTCTGCCACGACGGCGAGCCCTGGCTCCCGCGCGCGCTGGAGGCGCTGAGCCGACAGACCCGGCGGCCCGACGTCGTCGTCGCCGTCGACACCGGCTCCACCGACGCCTCACCGTCGCTCGTGCGCGAGGCCCTCGGGGACGACCACGTCGTCACGGCGCCGCGCGACTGCGGTTTCGGTGCAGCCGTGCGTCGCGGCCTGGAGCACGCCTCGACCCTCGTCGCGGCAGGCGCCGACACCGCCGGTGGTGAGGTCACCCGGTGGCTGTGGGTGCTGCACGACGACTGCGCTCCTGACCCCCGGGCCCTCGAGCTGCTGCTCGACACCGCGACGACGTCGTCCTCGGCCGGCGTCGTCGGCCCCAAGATCGTCGCCTGGGACGACCCCCACCGGCTGCTCGAGGCCGGCCTCACCGTGAGCCGCGCCGGCCGCCGCAGCACCTTCCTCGACGGCGTCGAGCGCGACCAGGGCCAGCACGACCACCGCTCCGACGTCCTCGCCGTGTCGTCGGCGGGCATGCTCGTGCGCCATGACGTCTGGGACGATCTCGGCGGCTTCGACCCCGCGCTCAAGCTGCTCCGCGACGACATCGACCTGTGCTGGCGCGCTCACCTCGCCGGCCACCGGGTGCTGCTCGCCCCCCGTGCGGTCGTGGCTGACGCCCAGGCGGCCACCGGTGGGTTGCGCGCCGTCGACGCCGTCCCTGCGGCCGTCCAGCGGGTCGACCGGCAGCACGGGCAGCACGTGGCGCTGGCTCGCTGCACCTGGCTCGCGCTGCCGTGGCTGATCGCCCGCCTGGTCGCGGTCGGTGTCGGGCGAGCCCTGCTGCTGCTGGCCGCCAAGTCACCGCGCCGAGCGGGCGAGGAGCTGCACGCGCTCGCGGTGACGCTCCTGCTGCCCTGGCGCTGGCTCGGGTCACGCTGGCGCGCGCGCGGACGCCGGGTGGTGGCGGCGCGCAGCCTGTCGGGTCTGCTCACCCCGCGCTTCGCGGCGGTGCGCCACACGGTCGACGTGCTCGGCGGCTGGGCGGCGCGCGACAGCGAGCACGAGCCCGCGGACGCCGGCGAGACCGTCGTCGAGAGCGGGCCCGTCGCCGAGGAGGCCGAGCCGGTCGTCGCTGCTCCGGCGGGACTGGGCAAGCGGCTGCTGCGCCACCCGCTGACCCTGGTGACCGTGGCGCTCGCGGTGATGACGGGCGTGGCCTGGCGCCACGTGCTGGGCACGCTGTTCGCCTCAGGTGCCCTCGTCGGCGGTGAGCTGCGCGGCGGCCTGGCCGACGCCGGGGCGCTCTGGCACGCCGGGCTCGACCCGTTGCGCGGCGCGGGCCTCGGCACCACCGCCCTGGCCTCGCCCGCCGTGCTGCTGCGCGCGCTCGGCACGTGGGTGCTGCACCCGGTGGCCGGGACGGCGGCCCCGGGCCTCGCGATCACCCTGCTGCTGCTGCTCGGCCCGCTGCTCGCCGGCTGGGCCGCCTATCTCGCAGCCGGTCTGGCGACGTCGTCGCGGTGGGCCCGCGCCTGGGCAGCGTTCGCGTGGGGCAGCGCACCGGTGCTGTTCTCGGCCGTCGGCGCCGGACGCCTCGGGCCGGTGCTGGCCGCCGTGCTGCTGCCGCTCACCGCCGCCGCCACCGCCCGCGCCCTCACGCGAGGTGCCGCCGGCGCACTCACCGCCACGTTCGCCGCAGTGCTCGGTGCGGCCGCGCTGGGCGCCACGGTGCCAGCGCTCGGAGCCGCCGTCGTGGTCGTCGCCCTGCTGGGCACGCTGTGCCGCGGCGCCGCCCGCTGGCGGGCGCTGACGCTGGCGGTGCTGCCCGTCGCGCTGCTCGGCCCGTGGGTCGCCGACCTCGCGGCGGACCCCCGGCTGCTGCTCGGCGGCGCCGGTGCGGTGGCCGACCCCACCCCCGCGCTCGCCCTGCCCGCCGGCCTGCACCTGCCCGGTGCCTGGACCACGCTCGTCGCCCTGCCCGCCCACCAGCCGCACTGGGTCGCAGCGCTCTGGCTCGCACCCCTGGTGCTCCTGGCCGCGCTCGCCCTGGTGCGCGGTGGTCGACGCGGCCGGGTCGTCACGGCCCTCGGGTGGCTGGCCGTGGCTGGTCTCGGCCTGGCCGTGCTGGCCCCGGCCACGGTGCTCGACCGCCAGCAGTCCGACGCGCTCGTCGGCTGGGCCGGCACGGGCGCCCTGCTCGGGCTGCTCGCGCTCGTCGCGGCCCCCCTGGTGGCAGCCGACGGCCTGCAGACGCGGCTGGCGCGGCACGGCTTCGGCTGGCGCCAGCTGCTGCTCGCGCCCGTCGCGGCGCTCGCCGTCCTCTCGCCGGTGGCCGCCGCGGCCGTCGGCGCCTGGGTCGGCGTCCACCCGATCCATCACAGCGCCGCCGTCGGGCTGCCCGCTGTCGCGGCCGACGCCGCCACCGGCCCCACCGCCTCGCGCACGCTCGTGCTGGCCGCCGTCGACGGCCAGCTCACCTACCGGCTCGACGGCGGCGAGCCGGGGCCGGCCGTGCGCGACGTCACCGGCGCCACCCCCGCGTCGGTCGATGCCCCCGTGCGCTCGGCGGTCGAGGCCCTCACCGACCCCGGCGACGCGGCGTCCGCCGACGCGGTCGTCACCGACCTGCACCGGCTCGCGGTGCGCTTCGTGCTCGTCCGACGGCCCGTGCCCGCCGCCCTGGGTGACCGGCTGGACGCCACGGCCGGGTTGTCGCGCATCGGCAGCGCGCCCGAAGGGCAGCTGTGGCGCGTGGGCTCCGGCCCGGCCGCGCAGGCGGCTCGCGCTCGCATCGAGCGCGCCGACGCCCGGGTGCTGGCGGCCGTCCCCGTGAGCGGGCCGCACGCCAGCGTCGACACCGCCATCGCCGCCGGGCCGAGCGGTCGGCTGCTCGTGCTGGCCGAGACGCCCTCGCCGCTGCGCCGGGCCACGCTCGACGGGCAGCGGTTGCGGCCGGTCACCCTCTCGGACGCCGGCTCCTGGCGCCAGGCCTACGCGCTGCCCGCTCAGGGTGGGCACCTGGTGGTGCGCACCGTCGACCCGACCCTGGTCTGGTGGCGGTGGGGCCAGCTGGGCTTGCTCGCCCTCGTGGCGCTGCTGGCGCTTCCGGTGCGTCGTCCGAGCGGAGAGCTGCGATGAGCGCGCGCCGCGCGGCCCGGCTGGCCGAGGTCGTCGCCAAGGTGTCGGTGCCCGTACTCGCCGTGGGGCTGGCCGGCTACGTGCTCGTCGAGCCGCCGAAGCAGCTGGCGCGGGCCGCCGTCCACCACCAGCCGACCGCGGTGCCGCTGGAGTCGACCGCGCTCGTCTGCCCAGGCCCAGAGACCGTGGGGGTCCGTGGTGCGGACGCCGACCACCCCGCCACCCCGCCCTCGCCCGCGCAGGTCGCAGCAGCCGCCCCACCCGACACGGTGCGGCCGGCAGGCGTCGGTGGCGCGGGTGGTCGTGTCGTGATCGGCCGCGGCGCCGACGCGGTCGCGGTCGACCGCTCCGGCACCGCCGCGCTGCTGGCCCAGGCGTCGACCTCCGCCGCGGCGTCGGTGCCCGTCACCGCCGTGGAGGCCGCCGCACCGGGCCTGGTGGCCGAGCAGCTCACCGTGACCCGCCGCGGTGACGAGCGGGGCGCGGCCTCGGCGACGTGCCTCGCGGCGTCCGACGACCAGTGGCTCGTCGGGGGCGGCACCGACGTCGGCCGCCGGGGACGGCTGGTGCTCGCGAACCCGCACGACGCCTCGGCCGACGTCACCGTCGACGTGCTGTCCACCCAGGGCGCCGTCGCTCGCACACCCGGTAGCACCGTCGCCGTGCCGCCGCACTCGCGCGTCGTCCTCTTGCTCGACGCGCTCGCCGCCAAGGCGACCTCCCCAGTGGTGCACGTGCGCAGCACGGGCGGGTCGGTGACCGCAGTGCTCTCCGACACCTACCTCGACGGCACGACCCCACGCGGGATCGACGACGTCGTCGCCGCGATGCCGCCCGCCCGGCAGGCGCTCGTGCCCGGCGTGCGCGTCGATGGTCGCGCGGTGCTGCGGCTCGCCGTGCCGGGGGACGCCGAGGCCGTCGTGCAGGTGAGCGCTCTGGGGCGCAGCGGCGCCACCGACCTGCCCGACGGCGGGGTGGTGCGCGTGCCCGCGGGCACGACGCGCGACGTCTCGCTGGACTCCCTGCCGAAGGGCGACTACGGCCTGAAGGTCGTCTCCGACGTCCCCGTGGTGGCCGGCGCCTGGGTCGAGCGGCGGGCCGGGGGCATCGGTGAGTTCGCCTGGTCGGCCACGAGTGGCCCGGTCACCTCGCTCGCCGGCGTCGCCCGCGCCGACGTCTCGGGCGGTCGCACCGACATCGTGCTCACCGCGCCGCGCCAGGACGCCCATGTCGACGTCGTCACTGTCGCCGCCGACGGCACCGCCACCACGCGCGAGGTCGACGTGGCCGCCGGCACCACTCAGGCCGTGCAGGTCTCCGGTTCGGTGTGGGTGCGCCCGAAGCAGGGCAGCGGCGAGGTCGTCGCGGCGCGGTTCACCCAGTACGACGACGCAGCCGGCCCGCTGGTCACCACCGGCCCGCTGCGCCAGGTGGCGCTCACCCGCGTGCCCACCGACCTCGCGCCCGCCGACCGCTGACCCCCGGGCCCCCGCCGCCCCCGCCCGTTGATCACGTTATGTGGGCGACACTCCGCTTGCCGAGGGTTGCACCCCTCGACAAGTGGACGGATCCCTCGACAAGTGGACGGATCCCTCGACAAGTGCAGGGTCGGCCTGCCGGCCGGGACGCCGGCCGAGCCCGCCGTCAGTCGTCGCCCAGCCGCGGGTCGACCTGCTCCGGCTCCAGACCCAGCAGGTGCGCCACCTGCTCGACCACGACCTCGTGCACCAGCGGGGCGAGCGCCGCGCGGTCGGAGGCCCGGGTCTCCACCGGACGCCGGTACACCACGATGCGGTGCGACAGCGCTCCCTGCGCGGGGAAGAACCGCCCCAGCGGCACCTCGCCGTGCTCCCAGGGCGCCGGGTCGCTCGGCGGGACGTCCTCGACGGCGAACTCGACGCCGTCGAGCTCGCGCGACCAGCGCTCCTCGAGGCGTTCGGCTGCGTCGAGCACGAGGTCGTCGAACTGCTCGCGGCGCGTGCGGTGCGCCGGCAGGTCAGCGGGCGCGAGGGGCCCGCGCAGCCCGCGGCCGTGGCGGTCTCGCCGCCGCACGCGCGGACGCGAAGGCACCGGGCCGTCGGAGCGGGGCCTGCGCAGCACCACGCCAGTCTAGGTCGGCCCGACACACCCGGCAGCCGCCCGGTCAATCCGCAGAGCGCGAGCCGCCGGACGGTAGCGTGAGCGATCGTGAAGTCCCTGCGTCGCTGCACGCGCACCGCCTGCGGCCGGCCCGCCGTCGCGACGCTCACCTACGTGTACGCCGACTCCACCGCCGTGCTCGGACCGCTCGCCACCTACGCCGAGCCGCACTGCTACGACCTGTGCGCGGAGCACGCCGAGCGGCTCACCGCCCCGCGCGGCTGGGAGGTCATGCGCCTGGCGCCGGACCTCGACGCGCCCGGCCCGAGCGACGACGACCTGCTCGCACTCGCCGACGCCGTGCGCGAGGCGGCGCGCCCCGCCCCCGCGCCGGTGAGCGAGGCCCGCACCGTCGAGGTCGGCCGGCGCGGTCACCTGCGCGTACTGCGTGACTCCGACCGCACCTGACGCCACCTCACCGCACCCGACTCCACCTCACCAGCGCCTCGCCCTGCTCTGGCGTGCATGATCACGGGCGGGGGAGGGGGTGTCCGATATGTCGCGACACGCCGTCCGCTAAAGGTCGTCATCCGTTTGGCCGAAAGCACTCAGGTCGCCACCACCCGGCGGCCCCCCGCTCGCCTCGGAAGGCTCCTGACATGGCTCGCACCGCCGCTCGCCCCTCCCTCCCGCTCGGCTCCCTGACCCAGCGCGAGGCTCGGATCACGGTCGGCTGCACCGCCTGCGGCTCCGCCCGGGTCACCAGCCTGTCGATGCACCTCACCGACGGGACCCCGGTCGACTTCATCTCCTGCCGCGTCTGCAGCCACAAGAGCTGGAGCCACGAGGGCGTCGAGCTCACGGTGAGCGAGGTCATCGCCCGCACGCGCAAGGTCAGCTGACCCCCTAGGCTGCTGCGCGCACCGCCACCGCGGCGTGCGCCGAGCAGACCGAGGAGACCCACCGAGTGCGCGACCTGTCCGGCATCGTCAAGGCCTACGACGTGCGCGGGGTGGTGCCCGACCAGCTCGACGAGCCGGTGGCCCGAGCGCTCGGGGCGGCCTTCGCCCAGGTGGTGGCGGACGACGGCACCGCGCCGGTCGTCGTCGCCCACGACATGCGGCCCTCTTCACCCGCGCTCGCCTCCGCGTTCGCTGCCGGAGTGCAGAGCCAGGGCCGCGACGTCGTCCTCGCCGGCCTGGCCTCCACCGACGGCCTCTACTACGCCTCCGGCGCGCTGCAGGCCCCCGGCGCGATGTTCACGGCCAGCCACAACCCGGCGCAGTACAACGGCATCAAGCTCTGCCGCTCGGGCGCACGGCCGGTCGGCGCCGACACCGGTCTCGCCGACGTCCGCCGGCTCGCCGAGCAGTACCTCGACGCCGGGCAGCTGCCGACCGCAGACCGCCGCGGCGAGCGCCACGAGCGCGACCTGCTCGCCGACTACGCCCGGCACCTGCGCGGCCTGGTCGACCTCAGCGCCGTGCGGCCGCTCACTGTCGTCGTCGACGCCGGAAACGGCATGGCCGGCCACACGGTGCCGGCGGTGCTCGAGGACGCCGCCGGGTTGCCGCCGCTGCCGATCACCGTCGTCCCGCTGTACTTCGAGCTCGACGGCACGTTCCCCAACCACGAGGCCAACCCGCTCGACCCGGCCAACCTGCGCGACCTGCAGTCCGCCGTCGTCGCGCACGGCGCCGACCTCGGCCTGGCGTTCGACGGCGACGCCGACCGCTGCTTCGTGATCGACGAGCGTGGCGAGCCGGTGAGTCCCAGTGCCGTGACGGCGCTGGTGGCAGCCCGTGAGATCGCGCGCGACCTCGCCGCCGGTGGTACGCCCACGGTGATCCACAACCTCATCACCTCGCGCGCCGTGCCCGAGATCGTCGCCGAGCGCGGGGGGCGGCCGGTGCGCACGCGGGTCGGGCACTCGTTCATCAAGGCCGAGATGGCGCGCGAGCAGGCTGTCTTCGGCGGTGAGCACTCGGCCCACTACTACTTCCGCGACTTCTGGTTCGCCGACACCGGCATGCTCGCGGCGATGCACGTGCTCGCGGCGCTGGGGGAGCAGCCCGAGCCGCTGTCCCAGCTGGCCGCCGAGTACGAGCGGTACGTGGCCTCGGGCGAGATCAACAGCACGGTGACGGACGCCGCCGACCGCACCGCCGCCGTCCGCGACGCGTTCAGCCGGGACGACGTCGCCGCCGACACCCTCGACGGCCTGACCCTGACGTGCGACGACGCCGACGGGCACCCCGTGTGGTGGCTCAACGTGCGGGCCAGCAACACCGAGCCGCTGCTGCGTCTCAACGTCGAGGCGCGCGACCGCGAGACGATGGAGCGCGTGCGCGACGAGGCTCTGGCCCTCATCCGCGCCTGACCTGGCAGGCTAGAGGCATTCCTGAACCCCTGGAGGCACCGTGACCAGCAGCCAGCAGACCGGCGCGCTCGAGCCGTGGCTGCGCGAGATCCTGCGCTGCCCGAAGTGCCACAGCGAGCTGCGTGACGACTCCGGCCCCGACGGGGGCCCCGAGCTCGTCTGCACGTCCGCCGAGTGCGGGCTGGCGTACCGCGTCGACGGCGGGATCCCCGTCATGCTCGTCGACGAAGCGCGTCCGACGCGAGGCTGACGTGGACGAGCGGGCCGAGCAGGTCCTCGACGACGCCGACGCCATCGCTGCCGCCGACCCCACAGGGGTCCTGCGGGCGCTGGCGACGGCCGGGGCCCAGGTGCGCGAGGCCACCGTGCGCGGTGCAGAGGCCGGCGTGCGCGGCATCGGCGACGGAGACCGGCCGCGGTCGGTGGTGGTGGCTTCGCTCGGTGGCTCGGCGCTGGTGGCCGATGTGCTGGCCCTGCTGGCTGGCGCGGGCTCGCCGGTGCCCGTCGCCGTACGGCGCGGCCTGCCGCTGCCCGGGTGGGTCGGCCCGCTCGACATGGTGGTCGCGGTGTCGCTGTCCGGCCGGGCGCGGGGGCCACTGGCGCTGGCCGCGGAGGCCGGACGCCGAGGTGCCCGGCTGCTCACCGTGGGCGCCCCCGACTCCCCGCTGGCCGACGTCTGCGCGCGCGCTCGCGGGGTGCACGTGCCGGTGCAGCGGCCGCACGAGCCGGGACGCACGACCGGCGGGACGTCGTCGCGCACCTCGCTGTGGTCGCTGCTCGTGCCGGTGCTGCAGGCCGCCGACAGCCTCGGCATCATCGAGGTCACCGACGACCTGCTCGCCAGCGTGGCCGACCGGCTCGACGACCAGGCCGAGGCCTGCCGCCCGGGGTCGGAGTCGTTCGTCAACCCGGCCAAGGTGCTGGCGCTGCAGCTGGCCGGCTCGGTGCCGGTGGTGCTGGGCGACGGTCTGGTGACCGGCGTCGCGGCGGCGCGCGCCGCCGCCATGCTGGCCCGCACCGCTCGCACCCCGGCGGTGCATGGCTCGCTGCCCGACGACGCCAGCGAGGTGGTCGCCACCTTCGACGGGCCGTTCACCGCCCAGTCCCACGACGTCTTCGCCGACCCGTTCCTGGACGCACCCCGTGGCCCGAGCCTGCGCCTGCTCATGCTGCGCGAGCCGCCCCCGGTGCCCGAGCAGGACGACCAGGCCGCTTTCGAGGCCGCTGCGCTGGCCGACCGGGTGCGGGGCCTCGCCGAGGACGTCGGGGTGGCCGTCAGCGAGCTCGCGGCCGAGCCGGGGCACCCCCTCGAGCGGCTCGCCGGGCTCGTGGCCCACACCGACTTCGCGGCGGCCTACCTCGCCATCGCGCTGGGGCTCGACCCCGGCCTGTCACCGCACGTGGCCGACCTGCGCGACGCGCGCTGAGCGACGTCCCTCGCGGCCTGCTTCCCAGCGTCCCTCCCAGCCTTTGTCCTCGGCCTCATCCGATCCACCAAGGAGCACCACGGCATGTCTTCAGGCGGCGGTACCAAGGCGATCGTGGCGGCCCTGTCGGCCAACCTCGGCATCGCGGTCACCAAGTTCGTGGCGTTCCTGCTCACGCACTCGAGCTCGATGCTGGCCGAGTCGATCCACAGCCTCGCCGACTCCGGCAACCAGGTGCTGCTGCTGGTCGGCGGCAAGCGAGCCCAGCGCGCTGCGACCCCGCAGCACCCGTTCGGGTACGGGCGCGAGCGGTACGTGTACGGCTTCGTCGTGTCGATCGTGCTGTTCACCGTGGGCGGTCTGTTCGCGCTCTACGAGGCGTACCACAAGTGGCACGACCCGCACGGGATCGACTCGTGGCAGTGGGTGCCGGTGGTCGTGCTGGTCGCCGCGATCGGTATGGAGTCCTACTCCTTCCGCACGGCGATCCACGAGTCCAACGCGGTGCGCGGTGACCGCTCGTGGAAGGACTTCGTGCGCACGGCCAAGGCGCCCGAGCTGCCCGTGATCTTGCTCGAGGACCTCGCCGCCCTGCTCGGCCTGGTGTTCGCGCTCTTCGGCGTCACGCTCACCCTGCTCACCGGCAACGGCCGGTGGGACGCCGTGGGCACGGCCGCGATCGGCGTCCTGCTCGTGGTGGTGGCGGCCGTGCTGGCGGTCGAGATGAAGTCGCTGCTGCTGGGCGAGTCCGCCAACCCCGAGGCCGTGCGCCGCATCGAGGCCGCGCTCGTGGGCCCCGGCGTCAGCTCGATCATCCACATGCGCACGCTGCACCTCGGGCCGGAGGAGCTGCTGGTGGCGGCGAAGATCGCCGTGCCGCCCACCGAGTCGGCGGCCGACGTCGCCGAGGCGATCGACGCCGCTGAGGTGCGCGTGCGCGAGGCCGTGCCCATCGCCCGGGTCATCTACCTCGAGCCCGACATCCGCCGCGCTGCGGTGTCGGACCCGCGGGCTACGGTCGAACCATGAGCGACCTCCCAGAGCAGCGGATCCTGCTCGTCCACGCCCACCCCGACGACGAGTCGATCGGCCAGGGCGCCACGATGGCCCGCTACGCCGCCGAGGGGCGCGGCGTCACCCTCGTGACGTGCACGGCCGGTGAGCTCGGCGAGATCGTCGTCCCCGACCTCGAGCACCTCGCCGACGAGCGCGACGGCGGTCTCGGCGAGCACCGTCGCGGCGAGCTCGCGGCCGCGATGGCCGCGCTGGGCGTCACCGACCACCGGTTCCTGGGCGGCTTCGGCCGCTACCGCGACTCGGGCATGAAGTGGCACGAGGACGGTCACGCGGTGGCCGCGGACGACGTCCACGAGAGCGCGTTCTGGAACGCCGACCTCACCGAGGCCGCGACCCTGCTGGTCGAGATCGTCCGCGAGGTGCGCCCGCAGGTGCTGGTGACGTACGACGAGTTCGGCGGCTACGGCCACCCCGACCACATCCAGGCACACCGTGTCGCGATGTACGGCGCGCAGCTGGCGGCCGTGCCGTCGTACCGGCGTGACCTCGGTGAGGCGTGGGACGTCCCGAAGATCTACTGGGGCGCGATGTCGGAGAGTCGGATGCGCGAGGGGCTGCGGCGGCTGCGTGAGTCCGGCGACACCACGACCTTCGAGGGCATGGACCCCGACGGTCCGCTCCCGCCGTTCGTCACACCGGACGCCGACCTCGCGGCCGTCGTCGACGCGCGCGAGCACACCGACCGCAAGGTCGCGGCGATGAAGGCGCACCGCAGCCAGATCGCACCCGACGGCCCCTTCTTCGCCGCCTCGGGTGACGTCGCCGAGATGTGGGGCCTCGAGTACTTCCGGCTGGCGAAGGGACGTCAGGGGCCGGTCGGCGACGAAGGTCTCGAGACCGACCTGTTCGCCGGCCTGTGACCCGTGGCCACCTGAAGCCGGCTCGTGAGCGGAGGTCCGGTCGCCGGTGCACCGGTTTGGGGGAGAGACGGCCGAGGGTTCGGCGGTAGACTGGTGGGCGTTCCGGCGTCGGTGATGCCGCAGGCCCAGAGGGGCTGCGCCGGCTCCCTACCGGAACACACCCCCGACCCGAAAGGTCCCTTCATGTCGTTCGACTACAAGGTCAAGGACCTCGGCCTCGCCGAGGCCGGCCGTCACCAGATCCGTCTCGCCGAGCACGAGATGCCGGGCCTGATGGCCCTGCGCGAGGAGTTCGGCCCGACGCAGCCCCTCCAGGGCGCGCGTATCGCCGGCTCGCTGCACATGACCGTGCAGACCGCCGTCCTCATCGAGACCCTCGTGGCGCTCGGTGCCGAGGTGCGCTGGGCCTCCTGCAACATCTTCTCGACCCAGGACGAGGCCGCGGCCGCTGTCGTCGTGGGCCCGAACGGCACGCCGGAGAACCCTCAGGGTGTGCCGGTGTTCGCCTGGAAGGGCGAGACGCTCGAGGAGTACTGGGACTGCACCGTGCAGATCCTCACCTGGCCGGCCGGCGCTGATGGCCAGCGCGGCCCGAACCTGATCCTCGACGACGGCGGCGACGCCACCTTGCTCGTGCACAAGGGCAAGGAGTTCGAGCTCGCCGGTGCCGTCCCGCAGACCACCGAGGACGACAACGAGGAGTACCGCGTCATCCTCGACGTCCTGCGCCGCACCATCGCCGACGAGCCGCAGAAGTGGACGACGATCGCCGCCGGCCTCAAGGGCGTCACCGAGGAGACCACCACCGGCGTCCACCGCCTGTACCAGCTCGCCGAGGCCGGTGACCTGCTCTTCCCGGCCATCAACGTCAACGACTCGGTCACCAAGTCCAAGTTCGACAACAAGTACGGCTGCCGGCACAGCCTGATCGACGGCCTCAACCGCGCCACCGACGTCCTGATCGGCGGCAAGGTCGCGGTCGTCTGCGGCTACGGCGACGTCGGCAAGGGCTGCGCGGAGTCGCTGCGTGGCCAGGGCGCGCGCGTCATCGTCACCGAGGTCGACCCGATCTGCGCGCTGCAGGCCGCGATGGAGGGCTACCAGGTCGCGCGCCTGGAGGACGTCGTCGCCGACGCCGACATCTTCATCACCACCACCGGCTGCTTCAACGTCATCACGGCCGAGCACATGGGCCAGATGAAGCACCAGGCGATCGTCGGCAACATCGGCCACTTCGACAACGAGATCGACATGGCCGGTCTGGCTCGCACCCCCGGCATCACGAAGACCGAGATCAAGCCGCAGGTGCACGAGTGGACCTTCTCCGACGGTCACTCGATCATCGTGCTGAGCGAGGGTCGCCTGCTGAACCTCGGCAACGCCACCGGCCACCCGAGCTTCGTGATGAGCAACTCGTTCTCGAACCAGACGATCGCGCAGATCGAGCTGTTCACCCGCGGCGAGGAGTACCCGCTCGGCGTCCACGTGCTGCCCAAGCACCTCGACGAGAAGGTCGCGCGCCTGCACCTGGACGCGCTCGGCGTCAAGCTCACCGAGCTCACCAAGCCGCAGGCCGAGTACCTCGGCGTGCCGGTCGAGGGCCCGTTCAAGCCCGACCACTACCGGTACTGATCCCGTCGGCTTCGGCCGACGCGAGATGTGAGCAGTGGCCCACTCCGAGCGATCGGGGTGGGCCACTGTTGCGTTGTCGGTGAGTGGCCCGTCAGGGACGCCGGACGCGCGCCAGCGCCGCGTCGACGGAGTCGACAGCGGCCAGGCGCCTTCGCGCGTGCTCCTCGCGGGCCAGCCGCTCGAGGTCGCGCCGACGGCGCTCGGCCAGGACGGCGGCCAGGAAGTCCTCGGGGTGGGTGCCCGCAGGTGGTGCGGGCGCGACGTGAGCGGAGACTGCCTGCGCCAGCTGGCGCGCCATCGCGTCGCGGGCGCCCGCGTGCATGCCGGGGGCCCGGCTGAGGAACTGGCGCACCGACAGCGCGAGGGCGTCCGGCAGGCGGCCGATGTCGACCGTGTGCGCCCACCCGGCCAGGTGCGGCGGCAGGTGGGCCATCGCCGAGGCCTGTCGAGCAGCGCGCTCGCGGACGACGTAGGTGCCCGCGGCGAGGTCGCCCAGCCGCTGCGAACGCGGTGACAGCAGTGAGCAGATGAGCGCCGGCACCCCCATGAGCAGATAGAGCTCGACGAAGCCGACCAGTGCCCGCACGACGGCATGCCGCAGCCGGATCGGGCCGCCGTCGTCGCGCACGGTGCGCAAGCCCATCACGAGCTTGCCGAGCGTGCGCCCGCGCGTCAGGGTCTCGACGACGACCGGCACGCCCACCGCCACCGCCACGAACACCACGAGCATCAGCGCGCTGGCCGCGGCCTCGTCGAGGCTGCTCGCGAGACCCGCCACCACGAACAGCATCGCGAACAGCGCGATCCCCGCCACGGCGAGGTCGATGGCACCGGAGACCGCGCGTGAGGCGAACGAGGCCGCCCTGATGTCGAGCAGCACCGCCTCACCGGTGACGACACCCGCGCCCCCCGACGTCATCGCCATGCCCGCCAGCGTAGTCGCGCCCTCCTGGGTGGTGGTGCCGTGATGGGTGCAGTGATGGGTGCAGCGATGGGTGCAGCGATGGGTGCAGTGATGGGTGCAGCGAGACGGTGGTGATCACCCCGAACTGGATGTATCCACGGCTGCACCCTCGCGGTGGCCGCCCGTCGGGTGCGGCGGGGGACGTCGCCCAGTGACGACTGCTTCGACGGCTAGGCTCGCGGCTGTGGACCTCGACGCCTACGTGAGCGCGCACCGCGAGGAGTGGGCGCGGCTGGCCGAGCTGAGCGGCCGGCGTCGACTGGACGGCGCGGAGTCCGACGAGCTGATCGCGCTGTACCAGCGGTCGGCCACGCAGCTGTCGGTGGTGCGCTCGGCCGCGCCCGACCCGGCGCTGGTGACGCGCTTGTCGACGCTCGTCACGCGGGCGCGCGCGGCGATCACCGGCGCACCGGAAGGCGCGTGGAGCGACCTGGCGCGCTTCTTCACCCGCTCGTTCCCGGCGGCGGTCTACCGCGCCCGGCGCTGGTGGGCGGCCACCCTGGCGGTCAGTCTCGCGGTCGCCGCGGTGATCGGCTGGTGGGTGGCCACCCACCCCCAGGTGCAGGCCGCCGTCGCGAGCCAGGACCAGGTGCGCCAGCTGGTGCAGAACGACTTCGAGTCCTACTACTCCGAGTACGCCGCCAGCAGCTTCGCCGCCCAGGTCTGGACGAACAACGCGTGGGTCGCGGCGCTGAGCATCGCCTTCGGGATCCTCGGCCTGCCGGTGGTGTACGTGCTCTTCCAGAACGTCGCGAACCTGGGCCTGGTGGGCGGGTTGATGGCCGCCGGCGGCCGGCTGGACCTGTTCTTCGGGCTCATCCTGCCGCACGGCCTGCTCGAGCTCACGGCCGTGTTCGTCGCAGCGGGGACGGGGCTGCGGCTCTTCTGGGCGTGGGTCGATCCCGGCCCGCGGACCCGCGCGCGGGCGCTCGCGGAGGAGGGGCGAGCCGCGGTCGGAATCGCCATGGGGCTGGTGGTGGTGCTCGCGGTGTCCGGTGTGATCGAGGCGTTCGTGACACCGTCGGGGCTGCCGACCTGGGCGCGCATCGGCATCGGGGCGCTGGCCGAGCTCGCGTTCCTCACCTACGTGTTCACGCTCGGGCGCTGGGCGGTGCAGCGCGGCGACATCGGTGACCTGGACGCCCGCGACGTCAGCGACGTGCTGCCCACCGCCGGCTGAGGCGGGCGCCGAGGCGGCGCTCACTGGGATGTGTCCCATTGCGAGCCCAGGATCCTGAGACTGACCAGGCATGGCAGTCGGGTTGCGAGGTACAGCTCGGGGTCACGCCCGTTCATGCCGCGTAGCGCCGGCCTCCAGTGCATTGCCTCCCGCCGGGCGCACCGCCGTCCTGGACCCGCTGCCGAATGCACTCTTCTGCCGCGTAGTGCGCTCAGCTCTGGTGATGTGCGGGGGGCAACGACAAGCCCCACCTTGCGGCAAGGACTGGTTACTTACCTCGCCGCAATCGACGACGTCGAGTGCGTCCGCTGCCGCCCCGGACGCCCGTCCAGCTCTGGGGCTGCGACGCGATCTCCCTCAGCAGCAGGTCGTTGACCTGCCAGAACAGCGGCAGCAGTGGATGGTTCATGGCGTGCTCGCGGGTCAGCCGGACCCCCAGGACGTCCGCGTCATCCGGCGCCTGGTGGCCGCCGGTGACCAGACTGGACACATCTCCTTCGGTGCCCTCGATGCGACCCGTGCGCGCCCCGAAGGTCTCGTGATCGTCGGCGGCGTCCGCCCCCCAGGTGCCGAAGACCGCATCGATGAACACCTCACGGTCTCCGTCATGCTCGTACAGATAGGTCAGGAACACCGCGACCGTCTCCACGTCCGGGCTGAGAACCTCACCGGAATAGAACTTGCGACGGCCACCACAGTCAGTGCAGCGCTGGAGTTCCGGCTCGTCCCACAACTCGATGGCCAGTTCCATGGCGGCATTCTGACGTAGCCGCTGTCATAGCCGGGGCATCGACTCGCAGCTGTGACCGCGCTTGGCGTCCTTCCTGCGCCCGTTGGCACCGCGGCGCGGCCCTCAGCCTCGCGCGCCGCCCAATGGGATCCACCCAGTCAGAGTCGGCCGGCAGCCTTGAGCGCGAGGTAGCGGTCGGCCAGCCGCGGCGCGAGGTCGTCGGGCGGCGCGTCGACGACGTCGGCTCCGAGGCGCGTCAGCAGGCGCTCGACGCGGTCGCGCTCGAGTGCCCCGCGCTCGGCGGCGGCGGCGTCGTAGACCTCCTCGACGGTGTCGCGCTTGCGCCGCAACGCTTCCACCTCAGGGTCGGCGACCGACGCCACGACGACCTGGTGCCGGCGGGTCAGCTGTCCGAGCACCGGCAGCAGGCCCTCCTCGACCGCCGCGGCCTCCAGCGGAGTGAGCAGGACGACGAGCGCCCGGTGGCTCAGCCGGCCGAGCACCGTGCGCACGGCGAGCGCCCAGTCGCACTCGACCAGCTCGGCCTCCAGCGGCGCCAGGGCCGTCACCAGGCTCGACAGCAGCGTCGCCGGGGACGCCCCTTCCACCCGGGCGCGGACCCGCCGGTCGAGCGCGACGAGGTCGACCCGGTCACCGGCGCGGGAGGCGAGCGCCGCCAGCAACAGCGCGGCCTCCATGGCAGCGTCCAGGCGCGGTGCGTCACCGACGCGACCGGCCGACGTCCGGGACGTGTCGAGCACGATCAGGACGTGCCGGTCTCGCTCGGGCCGCCACGTCCGGACGACCACCTGCCGCCGCCGCGCGGTCGCCCGCCAGTCGATGCTGCGCACGTCGTCCCCCTCGACGTAGTCGCGCAGCGAGTCGAACTCGGTGCCCTGGCCGCGGATGTTGGTGGCCGAGCGGCCGTCGATCTCGCGCAGCCGCGCGAGGCGGCTGGGCAGGTGCCGGCGGGACGCGAACGGCGGCAGCACGCGCAGTCGACCCGGCACCTCGAGCGAGCGCTGGCGGCCGCCGACCCCGAGCGGGCCGAGCGAGCGCACGGTGACGCGGTCGGCGACGCGGTCGCCCCGCCGCGTCGGCTGCAGCGCCGTGCTCACTCGACGCCGTTCGCCACCCGGCAGGGACAGCGCGTGCCGGTCCTGGTCGGCTCCGGCCGACGGCGGCCACGCGTCGCGCACCCGGCCGCGCAGCCGACGCCGGCCTCGGTTGGTGAGCGTCAGCACGCTGGTGGTGGGCTCGCCCAGTCGCACCGAGGCCGCGGTCTCACGGGTCACCGTGAGGTCCCGCGGGCTGGCGGCGAGCACGACGTCCACCGTGACCGCCGCGACGACGACAGCCAGCCACACCAGCACGCCGTCCCAGTCGGGCTGCACGAGCCCGACCCACAGGACGCCCAGCGCGGCGAGCAGCGCCGCGCGGCCGGTGACGACCACGGCGGTCAGCGCGGTACCGGCACGGACGCCAGCACGCCGTCGAGCACCGAGTCGACCGTGACGCCCTCGAGCTCGGCCTCCGGACGCAGCGACACCCGGTGGCGCAGCGTCGCGCTCGCGAGGGCCTTGACGTCGTCCGGTGAGACGTAGTCGCGGCCGCTGAGCCACGCCCACGCCCGGCTGGTGGCCAGCAAGGCCGTCGCGCCGCGCGGTGAGACGCCGAGGGACAAGGACGGCGAGGTGCGGGTGGCGCGGGCGAGGTCGACGACGTACCCGAGCACATCCGGAGCGACGTGCAGCCTGCGCACCGCGGCGGCGCCGGCGGCGAGGTGGTGGGCGCCGGCCACGGGGCGCACGCCGGCCGCCGCCAGGTCGCTGGGGTCGAAGCCGGCGGCGTGCCGCTGCAGCACCTGCACCTCGTCCTCGCGCGGCGGCAGCGGCATCGTCAGCTTGAGCAGGAAGCGGTCGAGCTGGGCCTCGGGCAGCGGGTAGGTGCCCTCGTACTCCACCGGGTTCTGCGTCGCGCAGACCATGAAGGGGTCGGGCAGCGGCCGCGGCCGGCCGTCGACGCTCACCTGCCGCTCCTGCATGGCCTCCAGCAGCGAGGCCTGCGTCTTGGGGGGAGTGCGGTTGATCTCGTCCGCGAGCAGCAGGTTCGTGAACACCGGCCCCTCGCGGAACGAGAACTCCGCCGTGCGCGCGTCGTACACGAGCGACCCGGTGACGTCGCCGGGCATGAGGTCAGGCGTGAACTGCACGCGGGTCGTCTGCAGGTCGAGTGCGGCCGACAGCGCCCGCACGAGCAGCGTCTTCGCCACGCCGGGGACGCCCTCGAGCAGCACGTGGCCGCGAGCGAGCAGGGCGATGACCAGGCCGGTCACGGCGGCGTCCTGGCCGACCACCGCCTTGGCCACCTCGGCGCGCACGGCCTGCAGCGCACTGCGCGCCTCGTCGTCCGGGCCGTCGGTGCGCTCGCCGGTGGGGGTGGGCTGGTCGGTCACGGTCGCTGTGCCTCTCTCTCCAGGGACTGCAGGTCACGCGCGAGGGTCACCAGGTGCGCGTCGTCGCGCGGGTCGGGGCCCACGAGCAGGGAGCTGACGTCGCCGGCCGGCCTGCGGGTGAGGACGCTCGCCGCCGCCACCACCTGCTCGACGTCGGCGGTGCGCGGCAGGCCGCACCGTACCGCCAGCCGGCGCACGGTCGCGGCGCGCAGCACCTGCGCGGCGCGACCCCGGGCCCGGGCCCGGCGGTAGAGCCGGCCGCGGCCGACCGTGGTCTCGGCCGCCCGCACCACCACGGGCAGCGGCTCGGGCACCAGCCGCCCGAAACGGCGGCCGCGCCACAGCACCAGCACGAGCACGACGACGAGCAGCTGCACGGCGCCGAACCGGACGCCGTCGGGCAGCAGCGAGCTGAGGCTCGCAGGCTCGTCGGACGCGACGCCGTCGAGCGGGTCCGGCGTCCACCACACCACGGTGCGGTGCCGGCCGAGCGTGCCGATCGCGAGCGCCGCGTCGCCGGCGTCGGTGAGTCGGTCGTTGGTGAGCGCCGCGCCTGAGCCGAGCAGCACCGTCGCGCCCCCGCCGGTGCGAGCGAGCTCGACGTACGTCGGCTGGCCGTCGACGCGGTAGCAGGCGGCCACAGGGGCCGCGGCGGCAGCGGCTGGCTGACTGCCGTAGCCGAAACCGCCCAGGACGGCGTCGCCGGCACGCGTCGGCGTCGCGGCCGAGCAGCCGGGTTCGACCACGGCCGGATCGCTGACGGGCGCGGCGCCCACCGGAGCATCGAGGTCGCTCAGCAGGCCGTTGTCGGCGCCCACCACGACGAGCGTCGTGCCGCCGTCAGCCACCAGCTCGCGCAGGTCACCGCCGCGGCCCGGAGCCAGCCGGTCGGGCCGGGCGAGCACGAGCGTGACGTCGGGCGCGGCGGCGTCCACCGCGGCGCGGACGTCGTCGAACCGTCGTGCATCGCGCACCTCGACGCCCTGGCTGCGGAGCACCTGGGCCAGTGCGCGGGCGCCGTCGGGCGCGGGGCTGGTGGGATCGAGCGCGCCCGCACCGGTGGGCCGCGCCAGCAGGACGCCGCTGGCTGTGGCGACGACGATCACGAGCACCACCAGGGCCACCCCGCGCCACGAACGCAGCCGCTGCCGCACGTCGCTCACGCGAGCTCCAGGCGGGCGGCCCGCACGGCGTCGTCGAGTCGGCGCAGCCGGGCGTCGTGCTCGGGCGTGGCCGTCCGGTCGCCGTAGCAGACGTCGTCGAAGAGCCGCGCGCCCGCCGCCAGCTCGTCGGCCAGGGAGGGCAGCGCGGCCGCGGCCTCGGCCGCCGCTTCGTCAGCCGTGCGCCCCGGTCGCTCGTCGAGCACCACGCGCTCTTCGAGGGAGCGCACCACGGCGCGGAACCGCTCGCGTACGGCGTCGGCCCAGCGCCCGGCGTGCGCCGCCTCGTCGGCTCGTGCGCGGTAGGCGGCGGCGTCGAGCGCGCGGCCGGAGAACACCGCCTCGGACGACGCCCGCCGGCCGGGCCCGCGCAGCCGGCCGGTGCGCAGCAGCACCACGGTGACGACCAGCACGACCACCAGCACCAGCAGCACCAATCCGGTGCGCGGGTCGGCGACGAGCGACGACGACACGTCGATGCCCTGCAGGCGCTCGATGACCCACTCGACGAACCGCTGGAGCAGACCGGGCCGGGCCTTGGCGTACACGGGGTCGCTCAGCTCGCGGCGGGCCCACTCGCGCGCCACGTCGCGAGTGGGGTCGACCGGCGGCGCGGTGAGCACCGCGCTGAACGCGGCGCCGGCCAGTGCGTTCACGGTCAGACGGCGCTGGCGGCGCGGGCGAGGGCGACGTCGAGACCCTCGCGGCGGATCCGCAGGTCGATGTAGAGCAGCGAGGTGACGCCGGCGGTGAAGGGTGCGACCACCGCTGAGCCGAGCACACCGCCGAGGTTGGCGATCGCGGTCGCCACGACGAGCTGGGTGGCCTCGGAGGGCTGCGCACCCGCAGCGGCCAGGGCCGCCAGCTGACCCAGCAGGCTGAACGGCAGCTGCAGCAGGCTGGATGCGGCCCACGCGATCGCCGCGCTGAGCAGCAGGATGCCGAAGACCCGCCAGAACGACCCCGCCACCAGCCGCCACGACCGGCGCAGGGCCGCCACCACGCCGAGCTCCTCGAGCAGCAGCGACGGCGCGGCGAAAGCGAGGCGCGTGAACAGCACGACCCCGATCACGACGAGCAGCGGCAGCCCCAGGAACGTAGCCACGACACCCGCCGGCACGGCGACGACGTACAGCAGCGCGACGGGCACCACGACCACGGCGAGCACCACGACCGAGAGGACGCCGGTGAGCACCGAGAGCAGCAGCAGGCGGCCGACGCCGCGCCAGCGCACGCGGTGCAGGACGTCTCCGACGCTGGGGCGCCGTCCGATCACCGCCTCGCTCACGGCGATGATCAGGATGCCGTTGAGCACGGCGAGCGCCAGAGCCTGGAAGACGGCAGGCACCAGGAAGCCGACGACGCCGCCGCTGATGGCCGACGCCACCTGCGCGGAGTCGATGGAGCCCCCGGCCGCCGCGCTGTCGGCGAGGTCGGCGGCGGCCATGAGCTGCGGCACTCCCACGAACAGCAGCGCGGATGACACCACCGCCGCCAGACCAGCGACGAGCGCCGACAGGCCGAACATCACGCGCGGGTTGTGCCGCATGGTCTGCACGGCGCCGTCCAGGATCTCGCCGAGCCCGAGCGGGCGAAGCGGCACCACGCCGGGGCGGGGCGGTTCGGGAGGCGGCAGGTAACCCGGCCCGACCGCCGGGCCCCAGGCAGTGGTCGGCTGACCCCAGCCGGTCGGCGGCGCACCCGCAGGTGGCGGCCCGGGGGACCCGGTCGGCGTGGCCGCCGACGGGGGAGGTCCAGGCACGGAGGAGCCGGGCGGCTGCCACGCCGGCGGCTCGCTCATCTGCTCCCCCTCGGCCTCGGCGGCCCGCTCGTGCGCACCGACGTCGGCGCGCGGTCGGCGGCTGGTGACCGCCGTCTCATGACGGCCACCGACTCAAGACCATCGTGCCATGGTGACCACTCGCGCGGCGGCACCCTGTGGACGATGCGACGCGGTCGCCAGGCGCAGGTGCGACGATGGTGCGGCCGAGGGGCGCGAGGTGAGCCAACGGGACGAAGGAGACGCGAACCGATGAAGGGTCGAGTACTGGTCGTCGACGACGACACGGCGCTGGCCGAGATGCTCGGCATCGTGCTGCGCGGCGAGGGCTTCGACCCGGTGCACTGCGGCGACGGCGAGGCGGCGCTCGCGGCCTTCCGCGACCTGCGCCCTGACCTCGTGCTGCTGGACGTCATGCTCCCGGGCGTCGACGGCATCGAGGTGTGCCGCCGGATCCGGTCGGAGTCCGGCGTCCCCATCGTCATGCTCACCGCCAAGAGCGACACCATCGACGTCGTCGTCGGTCTCGAGTCCGGCGCCGACGACTACGTCGTCAAGCCGTTCAAGCCCAAGGAGCTCATCGCCCGGGTGCGGGCGCGGCTGCGCAGCTCGGGGGAGTCGGCGCCTGAGCGCCTCGACATCGGCGACCTGACCATCGACGTCGCCGGCCACACCGTGACGCGGGGCGGCGAGCCGATCTCCTTGACGCCGCTGGAGTTCGACCTGCTCGTGGCTCTGGCGCGCAAGCCCTGGCAGGTGTTCTCGCGTGAGGTGCTGCTGGAGCAGGTGTGGGGTTACCGGCACGCGGGCGACACGCGGCTGGTCAACGTCCACGTCCAGCGGCTGCGCTCGAAGATCGAGCGTGACCCCGAGCACCCCGAGATCGTGGTGACCGTGCGCGGTGTCGGGTACAAGGCGGGCGCGTCGGGGTGAGGGGGCGGCTGCGCCTGCCGGCGGTGCTCAGCCGGCCGCTGACCGCGGTCCGGCGGCGCTGGCGTCGGTCGCTGCAGCTGCGGGTGGTCGCCGCGACCATGCTGCTCGGGCTGGTCGTCGTGCTGGCGCTCGGCACGCTGCTGCTGCAGCGGATCCAGGCCGGCCTGATCGAGGAGCGGCTGGCGGCGGCGCGGGGGGAGGCGGCGCGCGGCCTGCGGGACGCCCAGGCCCAGCTCGACACGGTCAACGACTCGTCCGGCCTCAACGTGCTGGTCAACGACATGCTGCCGCGGCTCGCGTCGCCCGAGCCGGACGACAGCCGCGACGTGATCCTGCTGCGCGGCCTCGGCAACGACCGCCCGTCGGTGCTGCCCGACCTGAGCTCGCGCGACGTCGACCGCCAGATCATCCCGATGGAGCTGCGCCAGCGCGTCATCGCCTCCGGCCGCCAGGAGGGCCAGTACGTCCGGCTGCGGTACACGGGGTCGAGTCGCAGCACACCCGGCATCGCCATCGGCTCGCGCGTGACGGTGCCGATCGCCGGCGAGTACGAGCTGTACTTCGTGTTCAGCCTCGACCGCGAGCAGGAGACCATCAACCTGGTGCGCCGCAGCCTCATCGGTGGCGGTATCGCGCTGGTGCTCCTGGTCGGCGGGGTGGCGTACATGGTGACCCGGCAGGTCGTGCGGCCGGTGCGCCAGGCCGCCATGGTGGCGCAGCGGCTGTCGTCGGGACGGCTGCAGGAGCGCATGGTGGCGCGGGGAGAGGACGACCTCGCTCGGCTCGCGGCCTCGTTCAACACCATGGCCCACAACCTGCAGAGCCAGATCAGCCAGCTCGAGCACCTCTCGCGCGTGCAGCAGCGGTTCGTCAGCGACGTGTCGCACGAGCTGCGCACACCGCTGACCACGATCCGGATGGCGGGCGACGTCCTGCACGAGGCTCGGGACGACTTCGCCCCTGAGGTGGCGCGCTCGGCCGAGCTGCTGCAGACCCAGCTCGACCGGTTCGAGGCCCTGCTCGGCGACCTGCTCGAGATCAGCCGGATCGACGCCGGCGGTGACCTGCTCGACGTCGAGCCGGTCGACCTGCGCGACCTGGTGTCGCGGGTCGCCGAAGGCGCCGGGCCGCTCACCGAGACCAGCGGCAGCCTGCTCGTCGCTGACCTCTCGTGCGGTCCGGCGGTGGCGGAGGTCGATCCCCGGCGGATCGAACGCATCCTGCGCAACCTCGTGGTGAACGCTCTGGAGCACGGCAACGGCAAGCCGGTGGAGGTGCGGATCGGCTGCGACGAGCACGCCGTCGCGGTGTCGGTGCGCGATCACGGGGTCGGCTTGCGCCCGGGAGAGTCCGCGCTGGTCTTCAACCGCTTCTGGCGCGCCGACCCCTCGCGCGCCCGCACCGTGGGGGGCACGGGTCTCGGCCTGTCGATCGCCATCGAGGACGCCCGGCTGCACCGCGGCTGGCTGCAGGCCTGGGGTGAGCCGGGTGAGGGCTCGTGCTTCCGGTTGACTCTGCCGCGCACGGCGGGCGGCGAGCTGACCTCCTCGCCGCTGCCGCTGGCGCCGCCCGAGGACGAACCCGTCGTCGGGCGTCCCTACCAGCGGCTGCCCGTACGCCCTGCGCCGCTGCTGCCGCCGCCCTGGCCAGGAGCCCGGTGATGCACGCCCTGCGTCACCGCGACCAGTGGACTCGGGCGCTGGGGGGCGCGCTCGCCGCGGTGCTGCTCGCCGTGCTGGCCGCCTGTGGCGGCAGCATGCCCGACTCGGGCCAAGCCGGCGCGGGGCGCGAGATCGGCGACGTGTCCGCCGACCCGTTGCGGGTGGTGCCCGAAGGGCCTGCGCCCGGCGCCGAGCCGGCCGCGGTCGTCAGCGGCTTCCTGCGCGCCGGCGCCGGCTTCGACGACGACCACGCGGTCGCCCGCACGTTCCTCACCGCCCAGGCGTCGTCGGTGTGGAACCCCACCCAGGGCACCGTCATCTACCCCGACGACACCTCCCTGAGCGTCGTGACGCGAACGCGCGGACACGACCGCGAGGTGGTCGTCTCCGCGCCCGTGTGGGCGGTGATCGACGAGCTCGGCCAGCTGGTGCTCGCTCGACCCGGCACCACGACGTCCACGTCGTTCGAGCTCACCCGCACCGACGGCGACTGGCGTGTGAGCACGCTGCAACCCGACCTCGGGCTGTGGATGCCACGCTACGAGTTCGAGCGGGCCTACACGCCGCTGCGGCTCTACTTCGCCGCGACCGGCACGCGGGTGCTGGTGCCCGACCTGCGCTGGTTCGCCGGCCCGCGCGCGGGGCTGGCCACCGAGATGGTCCGGGCGCTGCTCGCGGGCCCGGCGCCCTACCTGCGGGGGGCGGTCACCTCCGGCGCCCCCGGCATGACGACCCTCGGGGTCGACGCCGTCCCCACCTCAGACGGCACGGCGCAGATCGACCTGTCGTCGTCCGCGCTCGCCGCCAGCCCCGAGCAGCGCCAGCAGCTGTGGGCCCAGCTGACCGCCAGCCTGCGCCAGCTGCCGACGGTGAGCGGCATCTCGCTGACCGCCGACGGCGCCGCGTACCCCGTGGCGGGCCTGCCCGACAAGGGTTCGGCCGGTGACCTGGGTTACGCCGAGGACGTGCGGGTGGCCGGGCCCGTCGTCGTGCTGAGCGAGGGGCGCCTGCGCCAGGTCGACCCGGGCACGGGCGCGCTGGCCGGCGCTCCCGCCGGCCGCTACGCGGGGATCGACGTCGGGGGCCTGCGAGCCGTAGCGGCCGGCACTGACGACGACCTGCTGCTCGGCATCGACAGCGGCGGGCGGCGGCTGCTGGCGCTGGCCGCCCAGCAACCTGCCACCACGCTCTACGCGGGCGCGGACCTCACCAACCCCGTGATCGACGTCCACGGCTGGGCCTGGACGGCCGATCGAGCCCGAGCCGGCGCGCTCGCCGTGGTGGCGTCGACGTCGTCGACGGCGGCCTCAGCGGGGCAGACCAGCGCCGCCCGGCTGCTGCGGCCGGGGTGGCTCAGCGGACGCCGCGTGCTGGCGCTCGACGTCTCGCGCGACGGGTCGCGCCTGGCCGTGGTCTCGGCCACGAGCGGCGGCCCGAGCCGCCTGGACGTCGCCGGCATCGTCCGCGACAGCACGGGCCGGCCCACCAGCCTGGCCCCACCGCGCAGCGCCGCCCGCTCGCTCCCCAGCGTCCGCGACGTCTCGTGGGCCGACCGCACCAACCTGGCCGTGCTGGCCGGTCCACCTGGTGCGGCCCAGCCGTACCAGGTCGAGGTGGGGGGCCTGGTGGGCGCGCTGCCGCCGGTGCAGGACCCCGTGACGATCAGCGCTGGTGACGGCCTGCGCGCCGTGTACGTCGTCACCGGCTCCGGGCGCGTGCTCGTGCGCACCGGCAACGGCTGGCGCCCCCTCGGGCCCGGGACGTCCGTCACGATCCCGCAGTGACCTGGCGGGGTCTCGCCGGGGCCCTGGAGGCAGCCGCCGACCTCGTCCTGCCGCGATCGTGCGCCGGCTGCGGTGCGGCCGCGACGCGCTGGTGCCCCGGCTGCGCCGCGAGCCTCGCCGACCCACCACCCGCACGCGTGCTGGCCGACGGCACCAGCGTGTGGTCAGCGGCTCGCTACGAGGGCGTCGTGAGAGACGCCGTGAACGCCTGGAAGGACCGCGACCGGGCCGACGTCACCGACGTCCTGGCCCACGCCGTGGCGACGGCGTACGCCGGCAGTGGCCTGGCCGCCGCCGCGCTCGTGCCGGTGCCGTCGACCGCCGCCGCGCGGCGCCGCCGCGGCCGCGCCCCGGTCGACGACCTCTCGCGCCGGGTGGTGCGCGGGCTGCGACGCGGCGGCGCGGACATCGGCCTGTGGCCCGTGCTGCGGGTGCGCCGGCGGCTGGCCGACCAGTCCGGGCTGACCGCCGCCGCGCGGGCGGTGAACGTCCACGCCGCCCTGCACGTCCCGGCGGCCGTGGCCGCGCGCACGCGCGGGGCCACGGTGGTGCTCGTCGACGACGTCGTCACCAGCGGCGCGACCCTGGTCGAGGCGGCCCGCGCGCTGCGCGCGGCCGGCGCCGACGTGTCGGGTGCCGTCACGCTCGCGACCACTGAGCGTCACCGGCGCGGCGCGTCCGGGTGACCTCGCGCGCGCCACGAGAATCGCCCCCTCCTTGGCTGCCACAGCGAGCGTTCCTGGCGTACGGTCAAGGCATGGGTCCGCGGACCACCGCCTGGGTCTCCAGGTGCCCGCACCACCCGAGCTCCACGGGAGCTCGCCGGGGGTGGTGCCGCGGCTGAGCGCGGGCGTGAGCAGCCCATCCCCATCGCAGTCACCGTCCAACGCGCGTCACGACCGTCCGGTAGTGGGCGGTCGGGCGCGTCGATGAGGAGGTCCATCGTGGAGATCGTGGTCACCGGCCGGCACGTCGAGGTCAAGGAGCGGTTCCGCCGCCACCTGCAGGAGAAGCTGGCCAAGGTGCCGCAGCTTGCTCCGCGGATCCAGCGACTCGACGTGGTGATCTCGCACGAACCCAACAAGCGGCAGACCGACAGCTGCGAACGCGTCGAGATCACCTGCATCGGCAAGGGTCCTGTCGTGCGCGCGGAGGCGGCAGCCGACGACGCGTACGCGGCACTCGACTGCGCCTACGCCAAGCTGCTCGAGCGGCTGCGGCGCGCACACGACCGCAAGGTGGTCAAGCGCCGGCGCGGCGCCGAGTCCCTGGCCCAGGCCGCGGCCCGCCTGGCCCCACCGGCCGACCTCAGTCCCGAGCCGGAGCAGGAGGGCGAGGGCCCGACGTCCGAGCTCGACGACAGCCCGGTGCAGATCCGCGAGAAGGTGCACGCCGCCGTACCCATGACGCTCGAGCAGGCGCTGTACGAGATGGAGCTCGTCGGACACGACTTCTACCTGTTCTGTGACGCCGAGAGCCGTCGTCCCAGCGTGGTGTACCGGCGGCGCGGGTGGGAGTACGGCGTGCTGCACCTGGACGTCGACCACAGCGCTGTCGCTGGCGGCCCAGCCAGCAGCAACGGCACGTCCAGCAGCAACGGCGTGCACGCCGCGCCCACGACGGCGGGCGACGACTACCCAGCAGTAGCGGCCGGGTGATGGTCGGCCCGTAGACTGTCCTGGTCGCCGGACCTCCGGCTGACTGATTGGGGGTCCGGTGACCGAGGGCGAGTCCATCCGGGTGTTGGTCGCTGACGACCACGCCCTCTACCGGCGTGGGCTGGAGATGGTGCTCAGCGCCGAGGAAGGCATCGAGATCGTCGGCGAGGCCGGTGACGGTGCCGAGGCGATTCGCCGCGTCGAGGAGCTTCTGCCCGATGTCGTCCTCATGGACATCCGCATGCCCCGCCGCTCGGGCATCGAGGCCTGTACCGCCATCAAGGACGTCGTGCCGTCGACCAAGATCGTGATCCTCACGATCTCCGACGAGGAGTCTGACCTCTACGAGGCGGTGCGCGCCGGGGCCAACGGCTACCTGCTCAAGGACGTGCCGGGCGAGGAGATCGCGGCCGGCATCCGCGCCGTGGCCGAGGGCCAGTCACTCATCAGCCCGTCGATGGCGAGCAAGCTGCTCACCGAGTTCGCGGCGATGATCAAGAAGAGCGAGGAGCGCCCGCAGCTGCCGGTGCCGCGGCTCACCGACCGCGAGCTCGAGGTGCTCAAGCTGGTCGCGCGCGGCCTGGCGAACCGCGACATCGCCAAGGAGCTCTTCATCAGCGAGAACACCGTGAAGAACCACGTGCGCAACATCCTCGAGAAGCTGCAGCTGCACTCGCGCATGGAGGCGGTCGTGTACGCCGTGCGCGAGAAGATCCTCGACCTCGGCTAGCCGTGACCGGGCTGGGTCCGCGCCAGCGGCGGGCGCTAGAGCACGTCACCGCGCTCTCTCGGGGAGCGCCGCTCGGCCCCGGCCTGCGCGTGACGCTGCACTTCCACCCCGACCGGCTCGTGGGGGAGCGGCTCGTCCTCGAGGCGCTCGCGGACGACGGCCGGTATCGCTCGCAGTTCGAGACCGGCACGAGCAACGGCGGCCTCACAGCCCACCCCGGCGGCGACCGCTGGCGCTGGGAGAGCCGGATGTTCGGTGGCGCGTACGACGACGCGTCGGCGAGCCAGCGGCCGGTGTACGGCGCCCTCAACCACCGCGGCCGCCCCGAGGGAGGATCGCTGCGCTTCGGGTCGTCGCACCTGCGGCTTCGCCCAGAAGTCTTGCAGCGCAGCACCTTCTGCTTCCCCGACAGCGTCTACGAACCCGAGATCGTCGGCACGGCGGCGGCCATGGAGCTCGGCGAGGTGGTCGATGCCGCCGCCCACAGCGACGACCCGCTCGACGACTACGTCGAGGCCCAGGTGCACGGCCCGGTGCGGCTCGATCGCGACGCCGAGGCGCTCGTGCTCGACCCGTGCTACAGGGCGACGGCGGTCGAGGACATCGCGCGCCGGCTGCCGTGCGCCGTGGAGTGGCACTGCGGGCGCCGGCTCCCCGTGAGCGAGCTCGAACGGCACCCCGAGTACCGCGGGCCCGAGTTCGTGGAGCTGGGCGCTCGCATCGCCGACGGCGGGTGGCTCGACGGCCGCGTCATCGGGGACGCCGCCCGCACCGGGCAGCACGACCCGCAGGCGCTCAAGCGGGTGTGGCACTACGTCGCGCGCTTCGGTGGCCCGTCGGTCTGAAGCCGTGCGAAACGCGGTGTCGCGCTGTCGGTGGGGTGGTGCAGGATCACCAGATGACCTGGACCGCGCCCCCAGCCGAGTACGCCACCAACCTGCTCACCGGCACCGAGCGAGAGCAGCTCGAGAGCTGGCTCGACACGCATCGGCAGACGCTCCTGTGGAAGTGCGAGGGCCTGACCGAGCAGCAGCTCAAGACGCCGGCGAGCCCGCCGTCGACCCTGACCCTGCTCGGGCTGGTGCGGCATCTGGCCGACTGCGAGCGCTGGTGGTTCCAGAAGATCGCGGCCGGGCTTGACGTCCCCGACCTGTACGGCACGGACGACGACCCTGACGCCGACCTCGACGCGTACGCCGCCGCCGACGCCGCGGCCGACCTCGAGACCTTCCGGCAGGAGGTGGTCGCGGCGCGCGAGGCGACGGCCGGGTTGTCGCTCGACCACGTCGTGCGCTCGCCTCGGGGCAACGACATGAACCTGCGCTGGATCTACGTCCACATGATCGAGGAGTACGCCCGACACAACGGCCACGCCGACTTCCTGCGCGAGCAGCTCGACGGCACGACCGGCGACTTCCCGCCGCACGCCCGAGACTGACTGGCGGGGCTCGGCCGCTAGCATGCACGCGCGTCCCGTCGGGGGGCCGCGCCGGCCGATCGACCGGATCTCCTGCGGCAGAAGGCCTACCGTGAGCTCTGAGGTTCGTTTTGCCAACAACTACCGAGACCTGTGCCAACGTGACGGCACCGGTGCGGGCTTCCAGTTCGAGTTCTACTGCGAGCTCTGCCTGGACACGTGGCGCTCGCCGTTCGAGCCGTATCGCGCGGCCCGCGCCTCGGGTTGGCTGCGCCAGGCGGGCAGCTTCGCCGGCGGCCTGCTCGGCGGAGCGGGCGGGCAGGTCGACGACGCCGTCGAGGGGGTGGCGAACGCCGGGTACGGCGTCGCGCGCGACAAGGCGTTCAGCCGGGCGATCGCGCAGGCGCAGGAGCACTTCCACCGCTGCGCCCGCTGCCACGAGTACGTGTGCGACCGGTGCTGGGGTGCCGAGCAGGGGCTGTGCGTGCAGTGCGCTCCTGACGTGGCTGTCGAGGTCGAGACCGAGCGGCACCGCGGCACGCTCGACGCGGCGCGCGAGGCGGCGTACGTCGTCGGCGAGGGGCGGGGCGCTCAGGTCGACGTCGCCACCGACCACCAGCTGGTCTGCCCGGCCTGCTCCGCCGAGGCGCACGGCGCCAAGTTCTGCCCGCAGTGCGGCCAGCGGCTCGCCAGCCTGGCCGCGTGCTCCTCGTGCCACACCGAGCTGCCCGCGGGCAGCCGGTTCTGCCCCGAGTGCGGGACGCCCGCCGGCTGAGCGCGCTGCTGTCGGTGGCGTGCGGGAGCATCGGCGCATGACGACGCGACTCACGGTGCCGGCAGCCCGCCGGATCGCCCTGGCCGCGCAGGGCTTCGGCGAGGGGCGCCCGTCCGGTCAGGTCACGACGCGACAGGTGCAGCGCGTCATCGACCGGCTCGGCATCGTGCAGATCGACAGCGTCAACGTGCTCACCCGCAGCCAGTACCTGCCGTTCTTCTCGCGCCTCGGCCCGTACGACACCGCCCTGCTCGATCGAGCGCGTGATCGTCGTCCGCGCCGGCTCGTGGAGTACTGGGCGCACGCCGCGAGCCTGGTGCAGCCGTCGACCATTCCCTTGCTGCGCTGGCGGATGGCGCGGGCGCGCGAGGAGGCGTGGGGCGGCATGCGTCGGGCCGAGCAGGACCACCCCGGCCTCACCGAGGTGATCCTCGCGCAGGTGCGCGAGCGCGGGCCGCTCACGGCCGTCGAGCTCGAGCAGGCCATCGCCCACGACGCGCCGCGCGAGCGCACCGAGTGGGGGTGGAACTGGTCGGTGGTCAAGCGGCTCCTCGAGCTGCTCTTCTGGGCGGGCGAGGTCACCTCGGCCGGTCGCAACAGCCAGTTCGCGCGGCTGTACGACCTCCCCGAACGCGTGCTGCCGCCCGAGGTGTGGCAGGCGCCGACCCCAGGTGACGACGACGCGCACCGCGAGCTCGTCGCGATCTCGGCCCGCGCCTTCGGCGTCGCCACCGAGGCCGACCTGCGCGACTACTTCCGGCTGAGCGCCGAGGCCACCGCTCGCGCCGTGGCTTCCCTCGTGGCGGACGGAGAGCTGCAAACGGTGGAGGTCGAGGGCTGGCGGCGTCCGGCGTACCTGCACACCGACGCGCGGCGGCCCCGACGGGTCGAGGCTCGCGCACTGGTCACGCCGTTCGACTCCCTCGTCTGGGAGCGGGCGCGCACGCTGGCGCTGTTCGGGTTCGACTACCGCATCGAGATCTACGTTCCCGCGCCGCGCCGCCGCTTCGGCTACTACGTCCTGCCGTTCCTGCTCGGGGACGCTCTCGTGGGCCGGGTCGACCTCAAGGCCGACCGCCAGGCCGACGGTGGCGCCGGCGTCCTGCGCGTGCAAGCTGCGTGGGCCGAGGCCGGTGCGCCGTCGCACACTCCGGCTGCGCTGGCCGACGAGCTGGTGCTCATGGCGCACTGGCTGGGCCTGCAGCGGGTCTGCGTCACCGGCCCGGGCGACCTCGCCCCCGCGTTGAGCGAGCAGCTCCTGCTGCGCGGCTGACCGGCGAGCCGCACCTCAGCGGCCCTCCACCGAACCTGCACCGAACCACCGCTGGGACGCCGACACCTGACCTCGCGCGGTCCCTAGCGTTCCGGCCATGTCGTCGACGTCCGCGCCCGTCCCCGTCCCACCCGCTGCTCGCCGACCGGTTCCCGTGCCGTGGCTGGCCGAGCCCGCTCGCCGGTTCTGGGCGGCGCAGCGGACGCCGGCGCCGACCTGGGTGCTTGCGACCAGCGCCGGCGTCGGCTGCGCTGCTGGTGGCCTCGTGGCCGGCCATCGTCCGGGTCTCGGCTTCGCACTCGCCGGTTTGCTCGTCTGGGCCGTCGCCGCACCAAACCTGCTGCGCCACAGGGCTTTTGGTCAGCTCTGGCTCGCGTCGCTCTCGGTGCTGCTGTGCGGCGTGGTCGCGCTGCGCGACGCGGCGTGGGTCGCGTCGCTGTCGGTGCTCGCCGCCATGGGCACGGCAGCCGTTGCGGCGACGTCCGCGCGTTCGGCCGGGGGCGTGCTGCTGAGCGCTCCGGCCTGGGTGGCGGGTGCGGTGCGCGCGGTGCCGTGGCTGGGTCGGCGGGCGAACGCCCTCTCGCACGGGCGCAGCGAGAGCCTCGTGCGCGCCCTGGGCGCGGTGAGCCTCACGGCCCTGCTGCTCGTGGTGTTCGGTGCCCTGTTCGCCAGTGCCGACGCGGTCTTCGCCAGCTACCTCCCGCGTCCGGACCTTCACCTGCTGCCGGCTCAGGCGGCCGTGGCGCTGCTCGCATCGGTGGCCTGCGCCACCAACGGCCAGCTCGTGTCGGCCCCGCCGCCCACTGCTGAGCTGCGTGCGCCCGCGGGCGGCCCGTCGACCCGCTGGGCCTGGGCCCTTCCCGTGACGGCGCTAGCCGCGCTGGTCTGGGCCTTCGTGCTGGTTCAGGTCGCCGCGCTCGTGGGTGGTCACCGCTACGTCGACGCGACGGCGGGGTTGACCTACGCCGAGTACACGCGCCAGGGGTTCGCCCAGCTGGTCGTGGCGACGGCGCTGACGCTGGTGGTCGTCGCCGTGGCGGTCCGTCACGCGCCCCGTGCGTCGGCGGCCGACCGGCTGGTCGTGCGCGCGTCGCTCGGGGCCCTGTGCGTCGGCACGCTCGGCGTGGTCGCGTCGGCGCTGCGGCGCGTCGACCTGTACGTCGAGGCGTTCGGCTTGACCCGCCTGCGGCTGCTCGTGGTCTTCGGTGAGGTGGCCTTGGGGGCGATCGTGGTGCTCGTCCTGGTGGCGGGTGTCCGGTGGAGCGGTGGGTGGCTGCCGCGGGCCGTGGTGGGCGTGGCCAGCGTGAGCATGCTGGCCTTGGCGGCCGTGAACCCGGACGCCCAGATCGTGCGGTACAACGCGAGCGCCACCGCTCAGGGCCGGCTCGATGTCACGTACTTGCAGGGCCTGTCGGCCGACGCTGTGCCGGCCGCTGACGCCTTGGCCGAGCCGATGCGCTCCTGCGTGCTGGCGGGGCTCGGGCGCTACGGGCCGCAGGAGGTGGCCGGCTGGAACTTCGGTCGCGCCCGAGCGCGGGCGGCAGGGGTCCCGACATCGTCCGGCCTGGCGTGCACGAACGTCGCGAGCGCTCAGGCGGCGCAGAACGACCGGCGGTAGTCGGCGGGCGAGACGCCGACGGCCTTGCGGAAGTGGTGACGCAGCAGGGCGGCTGAGCCGAAGCCGCACTCGGCCGCGATCGCGTCGACGCCGAGCGAGGTCTGCTCGAGCAGGCGGCGGGCGAGCAGCACGCGCTGCGTGGTGAGCCAACGGTGCGGCGTCGTGCCGGTCTCGGCGACGAAGCGGCGGGCGAACGTGCGCTGCGACAGGTGGGCGCGCCGGGCCAGCGAGTCGATGGTGTGCTCGGCGCCCAGCTCACTCACCACCTCGTCGAGCAGCGGCTGCAGGCTGTCGGCGTCCGGCGGCAGTGGCTGCTCGATGAACTGCCGTTGGCCGCCGTCGCGCTGGGGCGGCACGACCATGCGTCGGGCGATGGCGGTGGCGGCCGCGCTGCCCACCTCTCGGCGCACCAGGTGCAGGCAGGCGTCGATGCCGGCCGCGGTTCCCGCGCTGGTGACCAGGTCGCCGTCGTCGACGAAGAGCACGTCCGGGTCGAGCCGCGCGGTCGGGCAGCGCTCGGCGAGCTCGTGCACGTGGCGCCAGTGGGTGGTGCAGGGGCGCCCGTCGAGCAGGCCCGCGGCACCGAGCAGGAAGGCGCCACTGCACACCGAGAGCAGGATCGCGCCGTCGCGGTGGGCCTGCCGCAGGGCCTCGAGCACCGCTGCCGGGTAGTCGTCGCGCACCCGTGCCGCCGGGACAGCGACGAGGTCGGCGCCGGCGACGGCCTCCAGGCCGTGGGTCGGCACGATCTGGGCACCGACGCCCGTCGGGAGCGGCGCGCCGGGCCGCTCACCGCACACGCGGAACTCGAAGGCCGGCACACCCTCGTCGGTGCGGTTGATGCCGAAGACCTCGCACAGCACGCCGAACTCGAACACCGCGCAGTCCTCGACGAGAACGACGGCGACGGTGCGGATCACCCGCCCACGGTACTTGGCAGGATCTTTCTGCACAACGCCCCTACTGCCACTCGTGGCTGGATGTTTACGAGCGCAGCATGAATGCCATGACGACTGCACTGGTTCTCATCATCCTCGTCCTGGCCGCGGTGGCCGTCGTCCGGCAGCTCGGCGCCAACCACCGCCGGGTGACCGCCTGGCCGGCCCTCGATGACGCCCGTGACCGCGACGCGGCGCGCGTGCGGGGCGACCTCGCGGCGACGAGGCCGGCCCCCGTGCGCGGCCTGGCGCGCCCCCGCGTCGTGACCGGTGAGGTCACCGGACGACGCACCGCACCGCCCGCTGCCCACGCGGCCTGACCGCAGCGCACCGCGCCGCACCGCACCGCCACCCCACCGCACACCCCACCGGGGCTGCGGCGTCAGATCTCGGTGGCCAGCAGGTCGTAGAGCACGTGGTCATCGCGCGAGCCGTCGCGCAGCAGGTCGCTCCCGCGGGCGAGGCCCACCCGCACCAGCCCGGCCGCCTGGGCCACCCGGTTCGAGGCGACGTTGCCGGCAGCCGCACGCAGCGACACGCGGTGGTGGCCGAGGCCGCCGTCCTCGTACGGCAGCAGCGTGTGCCGGGCGACCAGCCGGGCCGCCTGGGTCATGACGCCCCGCCCGCGAGCGTCCGGGTGAGCCCAGTACCCGATCTCGGCCTCGCTGAGCGGGGCGTCGAGCCGCATCACCGAGATCGCGCCCAGGCACTGGTCGTCCGTGGCGTCGGCGACGCACCAGTACACGCCGCGACCGGCCGCGTGCTCCTCCTCGCGGCTGCGGATGTACCACTGGGCGTCGGCCACGGTGTACGGCGACGGCAGCTGAGCGAGCCAGTGCTGGGTGCGCGGGTCGCTGCACGCCTCGGCGACCCGGGCGGCGTCGTCCTCGCGCCAGGGCCGCAGCACGACGTGCTCGCCGGTGAGCACGGCGGCGTCGAGCCAGGGGCTCGCAGGCGCCATGGGCTCGCCACGCACCAGCGATCCCACCCACGAGTCGCGGCGCTCGCCGCGCTGGTGGCCGAAACCGCGCACCACGCCCTCGACCCGGAACCCGCACGCCCACGCCACCCGCCGCGACGGCCAGTTGCCGACGTACGCCTCCCAGTGCACGACGTCGAGCCCCGCGCCGCCGTCGGTCTGCGCGGCGAACGCCCACTCCAGCAGCAGGCGCACGGCCCGGCTCATGACGCCCCGACCACGCGCCCACGAGGCGAGGCTGAAGCCCAGGCCGCCCGCGCCGTTCGACCGCCGCAGCGACACGCTGCCGGCGAAGCGCGGGCGGCCGGTGGCGTCGTCCACGGCCTCGACGGCGAACGACACGGTGCCCTCGTGCAGGTTCGGCGCGTGCCCGGCCACGAAGGCCTCGGCGTCGGCGCGCGTGTACGGCGCGGGCACCGTGGTCCAGGCCTGCGTCTCGGCGTCCTGGCACGACGCCAGCACGTCGTCGACGTCGGCGGGTCGGTGCGGGCGCAGGGTGATGCGGTCGGGGTCCGCGCCGTCGGTGAGGGTGGGCGTCTGCTCGGGGATCTGCACCGCCCCACCCTCGCCTGCGCTCGCGGTGGCCCGCAAACCGATTGAGGATGGGGTCATGAGCACTGCGACGACCCAGGTGACCGACCAGCCGAACCACGGACGCTTCGAGGCCACGGTGGACGGCGAGCACGCCGGCTACGCGTACTACCGCCGCGAGAACGGCGTCGTGACGTTCACCCACACCGAGGTCGAGGACGCCTACGAGGGGCAGGGCGTCGGCTCGCAGCTCGTGGCGCACGCGCTCGACGTCGTGCGCACGGCCGGCGAGGTGGTGCGTCCCGAGTGCCCCTTCGTGCGCGAGTACATCGAGCGCCACCCCGACTACCACGACCTCCTGTCGACCACCTGATGTTGATCACGTTAAGTGGGCGGGCTGTCACTTCCCGAGGGGTGCAACCCTCGGCAAGTGGCATGTCACCCACATAACGTGATCAACGGGGGTCAGGGGCGCCAGCGGCCGTGGAGGCAGACGGCGTGCCGGACGACGGGCGCGCCCGGGTGCGCCTTGAGCGGCAGGAACGCCTCGCGGCGGCCCTCGACGGCGAAGCCGGCCCGCAGCGCGACGCGGCACGACCCCTCGTTCTCGACCGCGTGGTCGAGCTGCACGCGGCGGACGTCGCCGCCGTCCGGTGCGAGCAGCCAGTCGGACAGCAGGCGCAGCGCCCGGCTCGCCACGCCGCGGCCCCGAGCGGCGGGTGCGACGCCGTACCCCACGTCGAGCACCGAGAACTGGGGGAGCGGGTGGTCGTTGCGCCAGTCGATGGCGCCGAGCACCACCGCAGGGTGGGCGACGTCGACCACCGCGAAGGAGTTGGGCAGCCCCTCGGTGGCAGCGGACTGAGCGCGCGCCACCCGCTCGGCGCACTGCGCGGCATCCGGCGCGTCGAACACCGGCGACCACCGCCGCATGTCCGGGTCGGCCTGCAGCGCGAGCAGCTGCGGGACGTCATCCGGCTCCCAGACGCGCAGCGCCACGACGTCGTCACGCACGCCCCCGGACGGCCAGCGCCCCCGCGCGGGCGTCGTCGCGTCGTCCTGCGGCCCGCCATCGCGCTCGCGCATGGCGGCAGTATGTCCGACCTCGCCGCGGTGCTGCGTACGATGGGCGTGGCCCGCCCCCTGCGGGCCGGTGCTGCGTCACGCCGTCACCCGGCCGTCGCGGCTGCACCCGACCCACAGGAGACATCGCGTGCCGAAGATCGTCGAGAAGCTGCTGCGAGCTGGCGAGAAGCGACAGGTCAAGAAGCTGCACGGCCTCGCGATGCAGGTCAACGCTCTCGAAGAGGACTTCGTCCGGCTGAGCGACACCGAGCTGCGCGAGGAGACCGAGCGGTTCAAGGCTCGGCTCGCCGACGGCGAGGACATCGACGCCCTGCTGCCGGAGGCCTTCGCCGTGGTGCGCGAGGCGGCCAAGCGCACGCTGGGCCAGCGGCACTTCGACGTCCAGCTCATGGGCGGCGCGGCGCTGCATCTCGGCAACATCGCGGAGATGCGCACCGGTGAGGGCAAGACGCTCGTGGCGACGGCGCCGGCGTACCTCAACGCGCTCACCGGCAAGGGCGTGCACGTGGTCACGGTCAACGACTACCTCGCTGAGTACCAGTCCGAGCTGATGGGCCGCGTGCACCGGTTCCTCGGGCTCACCACCGGCTGCATCCTGTCGTCGATGAACCCGGCGCAGCGCCGCGAGATGTACGCCTGCGACATCACCTACGGCACCAACAACGAGTTCGGCTTCGACTACCTGCGCGACAACATGGCGTGGAGCGCCGACGAGCTCGTGCAGCGCGGTCACCACTTCGCCATCGTCGACGAGGTCGACTCGATCCTCATCGACGAGGCCCGCACGCCGCTCATCATCAGCGGCCCGGCCGACCAGCCCACCAAGTGGTACGTCGAGTTCGCGCGCATCGCCCAGCGGCTGCAGCGCGACCGCGACTACGAGGTCGACGAGAAGAAGCGCACGGTCGGCGTCCTGGAGTCCGGCATCGAGCGGGTCGAGGACTACCTCGGCATCGACAACCTCTACGAGAGCGCCCACACCCCCCTCGTCGGCTACCTGAACAACGCCGTGAAGGCCAAGGAGCTGTTCAAGAAGGACAAGGACTACGTCGTGATGAACGGCGAGGTGCTCATCGTCGACGAGCACACCGGCCGCATCCTGGCCGGCCGCCGCTACAACGAGGGCATGCACCAGGCGATCGAGGCCAAGGAAGGCGTCGAGATCCAGAACGAGAACCAGACGCTCGCCACGATCACGCTGCAGAACTACTTCCGCATGTACGACAAGCTCGGCGGCATGACGGGCACCGCCCTCACCGAAGCCGCGGAGTTCAACCAGATCTACGAGCTCGGCGTCATCGAGATCCCCACCAACCGGCCGATGGTGCGCAAGGACCAGGCCGACCTGGTCTACCGCACCGAGGAGGCCAAGTTCGCGGCCGTCGTCGACGACATCGTCGAGCGGCACCGTGAGGGGCAGCCGGTGCTGGTGGGCACCACGAGCGTCGAGAAGAGCGAGTACCTCTCGCAGCAGCTGCGCAAGCGCGGTGTCTCGCACGAGGTGCTGAACGCCAAGCACCACGAGCGCGAGGCCGCGATCGTGGCGCAGGCCGGGCGCAAGGGCGCCGTCACGGTCGCCACCAACATGGCCGGCCGCGGCACCGACATCATGCTGGGCGGCAACGCCGAGTTCATGGCCGTCGCGGCGCTCAAGCAGGCCGGGCTCGACCCCGTCGACTCGCCCGAGGAGTACGAGGCAGCCTGGCCCGCCGCGCTCGAGAACGCCAAGAAGGCCGTGCAGCGCGAGCACGACGAGGTCACCGAGGCCGGTGGGCTCTACGTGCTCGGCACCGAGCGCCACGAGTCGCGGCGCATCGACAACCAGCTGCGTGGTCGTTCGGGTCGCCAGGGTGACCCGGGGGAGAGCCGGTTCTACCTGTCGCTGCAGGACGACCTCATGCGCCTGTTCAACGCCGGGCTGGTCGACCGCGTCATGTCGACGTCCGGCATCGGCGACGACACGCCCATCGAGTCGAAGATGGTGTCGCGCTCGATCGCCTCGGCGCAGAGCCAGGTCGAGGGCCAGAACTTCGAGATCCGCAAGAACGTCCTGAAGTACGACGACGTGCTCAACCGCCAGCGCGAGGTCATCTACGCCGAGCGCCGTCGCGTGCTGCACGGCGAGGACCTGCACGAGCAGGTGCGCCACTTCATCGACGACGTGGTCACCGGCTACGTCACCGAGGCGACGTCCGACGGCTTCGCCGAGGACTGGGACCTCGAGCAGCTGTGGACGGCGCTGCGCTCGCTCTACCCCGTCGGCATCACCATCGAGGAGCTGCTCGAGGAGTCCGGCGGTCGCCAGGGCCTGACGGCCGACATGCTGTTGTCGGAGCTGAAGTCCGACGCGCAGGTGGCCTACGACCAGCGCGAGGCGTCGCTCGGCGCGGAGGTCACGCGCGAGCTCGAGCGCCGTGTGGTGCTGAGCGTGCTCGACCGCAAGTGGCGCGAGCACCTCTACGAGATGGACTACCTGCAGGAGGGCATCGGCCTGCGCGCCATGGCCCAGCGCGACCCGCTCGTGGAGTACCAGCGCGAGGGCTTCCTGCTGTTCGGCGCCATGAACGAGGCGATCAAGGAGGAGTCGGTCGGCTACCTGTTCAACCTCGAGGTGCAGGTCGAGGGCGAGCCGACCGCCGAGGCGGAGGCCGCCGAGGAGCACCCGCAGATCGTCGCCAAGGGTCTCGGCGAGGTGCATCGTCCGGCGCAGCTGCAGTACTCCGCGCCGACGGTGGACGGCGAGGGCGGCGTCGAGGTGCGCGGCGAGGACGTCGCCGGCGGCGACACCGAGGGCGCCTACCCCGGCACGCCGAAGAACGCCCCCTGCCCGTGCGGGTCCGGCAAGAAGTACAAGCGCTGCCACGGCGCGGCCTGAGGACGTGACCGCCTCGGCCGGCTGAGGGTTCGCCCCTTCGCCGGCCGGTGCGGCTCATCCGGCCTGCAGCACAGTCACCCGCCAGCGCCCGTCACCGCCCTCGAGCCGCAGCGCGAGGGCCTGCGTGCGGTGTTGACCGCAGACGACGGCGCTGACCTCGGCGACGCCGTCCGCCGGCTCGCACACGCGCACGCTGCGCACGACCGGACGGCGGGCGGTGCGACGCTGCTCAGGCGATGGCTGTGCCGCGAGCTTGCGTACCTGCTCGTGGACGAGGGTGGTGGTCCAGCGCAGCAGCTGGCTCGCGGGGCGCAGTCCGGCGAGCACCTCCACGACGACCTGGGCCAGACCACGGCTCCAGACGACCGGATCGGGCAGGTCGGCGCTGCGGGTGGGCACCGGGCCGAAGTCGTCCTCCTCGTCGGGCAGCGGGCCCTCAGGCACCACCAGTGCGAGCACACCCTGCACGCCGGAACGGTCCGCCGGCCGCAGCCGGTGACCGCTCTGGCCGAGCTCGACCGGCGGCAGGCAGTCCGGGACGGGCGCTCGACGCAGCGCCACCGTGCTCATCGGCTCGCCACCCGCGGCGCGTGCAGCGTGGTGCCCGGCTGGAGCAGATCGGGATCAGGGCCGATGGCGGCGCGGTTGGCCGCGTACCAGTGCGGCCACTGGGCGGCGATGCGCGCGTCACTGGCTCGAGGGCCGAGCGCTCGGGCCACGATCGCCCAGAGGGTGTCGCCGCGGTGCACCACGATGCCGTCGGGTGCGCGATCGCGCGCAGCCGCGCCGGTGAGCAGGCGAGCCGATGTCACGACGCGCCCGGCCGGCTCGGCCGCCGGCACCCACCCCGCCGACGGCAGGTTCGCCGTGCTGAGGTGCGCCGCGTTCGGGGTCGGCCCGTCGTGCGTCACCGGGACGCGCAGGTCGGCGGCCGACCAGGGCGCGGCCGGCAGCTGAGGGGAGGGCCCGGCGGCCAGGGCCGGGCCGGCCGCCGCCGCGCTCACGCCCAGGGCCAGCAGCGCCGAGAGCCCTGGCCGCAGCAGCCCCGGCGTCACGCGCAGAGCGACCCGGCCGGCGTCGAGCCCAGGGTCGAGCGCGACGGCGGCGAGGCCCAGGAGGGCGCCGAGGCCGCACCGCCCGAGCAGGGCGGCCACCGCCACTTCGGCGGCGGCGAGCAGCAGGCTCGCGGGTTCCCGGTCGGCCACCAGCTCGCCGACGTCACCGCACAGCCAGGCCGCGCCGGCGCCGGCCACCACGACCAACCCTGCGGCCATCGTGACGCCGACTGCTGGTCGGAGCAGGTCACTGCGGAGCATGAGGCCTCCGATTCATGCGTTTGCGTGCATTTGCCTTCCACCAGACCTTTTCGCGTCTACTTGTCGGCGTCAATGAGAGTTCGCAAATCTGTGGAAAACCGACGAAGCGGCGGCTGCAGCGTGGCCCCTCCGCTAGCGTCGTCCGGGTGCGGTGGGAGAACCTGTTCGCTGATCTCGAGGGCGAGCTCGAGGCGGCCGAGGCCGCTGAACGTCAGGGTGAGATCGCCGAGCGCACCAGGGCCGAGCTGTCGCAGGTGCCGTGGATCGACCGCTTGGCGGCGGCGCGCGAGGTGAGCCTCGACCTGCTCGGTGGCGCCACCGTGCACGGGGCGGTCGTGACGGTCGGGGACGGCTGGGCCGTCCTGGCGACCTCCGGCCACCGCCCGGCACCCGTCGTGGTGCGGCTCGCCGCCGTGGTCGGCGCGCACGGCCTCGAGCGCGGCGTGCGCGCAGCCGGGCGGGCGCAGGTCGAGCGGCGGCTCGGTCTGGCGGCCGCCTTGCGGCGCATCACCCGCGACCGCAGCCCGGTCACCCTGGCTCTCGTCGACGGCCGACGCAGGGTGGGGACTCTCGACGCCGTCGGGGCCGACCACCTCGACCTCGCGGAGCACCCGGCCGACGAGCCCCGCCGCACGCACCGCGTGTCAGGCGTGCTGACCGTTCCGCTGCTCGCGCTCGCCAGCGTCGCTCCGGTGGGCGAGACGTCCTGGGCCTGATCGGCTGCGGGTACTGGCCCGGTCAGCCGCGAGCGGCCTCCTCGGTGGCCGGCTCCTCGCCCGCTCCGAAGGGGTGCTGCTCGACGAACGCGCGGGTCTGGGCGTACATCCGTTCGATGTAGGCCTCGAGCTGGGCGGCCTCGACGCGCCACTGCCCGCGACCGCCGACCTTGATCGCCGGCAGGTCTCCGGAGCGCACCAGCGCGTACGCCTGGGCGGCCGAGATGCTGAGCACCTCGGCGACGTCCGGCAGCGTGAGGAAGCGCGGCGGCATGCGTCCAGTATCCCATCGACGCATGCCGCCCACGGGAAGCCTGTGGACGGCGGGAGCAGCCTGTGGACGGCGAGATGACAGCGATGCCCGGAATGCACCAGAGTGTGCCGTGATCATCAGCGGTCTCCGCCACGTCACGGCCATCGGGGGCATCATGACCACACCCACGCTCAGCAGACCACACGACCGGACGGCGCCGGCCGCCCCAGGCGTCACCGCGCGGCGGTTGCGGCGCCCCTCGTGGCGCGACCCGCGGCTGCTCGTGGGGCTGTTGCTGGTGCTCCTGTCGGTGGTCGGTGTGGCGGGTTTGCTGCGCGCGGTCGACACCACCGAACCGGTCTTCGTCGCTCGCCGCGCGCTCACGCCTGGGCAAGCGGTGACCGGTGACGACCTGGCCGTGGCCCACGTGCGCATCGTGGGCGCGGGTCGGCCCTACCTGTCGGCCTCGCGCCCGCTGGCCGGCCTCGTCGTCGTGCGCCCGGTGCCCGCCGGCGAGCTCGTGCCGGCCTCGGCCCTCGGGGGCGCCGACCGCGTCGACCTGCGCCCGATCACGGTGCCCGTCGAGCCGGCCGCGGCCGGTGCGCTGCCGCGCGGGTCGGTGGTCGACGTCTGGGTCGCGTCGCGGTCGGCCGACCGTGCGGACTCCTACGAGCGTCCCCGCCTGGTCGCCTCCGGAGTGCAGGTCGGCGACCGGTCGCAGGCGCGCGCCGGCTGGGGCGGCGCGGCGTCGGCCGGGTCACTTGGCTCGACCGGGTCGACGGTGCAGCTGCTGCTGACACCGGCGCTCGTCCCCGAGCTGATCCAGGCCGTCGACAACTCCGCGCGCATCACGCTCGTGCCCGCCCCGGCGGCGCTGCCCCGACGGAGCGGGACGTGATCTGCGCTTCCCCCGTGCTCGTGGCCACAGCGGTGAGCGATCGGTACGAGGCCGCGCTGGTCAGCGGTCTGGACGCCGAGGCGGGGGTGCAGGTCGTCCGGCGCTGCGCTGACGTCGCCGACGTCCTCGCCTGTGCCGCTGCCGGGCTGGTGCAGGTCGTCGTGGTGTCGGCCGACCTGCGAGGGCTCGACGCGGCTGCGCTGGAGCTGCTTGAGCACCACCGGTGCGGCGTCGTCGCGTTGGTCGACGGCGCGCCGGGAGATCCGAGCACGCACGAGCGCAGGCTGCGCCAGGCCGGAGTCGGACAGGTGCTCAGCGTGGCAGCGCGGCCCGGGGAGGTGGCCGCTGCCGCCCGAGCCGCCGTGGAGGTGGCCGATCGCGCCGCCCGGAGGCGACCCGCTGGCCTCTCGCTGGCTGACCCACGGGCGGTGTCGCGGCGCGAGCCGACGAGCCTCGGGTCGGCGCGGCCCGAAGCCGTGGACGGCGCCGCGCGGCTCCGCGCGCGTGGCCACGTGGTGGCCGTCTGGGGACCAGTGGGCGCCCCCGGACGCACCACGGTGGCCGTCGAGCTGGCCGCCGAGCTCGCCGGTGCGGGGCAGGAGGTGCTGCTCGTGGACGCCGACACCTACGGTGCCAGCATCGCCCAACGGCTCGCGCTGCTCGACGAGTCCGCCGCCATCGCGGCGGCCTGCCGGGCCGCCGAGCGCGGCAGCCTGGACCACACCGCGCTGGAGCGGCTCGCGCCGGGGGTACTGCCGCGGCTGCGGGTGCTCACCGGCCTGCTGCGACCTGACCGGTGGACCGAAGTGCGGGCCACGGCACTCTCGACGGTGCTGGAGTGCGCCCGGTCGCTGGCCGACTGGGTCGTGGTGGACACCGGCTTCTCGCTCGAGCAGGACGAAGAGCTGGCGTACGACACCGTCGCGCCTCGCCGCAACCAGGCCACACTGGCGAGCCTGGCCTCGGCCGACGTCACCGTGGTCGTCGGCGCCGCCGATCCGGTGGGGCTGCAGCGGCTCGTGCGCGCCGTGCGCGAGCTGGCGGACCTGCCCGAGGCCGCCGGGGGCCGTCCCGTCGTCGTGGCCAATCGCCTACGAGCCGCCGCAGTGGGCCCGCGCCCGGCGCGGCAGGTGCGCGAGGCGCTGCAGCGGTACGCCGGGATCGACGACGTGCTGCTCGTTCCCGACGACCCCGAGGCCGTCGACAGCGCCGTGCTGGCCGGCCGCACGCTGGCCGAGCACGCGCGCTCCAGCCCCGTGCGGGCCGCGGTGCACGACCTCGCGCTGAGGGTGCGTCACCACGTCGAGGCCACGAACCACGACACCCGGCCGCTCGACGAGGCGGCGTCCGGCGTGCCGGTCGGGGCTCACTAGGCTGGCCCGGTGAGCCTCCCTTCGACGTCCACCGTGCCCGTCGGACTCGTCGTCGACTGGGGTGGCGTGCTCACCACCGGCATCGGCGACGCGTTCAGCGCGTGGGCGCAGGCCGAGGGCATCGACTACGGGCACTACCTCGCCGCGCTGAAGCAGTGGATCGGCCCGGACGCCGTCGACCCGGCCGAGAACCCCGTGCACGCCCTCGAGCGGGGCGAGCTGGAAGTGCCCGACTTCGAGCGCCACCTCGCCGAGGCGATGTCGGTGCACGGCTCGACGGTGCGGCCTGAAGGCTTGCTGCGCCGGATGTTCGCGGGCCTGGAGCTCGCCGAGGAGTCGATGGTCGGCCTGGTGCGGCGGGCCAAGGCGCAGGGCCTGCGCACGGCGCTGCTGTCGAACTCCTGGGGCAACGACTACCCCCGCGAGGGCTGGGACACGCTCTTCGACGCCGTCGTCATCTCCGGCGAGGTGGGCATGCGCAAACCCGAGCACCGCATCTACCAGCACGTGCTCGACCTGCTCGATCTCGCGCCGGCCCAGGCCGTGATGGTCGACGACCTGCAGCCGAACGTCGTCGCCGCCGTCGAGGTCGGCATGATCGGCGTGCTCCACCAGAGCTACGAGCAGACGCTGATGGAGCTCGAGGCGGTCTTCGGTCTCGACCTCGCCGGCTGATCGGGCTGATCAGGCGGAGAAGAGCAGGAACAGCCCACCGCACGTGTAGGCCACCATCAGCGCGAGCAGCGGCAGCTGCCCCACCACCGCACGCCGTCGCGGGAACAGCGTGATGGCCCGCTCGTGAGCCAGCACCACGCCCAGCACGTGCCCGACGACGATCGCGACCACCTGCACCGTGGCCACGAGGTTCGGCTGCAGCAGCGCGGGATCGGCGGCCCGGCCGGTGAGGCCCAGCCAGTTCGCGCCGGTGCTCAACGGGTCGCTCAGCTTGATCAGCGCGTTCTGCCCCTCGAGCACGAACAGCGACCAGTAGTGGGCGACCACGTAGCCCAGGGCCACGGGCACGAGCGAGGGCGCGAACTGCCGCGCCATTCCGGCCGCACCCACTCCACCGATGGCACCAGCCGCGGCCGTGCATCCCGCGAAGAGCAGGCCGACCACGGCGATGACGGCGAGCAGGCCCAGCGTCTTCACGAGCGTCTCGGGCAGCGGCGAGCTCTGCACGAACGTGAACCACGCAGGCGCGTTGGAGGCACCGTCGTACGCCGTGGTGCCGAGCATCACGGACACCGTCAGCGGCAGCCCCGGCGCGGGCGGCAGGGCGTCGAGCCCGGCGAGCGGCGAGCGCACGACGAGCCGCCCGTCGGTGCGTCGTCCGAGCACGCTGAGCCGGCCGTAGAGCGCCGACCACACCTCGAAGGCGTCGCCGCGGTCGAACCAGCGCGAGCCGAACACGAAGGCGCAGAACAGCATCGCGGTGGCGTAGACGGTGATCGCCAGGCGCATCACCGGCAGGGTGGCGTTGTCGGGCGCCACGAGCTCCAGCCAGGTGAACGCAAACAGCCCGACCGCCGCGGGCCAGAAGCCGAATGACGACGGCAACCGCAGAGCACCGTCGCGCGGGTCGAGCCGAGCCAACGACATGACCGCGAAGTGCAGGTGCCGCAACGGGTTCAGCCGCCGCCAGATCGGCCCGAACAGCACCGAGAGCGGCACCAGCCCCACCCAGAGCAGCACGTACACCACGAACGGCACCGGGTTGTTGGCGTCGTCCTGGCCGAGCACCAGGGGGATCAGCACGTACACCGACGCGACCGCGCCGAGGGCGGCCAGCACGATGCGTGTGACCCGAGAGTCGAGCACGGATGCCAGCCACCCCGGCACCGGCCGCCCGGCGTGCGCCCCGGAGATCCGCGGCTCGCGCCACAGCAGACCCAGCAGCAGGAACGACACCACGAGCGCGACGGCGGCGCCGGCCACGGCGTAGCCGAACGGTAGGGGGAGGTCCTGTCGGCTGCCGACGCCGTGGGCGACGATCGCGCCGCCGGCCAGCACGCCCGAGAGCTCAGGCACGGCTCACGGCCGCACCACGACCTGCAGCAGTCTCAGCTCGGGTTCGTGCGTCTCGACCTCGTACAGGCCGGGCGGCGCGCCGGTGAGGTCGACCGTCGTGGGCTGCCCCGCGACCAGCTCCCGTTCGACGTCGAAGCCGTGGGCGTGCAGCTCGTCGTTGTGGTCGCTCGTCACGACCAGGCGCAGCGTCTGGCCAGAGGTCAGCTCGACGCGGTGCGGTGCCGGCGTCACCTGCTTGCCGCGGATCGTGATCTCGACGGTCTGGTCGGCTGCGGCAGTGGTCGTCGAGCTCGCCGAGGGGCCGGACGACGCGGTGCCGGATGCGGTCGCCGACGGGCTGGAGGTGGCGCCGGACGCCGTCCCCGTCGACCCGCTCGCCCCCGCAGTGCCGCTGCTGCAAGCGGTGAGCGCGAGGAGCAGCGCGCTCGCGGCGACCGTCAGTGGCGCGCGTCGCAGGCCGGGCATGACCGCAGTCTAGGAGGGCCGGGGATGGCACGATGAGCGGGTGCCCGCCCGTCTGAGCGCTCTCGACGCCTCCTTCCTGTACCTGGAGGAGCCGACGACGGCCATGCACGTGGGCTCGGTGGCGGTGTTCGAGCCGCCGCCGGACGGTTTCGACTACGACCGGCTCGTCGCGCTGGTCTCGGCCCGGATCGCGTACGTCCCGCGCTACCGCCAGCGGGTGCGCAGCGTGCCGGGCCGGCTCGCCAACCCGGTGTGGGTCGACGACGAGCACTTCGACGTCACCTACCACGTGCGCCGGTCGGCGCTGCCGCGGCCGGGATCGGACGAGCAGCTGGCCGAGCTGGTCGCGCGCGTGCAGTCGCGCCCGCTCGACCGCAGCCGGCCGCTGTGGGAGGTGTACCTCGTAGAGGGCCTGTCCGGCGGGCGGTTCGCGATCGTCACCAAGACCCACCAGGCCATGGTCGACGGCGTGCACGCGGTCGACATCGCGCAGGTGATCCTCGACGACAGCCCGGACGCCCCCGACCTTCCCGCTGACACCTGGACGCCGGCCAAGGAGCCTACGGACGTCGAGCTCGTCGTGAGCGCCGTCGCGGACGCCGTGCGTAGCCCGGGCGGTGCGTTGGAGGCGTTCCAGGGCAGTGCCAAGGACGTCAAGGCGACGGCCGGCAAGGTGCTGGGCCAGCTCGGCCACGTGCTCTCGGCGGCGGCCCGCACCGCAGCGCGCCCCGCACCGACCAGCCCGCTCAACGCCGAGATCGGCGAGCAGCGGCGCTGGGCGCAGGTCGAGACGTCGCTCTCCGACTACCGGAAGATCCGCGACGCCCACAGCCGCAGCGGTCGAGAGCTCACCGTCAACGACGTCGTCCTCGCCTCGGTGGCCGGTGCGCTGCGGGCCTGGTTGCTGACGCGCGGCGAGTCCGTGGTGCCGGCGAGCGTCGTCCGGGCGCTGGTGCCGGTGAGCGTGCAGTCCGCCGACGACGAGATCGCCTACCGACTCGGCAACCGGGTCAAGGCGTTCATCGTGAACCTGCCGGTGGGCGAGCCGAGCCCGGTGATCCGCCTGCACCAGATCGCCTACGCGATGCGCGCGCAGGCCGAGGCGGGCGACGCGGTGAGCGCCAACACGCTGGCCGGCATCGCCGGGTTCGCGCCACCGACGCTGCACTCGCTCGGTGCGCGGGTGGCCAGTGCGGTGTCGCGCAGGATGTTCAACGTCGTGGTCACCAACGTGCCCGGCCCGCAGCACCCGCTGTACGCCGGTGGCGCGCGGATGCTGTCGTCGTGCCCGGTCATCCCGCTGGCCAAGGGGCAGGCGCTCAGCATCGGCCTGACGTCGTACGACGGCGGCGTGCACTACGGCATCAACGGCGACCGTGATGCGATGCCCGACGTCGCCGTGGTGGCGCAGTGCCTGCTCGACGCCCTGGCGGAGCTGCGGGAGACCGCCCGGTGACCCGACGCGGCCTGGTGCTCGGAGGCGGGGGAGTGCTCGGCGCCGCCTGGATGGTCGGTGCGCTGTCGGCGATCGAGGACTCCCTCGACATCGACCTGCGCGATGTCGAGGCGATCGTCGGCACGTCGGCCGGCTCGGTGGTCGGCGCCCTGCTCGCCGCGGGAGTCAGCGTCGCCGAGCTGCGCACCCACCAGCTGGGCGAGTCGGTGGCCTCCGGCCCGCTCGTCGGCTTCGAGTGGGACTACGAGCGCGCCACCGGTGGCGGGCGTCCGCCTCGGCCTCGACCGGGCCTCGGTTCGGCCGGACTCATCGCGCGCAACGTGGCGCACCTGCGGCGGTTGCCGCCCACCGCCGTCCTGTCGGCGCTGCTGCCGGAGGGCCGTGGCTCGCTCGCCAGCGTGGGGGCCATGGTGCGGCACGTCGTGCCCAGCGGCTGGGTCGACCGTGACGGCCTGCAGGTCGTCACCATGGACTACGAGTCCGGGAGGCGCGTCGCGTTCGGGCGCCTCGGCGCCCCGGAGGCCGACCTGGCCGACGCGGTGATGGCGTCGTGCGCGATCCCCGGGTGGTACCAGCCGGTGCGCATCGGGGCCGACCGCTACGTCGACGGCGGCGCCTGCTCGTCCACGAGCGTCGACCTGCTCGCGGGGCTCGGCCTCGACGAGGTGCTCGTGGTGGCGCCGTCCGTCAGCTTCGCGCTCGACGCACCGGACGCCCTCGTCACCCGGCTCGAGCGCCAGTGGCGCACCCGGGTGACCCGGCGGTGCCTGCGCGAGGTCGCCAAGGTGCACGCCGGTGGCACGGAGGTGACGGTGATCGGCCCGGGCCCCGAGGACCTCGAGGCCATCGGTGGCAACCTGATGGACGTCGGACGCCGGCGTGCGGTGCTCGAGACGTCGTTGCGCACCTCGGCGGTGGCCCTGCGCGACCCCGAGCCGCTCGACGACCTGCCCGCCAAGGTGGCGCGGGCCGAGGCGGCACTCGCGACGGCTGGTCACGACACCGATCACGACACGCCCTCGGACCACGCCCCTGAGAGAGGTGACTGATGCGGGTCTACGTCCCCACCACCGTCGAGCTGCTGCAGACCCTGCGCGACAAGGGGTTTCAGCCACCAGTGGCGGCGCACGCCGTCACACCTGCTGTGCGCGAGTGGTACGTCGAGGGTGATCTCGAGGAGCTCGAGTACGCGGCGTCCGACGAGGCTGCCGAGGCGTCGCTGCGCCTGCTCGCCGCGACGGGCAACGCCGTGCCGCGGCGGGTCGTGGTGGCCGCCGACGTGCCCGACGACGCGGTGAGGCCGAGCGGCCTGGCGCGATCCGGCATCGAGGTGCAGGTGCCCGTCACGCTCGCCGATGTCGCGAGCGTGCACGTCGACGACGACGAGGCGCGGGCCGACGTCCGCGTTGCGGCGCAAGCGGTCTGCGCCGCCGACGCCGGTGACGACGGCGCCGCGGCCGACGTCGGGCAGGCGGCGGCCCACGAGCTGCTCTGGTACGACGTCAGCGAGCTCGACGACGTGCTTGGCCTGGCGTAGCGAGGTCGTGACATGCTGGCCGCTGACCGGCGCGCCGGGACCCGGCCGCGCTGAAGCAGCTGTCGACCCGACCCCGAGGAGCCGCGGCCATGGACGCCCGCACCAACGTCCCCACTCCCGTCAACGAGCCTGTGCTCGACTACGCGCCGGGCAGCGCCGAGCGCGCCGCCGTCGAGGTGAAGCTGGCCGAGCTGCAGGGCGAGCGCATCGACCTGCCGATGACGATCGGGGGCGTGCAGCGCATGGGTGGTGGGCGCCGGGTGCGCGTCGTCCAGCCGCACAAGCACAAGCACGTGCTCGGGGTGCTGAAGAACGCCACCCAGACCGACGCGCGGGCGGCCATCGACGCCGCCAAGGCCGCGGCCCCCGGCTGGCGGGCCCTGCCGTTCGACGAGCGCGCAGCGGTGTTCCTCAAGGCCGCCGAGCTGCTGTCGGGGCCGTGGCGCCAGACGCTCAACGCCGCGACGATGCTCGGCCAGTCCAAGACGGTCGTGCAGGCCGAGATCGACTCCGCCTGCGAGCTGATCGACTTCTGGCGCTTCAACGTCGCCTTCGCCCGCGAGCTGATCGCCGAGCAGCCGATGGCCAACAGCAAGGGCATCTGGAACCGGCTCGACCACCGCCCGCTCGAGGGCTTCGTCTACGCGATCACGCCGTTCAACTTCACGGCGATCGGCGGCAACCTGCCCACCGCCCCCGCGCTCATGGGCAACACGGTCGTCTGGAAGCCCGCGCCCACCCAGCAGCTCGCCGCTCACTACACGATGCGGCTGCTCGAGGCCGCCGGCCTGCCGCCCGGCGTCATCAACCTGGTGACCGGTGACGGCGTCGCCGTGTCAGAGGTGGCGCTGAAGGACCCCGACCTCGCCGGCATCCACTTCACCGGCTCCACCAAGGTGTTCCAGCACCTGTGGCAGGAGGTCGGGGCGAACATCACCGGCTACCGCGGCTACCCGCGCATCGTCGGCGAGACCGGCGGCAAGGACTTCGTCGTCGCCCACCCGAGCGCCGACGTCGACGTCCTGCGCACCGCGCTCGTGCGCGGCGCCTTCGAGTTCCAGGGCCAGAAGTGCTCGGCCGCCTCGCGCGCCTACATCCCGCGCAGCGTCTGGCGTCGGCTGAAGAAGGACCTCGTCGACCTCACCGAGTCGCTCAGCGTCGGGCCGGTCACCGACCTGTCGAACTTCATGGGCGCCGTCATCGACGACCGTGCGTTCGCCAAGCACGTCGCCGCGATCGAGCGAGCCAAGAGCACCGCGGGACTCGACGTCCTCGCCGGCGGCACGTACGACGACAGCGAGGGGTACTTCGTCCGCCCGACCATCATCGAGGGCGGCGACCCCACCGACGAGATGTTCGCCACCGAGTACTTCGGCCCCATCCTGTCGGTGTACGTCTACCCCGACTCCCAGTACGACAAGGTCGTCGACCAGATGGAGTCGTTCGCGCCGTACGCGCTCACCGGGTCGATCATCGCCCAGGACCGGAACGCGATCGCCGCGGCCCGCGCACGGTTGCGCTACGCCGCCGGCAACTTCTACGTCAACGACAAGCCGACCGGCGCCGTCGTCGGCCAGCAGCCGTTCGGCGGGGCGCGGGCGTCGGGCACGAACGACAAGGCCGGCGCGATGCAGAACCTGCTGCGGTGGACGTCGACACGCTCCATCAAGGAGACGTTCGTGCCGCCCACCGACCACCGATACCCGCACATGGGCTGAGCTCGTGACGACCACGGACGTCGACGCGGCAGTCCTCGCGGACCTCACCGCGGGGCTGCCCGCCGGCGCGCTCGTGGTCGACCGAGGAGTCGTCGACGGCTACCGGCGCGACCGGGCCGACACCGTTGACCCGGGGTGGCCGCTGGCGCTAGTGCGCGCGACGTCGACCGCCGACGTCCAGCACGTCCTGCGCACGGCGACGGCCCACCGGGTGGCCGTGGTGCCGCGGGGTGCCGGCAGCGGGCTGTCCGGCGGTGCCAGCGCCACCGACGGGTGCCTGCTCCTGTCGCTGGAAGCGTTGCGAGACATCGAGATCGACGCGCCCGCGATGGTCGCCGTGGCTGGTGCCGGCGTCCTCAACGGTGAGCTCAAGCGGGCCGCAGCGCAGCACGGCCTGTGGTACCCGCCCGACCCGTCGTCGTACGAGATCTGCTCGATCGGCGGCAACCTCGCCACGAACGCCGGCGGCCTGTGCTGCGTGAAGTACGGCGTCACCACCGACTACGTGCTCGGCTGCGACGTGGTGCTCGCCGACGGCACGCTCCTGCGCCTCGGCGGACGCACCATCAAGGACGTCGCCGGCTACGACCTCAAGCGGCTGTTCGTGGGCTCAGAGGGCACGCTCGGGATCATCACGAGCGCGACCTTGCGCCTGCGCCCGCTGCCGCCACCGGCGATCACGCTCGTGGCGACCTTCCCGACGGTCGAGGCGGCCGGCCGCGCCGTGTCGAGCATCGTGGCGGCGCACCGCCCGGCCACCCTCGAGCTGATGGACCGCGCCACCGTGCGCGCCGTCGAGGACTTCCGCTCGCGCGGCCTCGACGTCGACGCCGGCGCCACCCTGCTCGCCCAGAGCGACGCGGGGCCGGCTGCGGCCGCCGAGATCGCCGCTACTGAGGCGGTCTGCGTCGAGCAGGGCGCGACCTTCGTCGCCGTCACGGACGACGCCGACGAGGGCGAGATGTTCATGCAGGCGCGCCGCGAGGCCTTCCCGGCCCTGATGCGCCTCGGCACGACGCTCATCGAGGACGTCGGCGTACCGATCCCACGCATCGCCGAGCTCGTCGCCGGGGTCGAGCAGGTGGCAGCGCGGCACGACACCTCCATCGCCGTCGTGGGGCACGCCGGCGACGGCAACTTCCACCCGCTCATCAGCTTCGACCCCACCGACAAGGCGGCCGTCCAGCGCGCCGACGCGGCGTTCGCCGCGGTCGTCGAGCTGGCGCTCTCGCTCGGCGGGACGCTCACGGGCGAGCACGGCGTGGGCGTGGTGAAGGCGCCGTTCCTCGCCGCCCAGCTGGGCCCAGAGGTGCTCGAGGTCAGCCGTCGGATCAAGGACGCGCTCGACCCGGTCGGCATCCTCAACCCCGGCAAGCTCCTCACCTGAGCTGCCGAACGCCCCCTCAGGCTGAAGGGGCGTTTGGCCGATAGTGCGTGAGTGAGCACACTCCTGACTCGACCGGCCGCCCCCTGGGCGGGTGCCGGCGACCGGCTGGACGTGACCTACGCCGACACCGAGGCGCTGCTGTCGGCCATGGAGGCGGCTCGCTCGCAGTACGACGACGAGGCGGCCGCCGTGGCCCAGCACCTCGCGTCGGTGGCCAAGGGCCGCGGCTGGGTGCCGCTGGAGCGGCGGGCCACCCTCATCAACGCCGACTTCGCGATGCGGTCCGGCGACGCCGGCACGGCCTCGGTGCTCGCCAAGGAGGTCGCCGCGTGGGCCCGTGACGCCGGTGACGTCTACCTCGAGGCGCGCAGCGCGTTCGTGCTGTCGACCGTGGCGCTCGCCATCGGTGACCTGGCCTCGACGCGCACCGAGGGGCTGCACAGCGTCCGGCTGCTGCCCGCGGACGCGCCGGTGGGCGTGCGCATCGACCACGTGCTCGTGGCCGCCGTCGGGTTCGGAGCGGGGACGACCGAGGGCGACCGTCGCTACGACGAGGTGCTCGAGCTCGCGACGGAGGCCGGCGACGGCGAGGCCATGCTCGTGATCCACAACAACCGGGCGTGGCACGCCGTCCTCACCGGCGACCGCGACGGTGCGCGCAGTCACGCCGGGGAGCTGCTGCGCGCCTCCGAGCTGTACGGCCTGCCGCTCAAGGCGATCATGGTCGACACCGTGGCCCGCATGCACGTCATGCACGAGGAGTTCGACGCGGCCCTGGCCGTGCTGTCGCCGGTGTTCGACGGTGACGGGCCGGTGCGCCTCGGCGAGCCGACTGCCCGCATCGACTGCCTGCTCGCGGCGGCCGAGATCCACCGGCGCCGCGCCGACTTCGCTGCCGCGGCGACGCTGCTCGACCGCGCGGAGGAGGAAGCGCGCCGCGGTGGCCTGCTGGCGAGCACCGCGGCGGTGCACGAGGAGCGGGCCGTCTGGCACGCCGCGCAAGGCGACTTCGCCGCCGCGTTCGCCGAGTACGTCGCCTTCCACTCCACCTCGCAGCGGGTGTCGAGCGAGGAGGCGCAGACGCAGGCGCAGCTCGTGCACGCTGCCTACGAGGTCGAGCAGGCCTCCCGCGATGCCGTCCGGTTCCGCGAGCTCGCCTACCGAGACGCGCTGACCGGCCTGTGGAACCGCCGCTTCCTCGACGAAGAGCTCGCGCGCAGGTACGCCGTGGCGAGCCGGGAGGGGACGTCGCTCACCACCGCCATCGTCGACGTCGACCACTTCAAGCGGATCAACGACGAGCTCTCGCACGAGTGCGGCGACGAGGTGCTGCGTGCACTCGGCCGCCTGCTCGAGGACGCCGCCGCCGTCGAGGGCGCTGCCGATCGCTCGATCGCGGTGGGGCGCCTGGGTGGGGAGGAGTTCGCCATCGTGCTGTCCGGCGTCTCTGCTGACGTCGCCGTGGTGGTGTGCGAGCGAGTGCGGCTCGCGGTGCAGGACCACGACTGGAGCCCGCTGACCGGCGCCGTACCGGTCACCGTGTCGATCGGCGTGAGCACCGCGCCCACGGGCGTGACGTCGCCCGGAGCGCTCATGTCGGACGCCGACCGCAACCTCTACGCCGCCAAGCGCAGTGGGCGCAACCGCGTGATGGGCGACCCTGCTCGCTGACGGCCGTGCGTGACCAAGAGCACGCTCGTCCGGCCCCGGCGCGGGGCCGGCGTCCGGCAGCATGAGCCGAGGCGGCGCCTGCCGGCGCCCGTCGACGGGCCAGCGACCAGGGAGACGAGCATGCAGTTCGGGCGCAGCTACGAGGAGTTCGAGGTCGGTGCGGTCTACAAGCACTGGCCAGGCAAGACCGTCACCGAGTACGACGACCACCTGTTCTGCCTGCTGACGATGAACCACCACCCCCTGCACCTGGACGCGAACTACGCCGAGCAGACCACGCAGTTCGGCCAGAACGTCGTGGTGGGCAACTACGTCTACTCGATCCTGCTCGGCATGTCGGTGCCCGACGTCAGCGGCAAGGCGATCGCCAACCTCGAGATCGAGTCGCTGCGGCACGTGGCGCCCACCTTCCACGGCGACACGATCTACGGCGAGACGACCGTGCTCGACAAGCGCGAGAGCACCAGCAAGGACGACCGCGGCGTCGTGCACGTCGAGACCAAGGGCTACAAGCAGGACGGCACGCTCGTGTGCGTCTTCCGCCGCAAGGTCATGGTGCCGAAGCAGAGCTACCTCGACGCGCGCGGCGGCGAGCAGCCGGGCCGCCCCGAGCTGCGGGAGGGCTGAGCTGTCGGGCCGACCCGTTAGGGTCGAGTCGACGTCGGCCGGGGCCGGCGCGTCTCGGGGAGGGTGAGTGGTGACGGCGGCTGGGCTCGAGCTCGACGACGTGAGCAAGCGGTACGGCCAGGTGGTCGCGCTCGACCACCTCAGCCTGCAGGTGCGCCCCGGTGAGCTTCTCGGGTTCGTCGGCAGCAACGGCGCGGGCAAGAGCACGGCCATGCGCATCGCGCTCGGGGTGCTCGCGGCCGACGCCGGGCAGGTGCGCTGGGGCGGCCACCCGATCACCGCCGCCGACCGCCGGCGCATCGGCTACATGCCCGAGGAGCGCGGCCTGTACCCGCGCATGAAGGTCGGCGAGCAGCTGGTCTACCTGGCGCGCCTGCACGGCCTCACCGCCGCCGAGGCCGATGTCGCCGTGCGCACCTGGACGCAGCGCCTCGGCGTCAGCGAGCGAGTGGGCGACGAGGTGCAGAAGCTCAGCCTGGGCAACCAGCAGCGGGTGCAGCTGGCCGCCGCGCTGGTGCACGACCCGGCCGCCCTGGTGCTCGACGAGCCGTTCTCGGGCCTGGATCCGCTCGCCGTCGACGTCATGAGCGAGGTGCTGCGCGACACCGCGGCGCAGGGAGTTCCGGTGATCTTCTCCAGCCACCAGCTCGACCTCGTCGAGCGCCTCTGCGACCGCGTGGCCATCGTGCGCCAGGGGCGGTTGGTGGCCTTCGGTGCCGTCGACGAGCTGCGCGCGGGCGGCTCCAGCCGCCTGGTCGTGCACGCACCGCAGGCCCCCGCGGGGTGGGCCGAGCGACTGCCCGGCGTCGTCTCGCACACGGTCGAGGAGGGGCGCGACGTGCTCGAGCTCGCCCCCGACGCCGACGACCAGCCGGTGCTGCGGGCCGCTCTCGCGACCGGGCCCGTGCACGAGTTCCGGCGACGCCAGGCGTCGCTGACCGAGCTGTTCCGGCACGCCGTCAGCGAGCAGGTGGCGGCGTGAGCGACCAGCTGTCGTCGCGCCACGTGATCGGCCTGGTGGTGCGCCGCGAGCTCACCGCCCGAGTGCGCAGCAAGATGTTCGCGATCTCCACGGCGCTGTTCCTGTTGAGCGTCGTCGGCCTCGCGGTCGTGATGCACTTCGTCGGCGACCGCGCGACGACGGCGAAGGTCGGCCTGCTGCCGTCGGCCACCGCCGTCGCCGCGCCGCTGCACGACGTCGGCACCGCCGTCGGGCTCACCGTGCGCACCGTGCAGGTCCCCGACGAGGCGACGGCCGAGCAACGGCTGCGCGATGGCTCGCTCGACGCCGTGGTGGTGCAAGCCGGCGCCGTGATGCAGGTGCAGGTACGCCGCACGCTCGGCGACCAACTGAAGGCCGCGCTGACCGTGCTGGCTCGCCAGGTGGCGCAGGACCAGGCGGTGGCGGCGGCCGGCGGTGATGCCGCCCAGGTGCGGGCCGCTGTGGCACGCTCGGCCGTCCAGGTGCGCTCGGTCGAGCCGGCGACGCAGTTCCAGTCCGAGCGGATCGCCCTCGGGCTGGTGGCCGGGATCCTGGTCTACCTGTCGCTGATGATCTACGGCCAGACGGTGGCGCAGGGCGTGATCGAGGAGAAGACGAGCCGCGTCGTCGAGCTGCTGCTCGCCACGCTGCGCCCGTGGCAGCTCATGCTCGGCAAGGTGATCGGCATCGGCGCTGCCGGGTTGCTGCAGATGGTGGTGGTCGCGGGCGGCGGGCTGGCTGTGGGGCTCGCGCTGGGCACCCTGACGCTGCCGTCGTCGGTCGCGATCGGGGTCGTCGTCTGGGCGCTGGTCTGGTACCTCATCGGCTTCGTGATGTACGCGCTGCTGTTCGCCGCGGCGGGCGCCATGGTGTCGCGCCAGGAGGACGCCGGCGGGGTCACGGCGCCGATCCTGGGCATCATCATCGTGCCGTACGTGATCGCCGTGAGCATCCTGCCGAGCCAGCCCGACAGCAAGCTCGCGCACGTGCTGTCGCTCGTCCCGGTGTTCTCCCCGACGCTCATGCCCGTGCGCATCGCCCTCGGGGTGGTGCCGACGTGGGAGCTGGCGTTCACCGTGGCGCTGGGCCTCGCCGTCACGGTCGGCTTCGTGTGGATCACCGGCCGGGTCTACGGCAACTCGGTGATGCGCACGGGCGCGCGGGTACGACTGGGCGACGCGCTGAAGCCGCTGTGAGGGGGCCGGCTCTAGGCTGAGGGTCGTGCGCACCGACCTCCACACCCACTCGACGGTGTCCGACGGGACGCAGTCGCCGGCGCAGGTCGTGGCCGCCGCGCACGAGGCCGGGCTCGACGTCGTCGCGCTCACCGACCACGACAGCACGGCCGGCTGGGCGCAGGCAGCGGATGCTGCCCGTCGGCTCGGCGTCCGGTTCGTGCCGGGCATGGAGATCTCGTGCGGCAGCGATGGCGTGAGCGTCCACCTGCTGAGCTACCTGCACGACCCGAGTGACGACGGGCTGGCCGTCGAGGTCGACGCGGCGCGTGACAGCCGTCATCACCGGGCCGAGCGCATCGTCGAGCTGCTGGCCCGCGACGTCGAGGTCAGCTGGGCCGACGTCGAGGAGCAGGTGGCCGAGGGCGCGACCATCGGCCGCCCGCACATCGCCGACGCCCTCGTGGCGCGCGGTGTGGTGCGCGACCGCGAGGAGGCGTTCGCGGGGCTGCTGTCGTCACGGGGCCCGTACTACGTGCGGCACTACGCCCCCGACCCCGTGCACGCCGTGCAGCTGGTGGTCGCGGCCGGGGGAGTGCCGGTGATGGCGCACCCGATGGCTCGCCGTCGCGGCCGGGTCGTCGCCGACGAGGTGATCGAGGAGATGGCCGACGCCGGGCTCGCCGGCCTCGAGGTCTACCACCGCGACCACGACCGCGACGAGCGCGAGCACCTGCTGGCCCTCGCCCGGCGCCTGGACCTGCTCGTCACCGGGTCGAGCGACTACCACGGTGCCGGAAAACCGAACCGGCTCGGTGAGAACACCACGGACGACGACGTGCTGGCTGAGATCGAGCGCCGCGCCACCGGCACCGCGGTCGTGGGCTGATGAGCGCGGTGCTCGACGCGCAGCTGCTGGGCTCGGTGTTCGTCACGCTGTTCGTGATCATGGACCCGCCCGGCACGGTGCCGATCTTCCTGGCGCTCACCTCGGCGATGACCGGCCGCCAGCGGGTGCTCGCGGCGCGCCAGGCCGTGCTCGTCGCGTTCGGCGTCATCGTGGCGTTCGCGGTGTTCGGGCGGGCGCTGCTGGAGTACCTGCACATCAGCCTGCCCGCGCTGCAAGGCGCCGGTGGCCTGCTGCTGCTGCTCGTGGCGCTCGAGCTGCTGACCGGCAAGGACGAGGCGCCCGGCTCGGCCGAGGGCGTCAACGTCGCCCTCGTGCCGCTCGGGACGCCACTGCTGGCGGGTCCGGGAGCCATCGTGGCCACGATGGTCTTCGTGCAGCAGGCAGCGGCCGCCGACCGGCACGCGCCGGCCTACGTCGCGATCGCGCTGGGCGTCGTGCTCGTGCACGTGTGCCTTTGGCTGGCGATGCGCTTCTCGGTGCGCATCCACCGGGTGCTCGGTGAGGGCGGCACGACTCTCGTCACCCGGATCGCGGGCCTGCTGCTGTCGGCGATCGCCGTCCAGCTCGTGGCCGACGCGGTGCGGGCCTTCGTGCTGCAGGGCTGACCGCGTGCGGTGATGGGTGCGGCGGATCGGTGGTGAACGCCGCACTTTCGCCGCACCCATCGCCGCACGTCTTCGCGGCGAGCCGGCCGGTTCAGTCCTCCGGCGGGGCGGCCAGGCGCTCGCGCGCCGTCCGCACGTGCGGGCTCGGCGCCACCTCGGGCACCCCGGCCCCTCCGCGCAGGCTCGAGCGCAGGGTGTGCAGCGCCACGGTGGTGGCTGCGCCGTGCAGTGCGGCGGCACCAGGCAGCCCCGGCATCGCGTAGAGGCGGCGAGCCCAGCCCGGCAGCGCGGCGTAGGCGAGGCCGGCGACGGCGGCCCACGGCGGGCGCGGCACGGGGATGCGGTCGACCAGCACGGACGGCGCCACGACCTCGCCGATGTCGGCGCGCGCCTCGGTGCTCGCCACGAGCTCGGACCGCAGCTCGCGCAGCGTGTCCTGCACACCCGCGAGGTCGTTGGGAACCTCGTCCGGCTCCAGCCCGAGCAGCGTGGCGGCTGATACCTGCTCGGCGACGTAGCGGTCGGCCTGCTCGTCGTCGAGGGCCACGCCGGAACGCCGCAGCACCTCCACCACCGAGTCGACCTGGCAGCAGTGGTGCCACGCCGCCAACGGCTCGAGGCCGCGCATCGACTGCTCGATGCGCTCGCGCGCCGCGACGGCCAGCGCCTGGCCCGGCGTCCCGAAGGTGACGGCGCCCACGACCTCGACCGCCCGGCTCAGTCGCAGCCACACGTCGTCGGACGCCGCGGGGTTGGCCGGGTGCAGCGCTCCGAGCAGCAGACCGCGCAGCACCGCCAGGCCGAGCAGCGGCTCGGAGTGCAGACGCCAGGTCTGAGTGCTCGGCCGGAAGAGGCCCACGTCGTCCGCCTCCCCGACCGAGAGCACGTCGTCGTGGCGCTCACTGGTCACACCACGACCATGGCAAAGCCTTGGCGTTCGTGCATCTCAGGGCTGCGCCGAGCGGGGCGTGGCCGGTGTCACGCCGCCCTCGCTTGTGACGCGGTGGACCGCCGGGCGAGACTGAGCCCGCACGCCCCGGCCGGATCGGAGAGCTCGTGGCTCGTCGCAGGATCAAGACGCCGCAAGGCGCCCGCGTCATCGCGGTGGCCAACCAGAAGGGCGGGGTGGCGAAGACCACGACGGTCGCGGCGCTGGGTGCCGCCTTCGCCGAGCAGGGACGCCGCGTGCTGCTCGTCGACCTCGACGCCCAGGCCTGCCTGACCTTCTCGCTCGGGCTCGACCCGGACGAGGTCGACGCCGGCGTCCACGAGGTGCTCACCGGCGCCGCCGAGATCACCGACGTGCTGCACACCACGGACGACGCGGTCGACCTGCTGCCCTCGACCATCGAGCTCGCCGGCGCCGAGGCCGCGCTGCTGAGCCGCCCGGGGCGCGAGTTCGTGCTGCGCTCGGCGCTGGAGCCGGTGCTGGCCGACTACGACGTCGTGCTGATCGACTGCTCCCCGTCGCTGGGCGTCCTGACGCTGAACGCGCTGACCGTCGCCGGGTCGGTGCTGGTGCCGCTGCAGTGCGAGATGCTCAGCCACCGCGGCGTCGGTCAGCTGCTCGACACCGTGGCCGACGTCCAGCGCATCCTCAACCCCGACCTGCAGGTGCTTGGCATCCTGCCCACGATGTTCGACGCGCGCACCACGCACGCGCGGGCGGTGCTGGCCGACCTGCCCGACCGCTACGGCGTGCCGGTGCTCGAGCCGCCGATCCCGAAGTCGGTGCGGTTCGCCGAGGCGCCTGCGGTCGGCCGCTCGGTGCTGGCGACGGCGCGTGGTTCGAAGGGCGCCGCCGCCTACCGCGCAGTGGCCGAGGCCATCTCCGCTGGCTGGCGCTGAGCCGACGCAGCACCTAGAGGCAGTGCGGCGCAAGGTCTCCTGAGCCGAGGACCACCGACGCCGTCTGCCGCCAGATGTCGTCGTCGCCGCGGCCGAACACGCAGATGCGGTCGGTCTCGGCCCACACCGGGCCGTGCTCGGCCAGCGCCGCTCGCACTTGGGCGAGCTGCGCCGGCCCCCCGTCCGCCGAGACCGTCAGGTGCGGCACGACCGTGTCGTGCAGGCCGCCGTACGGCGGGTGGTCGGGGAAGGTCGCCAGCACGTCGTCGAAGAGCTCCGTCAGCTCCGCCGTGGGCGTCGGGGTCAGGTAGACCACGCCGGACTCGGGAAACAGGTCGGCCGCCGTGAACTCGATCCGCAACGGACGACCCCGCTGAGCCACCGCGCGCAGCCGCTCCAGCGCCTCACCGTCGTCGGCCGGCGCCCAGGGAGCGAGCAGCGTGACGTGCGGGGGGAAGCGGCGCTCGATGGGCAGTGCCGGGTGGCCCGGCACGTACGACGTCGAGCGCCACGGCGAGGTGAACGCCGCCAGCTGCGGCAGGGCCAGGATCAGCCCCGTGTCGTACTGCGGTCGCGGGCGTTCTTCAGCCGCCGCCTGCGCGTTCACCGCCAGCCGATCAGGCCGACGGCGCAGCAGAGGGCGCGGAGTCACCCGAACCACCGCGACCGCGACCACCGCGCCGACGACGACGCCGGGGAGCGCCCTCACCGCTCGGGTCGGCGGTCCCGGAGTCCGAGACGCTCGTCCCAGGGCCGGTCGCCGTCGTCGCGTCCGCACCCTCGCCCGAGCGGCGGGTGCGGCGACGGTTGCGCTGGCGCGGAGCCGACGCCTCGCCGTCCCCGTGCTCGGTGCGCTCGGTGCGCTCGGTGCGCTCGGTGCGCTCGGTGCGCTCCGTGCGCTCACTGCGCCCATCGCGCTCACCTCGGCCATCGCGCTCACCTCGGCCACCGCGCTCGCCCCGACCACCGTGGCCGCGCTCGCGCGAGGCGCCAGCACCCTTGCTGCGCTGGCCGGTCTCGCCGAGGTCCTCGACCTGCTCGGCCGCCAGGCCCTCGCGGGTACGCGCCGAGCGGGGGAGCGTGCCCTTGGTGCCCTCGGGGATCGAGAGGTCCTCGAAGAAGTGCGGAGAGCTCGAGTAGGTCTCGACGGGCTCGGGGATGCCGAGGTCGAGTGCCTTGTTGATCAGCCCCCAGCGCGGCATGTCGTCCCAGTCCACGAACGTCACCGCGACGCCCGTGCGCCCGGCGCGGCCGGTGCGCCCGATGCGGTGCAGGTAGGTCTTCTCGTCCTCGGTGCACTGGTAGTTGATCACGTGGGTGATGCCGTCGACGTCGATGCCGCGCGCGGCGACGTCGGTGGCGACGAGCACGTCGACCTTGCCGTTGCGGAAGGCGCGCAGCGCCTGCTCACGGGCGCCCTGACCCAGGTCGCCGTGGATGGCCGCGGCGGCGAACCCGCGCTCGGCGAGCTCGTCGGCCACCTTGGCCACGGTGCGCTTGGTGCGCGCGAAGATCATGGTGAGCCCGCGGCCCTCGGCCTGCAGCATGCGGGCGAGCATCTCGACCTTGTCCATCGCGTGCGCGCGGTAGACGAACTGGCTGATCGCCTTGAGCGTCGCACCGTCGTCGGCAGGGTCGATGGCCCGGATGTGCGTCGGCTGGGTCATGAACCGGCGGGCGAGCGAGACCACAGCGCCCGGCATGGTGGCCGAGAACATCATCATCTGCCGCCCGTTCGGCGTGAGCGCGAGCAGGCGCTCGACGTCCGGCAGGAAGCCCAGGTCGAGCATCTCGTCGGCCTCGTCGAGCACCAGGGTGCGCACGTGACCGAGGTCGAGATGACCCTGCTGGGCCAGGTCGAGCAAGCGTCCGGGCGTGCCCACGACGACCTCGACGCCGCGGCGCAGCGCCTCGACCTGCGGCTCGTAGGCCCGGCCGCCGTAGACGGTGAGCACGCGGGTGCTGCGCAGGGCGCTGGCGGTCTCGAGGTCGCCGGCCACCTGGACGGCCAGCTCGCGGGTCGGCACGACGACGAGCGCCTGCGGCTTGCCGGGCGCCTCGAGGGCGTCGAAACCGTCCTCACCCGGAGCGACGGTGCCCTGCAACAGCGGCAGGCCGAAGCCGAGGGTCTTGCCGGTGCCGGTCTTGGCCTGGCCGATGATGTCGTGCCCGGTGAGCGCGACCGGCAGGGTCATCGCCTGGATCGGGAACGGCGTCGTGATGCCGACGCGGCTCAGCGCCTCGACGATGTCGGCACGCACCGCGAAGTCGGCGAAGGTGCGGGTCTCGGTGGCGGGAGCGGCGGGAGCGCTGTCGGCGCCCTCGTGCTGGGTGTCGTCGATCCCGTCGATCTCGTCGATCTCGTCGGTGGCGTCAGTGGATGCGGTGGATGCGGTCGTCTGGTCGGTCATCTGCTCAGTCACACGCGGCCTTCACGTCGGGCGGGGGCCGCACGCCGCGCGTCGTTCACGCTGGGCGGGCCGCTCCGCTGGGGTGGAGCCGATCGGGTGTCTTCAGGCTCTGCGAGTGCGTTGCCAGTGCTGTCGCGCCGGCAGGCGAGGTGCCGTCTGGTGCGTAGATGATCCGACCGGGCATCCGTGTCGTGATCCAGTCTACCGCTCGCGGCTACGCTCGTGACCCATGACGCCTGCGCCCGACCTGTCCGACGCGCCCGACCCCTTCGCCGACGCCGACTACCGCGCCGCCGTGGTCGACCTGCTCGGGGCGCTCGGGTACGGCGAGCTGACGGCGTTCAGCCGGCTGGCCGCGGACGCCGAGCTCGCGCCGTCACTGCCCGACAAGGCCGCGCTGGGCCGCCAGGCGGTGAGCGAGTTCCACCACTACGAGCTGCTGGAGTCGCGCCTGCGCGAGCTCGGCGCCGACGTCAGCGAGGCCATGCAGCCGTTCGTCGAGGCCATCGACGCCTTCCACGACCGGGCGCGGCCCTCGAGCTGGCTCGAAGGGCTGGTGAAGGCCTACGTGGGAGACGGCATCGCGGGCGACTTCTACCGTGAGGTCGCGGCCTACCTCGACCCGGCGACCCGCGAGCTCGTGCTCGAGGTCATGCAGGACATGGGCCAGGCGGAGTTCGCCGTCCGGGCCGTGCGCGAGGCCATCGACCGCGACCCCAGCGTCGGCGGCCGGCTCGCCCTCTGGGGACGCCGGCTGGTCGGCGAGGCGCTGTCGCAGGCCCAGCGCGTCGTGGCCGAGCGCGACGCCCTCGCCAACCTGCTCATCGGCGGCGGGTTCCACGCCGGCGCCGACCTCGCCGAGATCGGGCGGATGTTCGCGCGGCTCACCGAGGAGCACACCCGTCGGATGGGCCGGCTCGGGCTCTCGGCCTGACTCCTCATCACCCGACCGGCCGCTGACCGGCCGCACCCCCTGCACACACATCGGGGGCCGCACCCGTGCTGGGTGCGGCCCCCGAGGGCTGTGTGCGGCCGTCAGGCGACCGTGCGCCGGTCGTTGCGACCGAGGATCGCGGCCGTGATGGCCACGAGCACCATCGAGACGATGATGCTGATGATCCAGCGGATCCAGTCGACACCGCTGGTCTCCTGCACGCCCAGCGCGCCGGCGATCCACCATCCGATGAGGGTGCCGATGATGCCGACGATGATGGTCGCGATGATGCCGATGCCCTGACGGCCCGGCAGGAACAGTCGCGCCAGAGCACCGATGATGATTCCGGCGATGATCAGACCGATGATCGTCATGTGGGGTCCTCCCAGCTGGCCCGGGGGTCACCCGGTGCCTTCGTCGTCGCGAACCGTTCACGACGGGGTCGGCGCTCGCCGACCGCTCGAAAGGCTTCCACGGGTGATCGCCCTCCGCACGTCGAGCCGGTGGACCCGACGTCCCGGAGGACGCCCACAGCGCCGTCACATGGTGCCGAAGCCCACCCGCCGCTCGGTCTCGACGCCGACCTCGACGTAGCCGATGACGGCGCCGGGAACGATGACGGTGCGCCCCTTCTCGTCGTTCAGCCGCAGCATCGCGCCGGTCTGGACGGCCTGGTCGACGAGCGTCGCGACCTCGTCGGCGGTCTGCGGCGACTCGAAAGTGATCTCGCGGGCGACGTTCTGGACGCCGATCTTGACCTCCACGGGCGGTGGCCTCCTGGCTCTCGGGTGAGACGTCGGTACGACGCCGGCCTCAGGCTAACCGCGAGGAGCGTCGCGCTGTTCCGCGCCCCGCCGCGAATCAGCCGGCTTCGGCGGCCGACTCACCGCGGACGTCGGTCTTGGGGAAGCCGCCGAGCCCCCGCCACGACAGCTGGCCCACCAGCCGCGCCGCGGCCTCGCGGGGGATCCGGCCCTCGGTCGACAGCCAGTAGCGGGCGCTCACCTGCGCCATGCCGGTGAGGGCGACGCCGAGCAGCTTGGCTTCGTCGGCGGGCAGCGAGGTGTCGTCGCTGATCACCTCGGCGATGGCGTCCGCGCAGCGCTCGGTGACGGCGTCAACGCGCTCGCGCACGGCGGCCTCGTTGGTGAGGTCGGACTCGAAGACCAGCCGGAACGGCTCGCCCTCGCGGTCGACGAACTCGAAGTAGGCAGCCATGGTTGCGGCGACCCGCAGCTTGTTGTCGTGAGTGGAGGCCAGGGCCTGCCGGACGGCGGCCACGAGCGCCTCGGTGTGCTGGTCGAGCAGCGCCAGGTAGAGCTCGAGCTTGCTCGGGAAGTGCTGGTACAGCACCGGCTTGGACACGCCGGCCTGGTCAGCGATCTCGTCCATGGCGGCCTGGTGGTAGCCGGCGCGCACGAACACCTCCTGCGCGGCCACGAGCAGCTGGGCGCGGCGCGCCGTGCGGGGCAGCCGGGCGCTGCGGCCCCGCGTCGCCGGTGACGTCGTCACGTGGGTCCTGCCTTCCGTCGTGCCTGGCCGAGGTCCCGATCCTACGGGCCAGTAGGCCATCTGGTGGGTACCGGCCGCGTGAGCTGCTGATACCGCCGGATCTGGTGCCACAATCTGAGCGCTGACCGCCGCGGGGGCGGTCGCGACGGACCAGACAGGACCAGTGCGCGGTAGTGGGCTCCTACGAGGTGGACGCGGCCACGATGTGCGACGCGCTGAGCCACGTCCCCGGGGTGGAGCACGTCGCGCTGGAGTTCGACGAGCTCGGCAACGGCGTGCTGCGCGTGCTCGTCGCCGGCGGCCAGGACCACGCGTCCGTGGTGGGTGCAGCCGTGAGCCGCGTGCGCGACCGGTTCGGTCTCGACGGCGACGGCGCCCGCCTGCGCCTCACCGGGCCGACCGGGCGGCCCGTGGTGGCCGTCGTCGAGAGCCTGGACGCCGACCCCGCGCTCGGTGCAGCGGTCGACGAGGCCCTCGACCCCGTGCTGCGCACGCTGGGCGAGCCGCTCGTCCCGAGGCCCGCACCCGCGGCACCTTCCGTGCCGGTGCAGACGCAGGGCCCCGTCGGCCCGTCGCCGGAAGCGGCGACGTCCGCGCGCGTCGTGGTCGACCGCGTGAGCGTCGTCACCGAGCAGCACGAGGTGCTCGCGAGCGTGCGCCTGCGTCAGGGCGAGCGCACCCACGAGGGAACGGCGCGCCGTCCGGCCACCGGGGCCGGTGCCCATCGCGCGCTCGCCGAGGCGACGGCGGCTGCGGTGGAGGCGGTGGTCGACGCGCGAGCCCGGCTCGACGTCGACCAGGTCGACCTGCTGCAGGTGGGTCCCGACCACGTGGCCGTGGTGGTGCTCACCCTGCTCGCACCCACCGGCATCGACCGGCTCACCGGATCGGCCCTGGTGCGCAGCGATCCCCAGGATGCCGTCGTCCGGGCGACGCTCGACGCGCTCAACCGCCGCGCCGGCCTCACGGGGGGCCGGGACGGCACCGCGCGCTGACCTTCGCTGACGCGGGCGGTCGTGGCCGGTCGTGGGCGCGCTGTCCGCGCCCCCTGGCATCCTGAGCCTCGTGACCTCCTCGCCTCGCGCGGCTGCTCAGCGCCGCGCGGCCCGTCGCCGGGCGGTGCAGCGGCGCCGTCGGCAGGCCGCGGGGGCGGTCGTCGCCCTCGTCGTGGCGCTGGGCGGGTGGGGCCTGGCCCGCGTGGTCGCTGACGACCCGCCGGTCACGCCGACGGCGGACGTGACCGCCGTCAGCTCACCGTCGCCGACGGCCTCGGGCTCGGCCCCGTCGTCTGCCGTGACGACGGCCTCGCCGGCTGCGTCGCCGTCCGCCTCGCCGCGGGTGTCGCACGTCGTCTCCCGGGGCACCGGACGCCTGGTGCCTGTGTCGGGCAGCGACCCGGCACCGGGCCGCGGAACCACGACCACGGTGCGCGTCGAGGTCGAGGACGGCGTCGACGTCGACCGCGCCGCCTTCGCCGATGCCGTGCTGGCCACCCTCAACGACGACCGCTCGTGGGGTCACGGCGGCCGGCGCAGCTTCGCCCGCACCGACGGCGACGCCGACGTCGTCGTGGTGCTCGCCAGCCCCGACACCTCGGCGCGGCTGTGCCGGCCCCTGCAGACCTTCGGCAAGCTGTCGTGTCGCAGCGGGCAGCGGGCGGTGCTGACGTCGTACCGCTGGCTGCTCGGCACGCCGGAGTTCCCCGACCTCACGGTGTACCGCCAGTACGTCGTCAACCACGAGGTCGGGCACGTGCTGGGGCACGGGCACGAGCAGTGCGGCGGCGCCGGACGCCTCGCCCCGGTGATGCAGCAGCAGACCAAGCGGGTCGCGCCCTGCCGCCCCAACGCCTGGCCCTACCCCTAGCCCCTCGTCGCACCCGCCCCCGCCCCCGCCCCACCCGCGGCATCGTTGATCACGTCCAGTGGGTGACACTCCGCTTGTCGAGGGTTGCACGCCTCGACAAGCGGACAGAAGCCTCGACAACCGCCGTCGCGCCTACAGTTGGTCCGTGAGCCTGCCCCCGCTCGTCGACCCCGGCCCGCCGCTCGACCGCGAGCAGGTCGCGCGCTACGCCCGCCACCTGCTCATCCCGGACGTCGGCGAGCTGGGTCAGCGCCGCCTGACCGGCGCGCGCATCGCCGTCGTCGGCGCCGGTGGCCTGGGCTCCCCGGCGCTGCTCTACCTGGCCGCGGCCGGCGTCGGCACCATCGGCGTGATCGACCCTGACGTCGTCGAGGCGTCGAACCTGCAGCGCCAGGTGGTGCACGGCGCGAGCGACGTCGGACGCCGCAAGGTCGACTCGGCGGCCGACGCCATCGCCGAGGTGAACCCGCTGGTGCGGGTGGTGCGCCACCCGGTGCGGCTGGACTCGAGCAACGCCCTGGACGTGCTCGCCGGCTACGACCTCGTGGTCGACGGCACCGACAACTTCGCCACGCGCTACCTGGTGAACGACGCCTGCGTGCTGCTCGGCGTCCCGTGCGTGTGGGGGTCGATCTACCGCTTCGACGGTCAGGTCAGCGTCTTCTGGGGTGGTCACGGGCCCTGCTACCGCTGCCTGTTCCCCGACCCGCCCCCGCCCGGCAGCGTCCCGTCGTGCGCGGAGGGTGGCGTGCTGGGTCTGCTGTGCGCGGCGATCGGTGCCGCGCAGGGCACCGAGGTGGTCAAGCTCGTCGTCGGCATGGGGGAGCCGCTGCTCGGGCGGTTGCTCGTGCACGACGCGCTGCGGGCGAGCTGGCGCGAGCTGCGCGTGCGTCCCGACCCCCAGTGCCCGGTGTGCGGCGAGCACCCCACCATCACTCGCGACACCGGCCTGATCGACTACGAGCAGTTCTGCGGCCTGCCGCCCGTGCCCGAGCGGCGCGACGGCGCGCTCGTCGCACCCGCCGAGCTGGCCGAGCTGCTCGCTGCCCGCGAGCGGGGCGAGTCCGACCTGGTGCTGGTCGACGTCCGTGAGCCCGGCGAGCGGGCCATCGTGTCGATCCCCGGCGCCGTCGCGGTGCCCCGGGCGGCGTTCGACACCGGTGAGGCGTTCGAGCAGATCCCGTTCGACCGACCCGTGGTGCTGCACTGCCGCTCCGGCGTGCGGTCGGCGGCCGCGCTCGACCTCCTGCGCGCGGCCGGCCACCCGGACGCCCGGCACCTCGACGGCGGGGTGCTGGCCTGGGTCGAGCAGGTCGACCCGAGCCTGCCCACCTACTGACCTCGCGCCGTCCCGGGGTAGCGCTCGTTGATCACGTTGAGTGGGTGACACTCCGCTTGTCGAGGGGTGCACCCCTCGACAAGCGGACGGAACCCTCGACCAGCGGCCTAGCTCGCGGCCTGGCCGGCGCAGGCCTGCCTCAGCGCGTCGACCGCCTTCGCGGTGGCGGCCTTGCCGGCCTCGGAGTCGCCGACCGTCTGCAGGGGGTCGGTGTACTGCTTCGGGACGCCGGCCTGCTCGGCCACGGACGCGATCGAGGCCACCGCCGCCCGCTCGTTCGCCGACACCTGCCCGTCGGCGAGCGGCCCGGAGCCGGTGGTGAGCCCGCACGCCTGCTTCACGGCCTCCTGCTGCGCCTTGGTGCGCAGCGAGTCGGCGGCGTTCGTCGCGGCGTTCGACGCGGCGGAGCGGGCGGCGTCCTCGGCCTGGCTGCACGCGGCGAGAGGCAGGCAGACGACGGCGACGGCTGTGGTCACGGCGATGAGTCGGCGAGGCACGCCCGCAGTCTGGCACGGCAGACTGGGTCCCGTGCCCGACGCCGCGCCCGCTGACCTGCCCGACCTCGACGACTTCGCGGCCCGGGTCCTGGACGTCGTCGACCAGGTGCCGCCGGGCCAGGTCGTCACCTACGGCGACATCGCGGAGTACCTCGGCGACGGCGGCCCCCGGCGGGTCGGCGCGGTGATGTCGCGCCACGGCAACGCGGTGCCCTGGTGGCGCGTGCTGCGCGCCGACGGCAGCCCGCCGCCCGGGCTGGAACGCGAGGCGTTGGAGCAGTACCGCGCCGAGGGAACGCCTCTGCGTGCGTCGGGCCAGCGGGTCGACCTGGCTCGCGCCCGCTGGGCCGGATGACTCGCTGGTCGTCCCACGGGCCTGTCGGAGCCCTGTGATGGGATCGTCAGCGTGACCCAGACCCCCCTGCGTGAGCGCGCGGAGCCGGCGCTCGTGCTGCGCCGCGAGCGCCTCGTCCCGACGTCGCGCACGCTCGACGTCGAGCAGCTCGCGGCCGTCGAGCACCGCGGCAGCGCGCTCAGCCTCATCGGCGCGCCCGGGTCGGGCAAGACGACGACGCTGGTGGAAGCCGTGGCCCACCGCGTCGAGCACGACGGGCTCGACGCCGGCACGGTGCTCGTGCTCGCTCCGACGCGGCTGGCGGCCGCTCGGCTGCGCGAGCTGGTCACCGGGCGGCTCGCCGTGACGGTGCGTGAGCCGCTGGCCCGCACCCCGCAGTCGTTCGCGTTCGGCGTGCTGCGCCAGGCGGCGGCGCTCAGCGGTGAGCCGGCGCCCCGGCTGATCACCGGACCGGAGCAGGACGTCGTGCTGCGCGAGCTGCTGGCCGGTCATGCGATGGGCCACGGCCGCGACCCCGCCTGGCCGCCCGACCTGCTGCCGGCCATCGGCACCCGGGCCTTTCGCGGCCAGCTGCGTGACCTGCTGATGCGCGCGGTCGAGCGGGGCGTGTCGCCGAGCGAGCTCGCGGCGCTCGGACGCCGGCACCGGCGCCCGGAGTGGGTCGCGGCAGCCGGGGTGCTGCGCGAGTACCTCGACGTGACGGCGTTGTCGACGCCGGGTGGCTACGACCCGGCGGCGATCACGGCCGAGGCGGCGGCTCGCATGGCAGGCGACGCCGAGCTGCTCGAGCGGGTGCGGGCGCAGGTGCAGTTCGTGGCGGTCGACGACGCGCACGAGCTCACCGCAGCGGCCGCTGACCTGCTGCGCCTGGTGGTCGGGACTCGTCCGTCGCTCCTGCTCGCCGGGGACGCCGACGCGGTCACGCAGTCCTTCCGCGGCGCGGACCCGGACTTCCTGCTCGACCCGGTGCGCGAGCCGGGCGCGGCGGCCCCGACTGTCGTGCGGCTACGCACTTCCTGGCGCCAGCCGCCCGCGTTGCGCGCGGTGAGCCGCCGGGTCGCCGACGCGATCGGCGCGCGGGGAGGGGCGGCGCACCGGCTGCTCGTCGAGCGGCCGGACGCCGGCACCGCACCGGGTGCGCGGGAGCACGGCCGCGCCGAGGTGCACGTGCTGCGCTCGGCGGCGCATGAGGTGGCGTTCGTCGCCGACCGGCTGCGCCGCGCGCACCTGAGCGACGGCGTGCCGTGGTCGCGCATGGCGGTGCTCGTGCGCGGCCGGCAGCGCGCCGCATCGCTGCGCCGGGGGTTGCAGCAGTCCGGTGTGCCGGTCGACGTCCCGCTCACCGAGGTGCCGGTGCGCGACCAGACCGCCGTCGTGCCGCTGCTCGACGCCTACGAGGCGGTGCTGCGTCTGGTGGCCGGTGAGCCGGCGCTCGACGCGGAGGGCGCGGTGTCGCTGCTGATGTCGCCGCTGGGTGGCGCCGACGCGATCGCCGTGCGCCGGCTGCGCCAGGCGTTGCGCGCCGAGGAGCTCGGGGCGGGTGATGGCGAGCGTGCGCGTTCGAGCGACGAGCTGCTGGTCGAGGCGCTGCTCGAGCCGGGCCGGTTGGGCAGCATCGAGTCGCTGACGGCCGACCCCGCCACGCGGGTGGCGCGCGTGCTCGCAGCCGGCGTGGCCGCGATGACCTCGGGGGCTGAGGGCGCCACGGCCGAGACGCTGTTGTGGGCGATCTGGTCGGCGTCCGGTCTGGGCGGCCCGTGGCAGCGGGCGGCGCTGGCAGGCGGGGCGTCCGGCGCCCGCGCCGACCGCGACCTCGACGCCGTCGTCGCGCTGTTCGACGCCGCCACGCGCTTCGTCGACCGCTTGCCGCAGGCCGGAGCGCGCGAGTTCATCGAGTACCTGCGCGGTCAGGACGTCGCCGCCGACACGCTGGCCGAGCGGGCGGCCGGCGAGGCCGTCGCCCTGCTCACGCCGGCTTCGGCGGCCGGGCGTGAGTGGGACGTCGTCGTGGTGGCCGGCGTCCAGGACGGCGTGTGGCCCGACCTGCGTCTGCGCGGCTCGCTGCTCGGCGCCGAGCGGTTGGTCGACGTGCTGGCCGGTCGCGAGCCATCACTGCGCTCCGACCTGCTGGCCGTGCGCGACGACGAGACGCGACTGCTGCACGTGGCGGTGAGCCGGTCGCGCGCCGCGCTGCTGGTCACCGCCGTGCGCGACGACGACGAGCAGCCGTCGCCGTTCGTCGACCTCGTCGACCCGCCGCCTGAGGCTCTGCCAGCAGCCGGCTGGGACGCCGACGGCGTCCGCACCATCACCCTGCCCACCCACCCGCTCACCCTCGCGGGCGTCGTGGCCCGGCTCCGCCAGCAGGTGTGCGGCGGCGGCCCGGCGGCCGGCGCCGCGGCGCGCCGTCTGGCGCGGCTCGCCGCCGAGGGCGTCCCCGGAGCGCACCCCGACGACTGGTACGGCGTCGCCGAGCTCACCGACGACCGTCCGCTGGCCACCGACGGCCCGGTGCGCGTCTCGCCGTCGAAGGTCGAGGCGTTCGAGCGCTGCGGCCTGCGCTGGCTGCTCACGGCGGCGGGCGGCACCGCTCCGACGTCGGCCTCGCAAGGCCTCGGCACGCTCGTGCACGACCTGGCCGACGAGCTTCCCGACGCCGACGCCGAGACCCTGCTCGCCGAGCTGCGTCGCCGGTGGCACGTGCTCGGCTGGGGTGAGGGCTTCGCGGGCGACGTGCAGCGCGAGCGCGCCGAACGCGTCGTGCGCAAGCTGGCCGACTACCTCGCCGGCGCCCCCGAGCTCGTGGCGAGCGAGCTCGACGTCGACGTCGTGCTCGACCTGCCGCACGGCCAGGCTCGCGTGGTCGGCCGGGTCGACCGGCTCGAGCGCGACGGCGACGGCCTGCACGTCATCGACCTCAAGACGGGCAAGCAGGCGCCGGCCGCCAAGGAGCTGCCGCAGCAGCCGCAGCTCGGCGCCTACCAGCTGCTGGGGCTGGCCGGCGCCTTCGCCGACCACGCACCGGACGTCCCGGTGGCCGGCGCCGCGCTGGTGCAGCTGGGCGGCACCGAGAAGAAGCCCAAGGTGCAGCGTCAGGAGGCGCTGCCCGACGGCGGCGGCTGGGCCGTCGAGCTGCTCGACCGGGTGGCGCACGGCATGGCTCAGCACCAGTTCGTCGCGACGGTCAACGACCTGTGCGATCGCTGCCCCGTGCGCAGCTCGTGCCCTGCGCGACCCGAGGGACGGCAGGTGACCTCGTGAGCCGGCCGAGCGCCGTCGACATCGCCCGCGCGCTGGGCAAGCCCGACCCGACGCCGGAGCAGGTCGCCGTGATCGAGGCGCCGCTCAGCCCGCTGCTCGTGGTGGCCGGTGCCGGCTCGGGCAAGACCGAGACCATGGCGGGCCGCGTCGTGTGGCTCGTCGCCGGCGGCGACGTCGCGCCGGGGGAGGTGCTCGGGCTCACCTTCACCCGCAAGGCCGCGGCCGAGCTGGGCGAGCGGGTGCGCAGTCGGCTGCGCGCGCTGCGCCGAGCGGGGCTCTGGACGCCCCCCGAGCCGCCCAGCGTCCCCGACCACCACAACGTCCACGCCGACCACGCCGACCACGCCGACCACGCCGCCGACGCGAGCGGCGCGGCGGTCGACCTCGACGTCACGGTCGCCACCTACCACTCCTTCGCGGGTCGCCTCGTGCGCGAGCAGGGCCTGCGCCTCGGCGTGGAGCCCGAGTCGCGGCTGCTCACCGAGGCATCGTGCTGGCAGCTGGCATCCGACATCGTCGAGCGGTGGTCCGGCGACATGGGCGCGGTCGACTACGCGGTCTCGACCGTCGTCACCGCGGTGCTCGACCTCGCGGGCGAGGCGGCCGAGCACCTCGTCGACCTCGACGCCGTCGACACCTACCTCGCCGACGTCATGGCGCGGGTCGAGGCGCTGCCCTACAGCGACGCCACTGCAGGCCGCAGCGGGGCACCGGCCAAGCGGTACGCCGAGGTGACGACGCTGCTGGGCAACCTCGCCGCCCGCCGCCAGCTGCTGCCACTCGTGCGGGCCTACCAGCAGGCCAAGCGCGACCGCGAGGCGCTGGACTTCGGCGACCAGCTGGCACTCGCGGCCCGCCTGGCCCGTGAGCTGCCGGACGTCGGCGCCGGCCTGCGCCAGCAGTACCGCGCCGTGCTGCTCGACGAGTTCCAGGACACCAGCCACGCCCAGCTGGTGATGCTCGAGTCGCTCTTCGGTGGCGGCCACGCCGTGACGGCCGTGGGCGACCCGCACCAGTCGATCTACGGCTGGCGGGGCGCGAGCGCCGACACGCTGAACGCGTTCCGCGAGCGCTTTCGGACGGCGTCTGGCGAGCCTTCGCCCGTGCTGCCGCTGTCGACGAGCTGGCGCAACGACGAGCTCGTGCTCGAGGTGGCGAACGTGCTGGCCCAGCCGCTGCAGCAGCAGACCCGTGTCGACGTCGAACCGCTGCGCCGACGTGACGGCGCGGGCTCAGGGGAGGTCGAGGTGCGAGCGCTGGAGACCAGCGCCGTCGAGGCCGACGCGGTGGCGCAGTGGGTGGCCGCCCGGTGGCTGGGACCCGACGCTCGCCCGGTGCCCGGCCGGTCGGCGGCGGTGCTGTGCCGCAAGCGCTCGCAGTTCCCGCAGGTCGAGGCGGCCCTGCTTCGGGCCGGCCTGCCCTACCAGGTGGTCGGTCTTGGCGGCCTGCTGTCGACCCCCGAGGTCGCCGACCTGCTCAGCGCCTTGCGCGTCGTCCACGACCCCACGCGCGGCGACCACCTGATGCGGCTGCTCACCGGCCCCACCTGTCGGCTCGGTGCGCACGACCTGACGGCCCTCGGCGCGTGGGCGCGCGAGCTGCACCGGCGGCGATCCGGTGAGCCCGGTCGCAGGTCGGCGGGGGAGAGCGAGGAGGACGCCGCGAGCCTGGCGGAGGCGCTCGACGAGCTGCCGCCCCCGGCCTGGACCGACCCCCAGGGCCGTGACCTGTCCGCCGCCGCGCGGCCGCGTCTGCAGCGGCTGGCCGGCCTGCTGCGTGGGCTGCGGCGCCGTACCCACCTGCCGCTACCCGAGCTGGTCGCCGACACCGAGCGCGCGCTGCTGCTCGACGTCGAGGTGGCCAGCCGCGCCGACGTCGGCTTCGCCCAGGCCCGCGCGCACCTGGACGCCATCGCCGACGTCGCGGCCGGCTTCGAGAGCACCGCCCAGCGGCCGACGCTCGGGGCGTTCCTCGCCTGGCTCGAGGCCGCGGACGAGCAGGAGCACGGCCTGGAGCCGGGCCAGGTCGACGTCGACGAGCACGTCGTGCAGGTCATGACCATCCACGCCGCCAAAGGCCTGGAGTGGGACGTCGTGGCCGTTCCCGGCCTGGTCGAGGGGGCGTTCCCGAGCCACAACGCACGGCCCCGCTCGGACGGCTCCGGCTGGGTGATCGGCGAGGTGAAGGACCGCGGCTGGTTGGCGACCCTCGGCACCGTGCCCTACGCCCTGCGCGGCGACCGCGCCAGCCTGCCCGACGTGCGGTGGTCGGCAGCGGCCGACCAGAAGGCGCTGCGCGCTGAGCTGGAGGCGTTCTACCGTCGCGGCGGCGAGCACGAGCTCGCCGAGGAGCGGCGGCTGGTCTACGTCGCCGTCACCCGCGCCCGTGCCCACCTGCTGCTGACGAGCCACGTGTGGGGCACCACGCTCACCCCGCGGCTGGCTTCGCGATTCCTCACCGAGCTGGTGCCCGGCCTGCACGTCGGTGACGACACCGTGGCCCCGCACGTCGCGTCGGGGGTGCGCGTCGGGCAGGTGTGCGCCGTGCCGCCGGACGGCGAGGGCAAGCCGCCCGACGAGGCCTTCGGGCCGGCCACCTGGCCGGTCGACCCCCTGGGCGAGCGCCGGGCCGACGTCGAGCAGGGCGCCGAGCTGGTGCGGACGGCCGCGGCGCAGGCCTGCGAGGGCGTGGCCGGCGCTGTCGTCGAGGGCGCCGGCTGGCAGCGCCTCGACACCGAGATCGAGCTGTTGCTCGCCGAGCGCGCCGCGAGCCGCGACCGCGGTGCCGTCGTCGCGCTGCCCACGCACGTGTCGGCGTCCCGGCTCGTGCGCCTGGCCGACGACCCGCGCTCCCTCGCGCTCGACCTGCGGCGCCCCATGCCGCGCCAGCCGCACCCGGCGGGCCGGCGCGGCACCGCCTTCCACGCGTGGGTCGAGCGCTACCTCGGCGCCGCCGCCATGGTCGACCTGCTCGACCTGCCGGGAGCGGCCGACGACGACGCCGCGCACGACGACGACCTCGCGCAGCTCATCGAGCGGTTCCTGGCCACCGAGTGGGCGCACCGGCGGGTCGTGGCCGTCGAGGTGCCGCTCGAGACGCCGGTCGACGGCACGGTGGTGCGCGGACGCGTCGACGCCGTGTTCGCGCGCGACGACGGTGGCGTCGACATCGTCGACTGGAAGACCGGTGCGCCGCCCAGCGGGGCGCCGGCGAGGTCGCGGGCCGTCCAGCTGGCCGCCTACCGGTTGGCCTGGCACCGGCTGCACGGCGTCCCTCTCGATCGCATCGGTGCCGCCTTCTGCTACGTCGCGACCGGCGAGACGGTGCGACCGGCCGACCTGCTCGGCGAGGCCGAGCTCGTGGCCATGCTGCGCGCCATCGACGGCGATCCTCGCTGAATCGGTTGCGGCCCACCGGCTTGCGGTACGCGCTGGCCATGCCTCACCATGAGTGGCGAGGGGAGTACCCCAGCACCGCACGTCGTCAGTACGGCTTCACCGACGAAGCTCGGCGTGCGGGTCGCTCCGGCGGCGGGCGAGACCTCGGTCACTGACCGGAGGTGTGCTCGTGCTCGTTCCCTGGTGGGCCTGGCTGGCCGTCGTCGCCGTCATCCTCGCCCTGCTCGCTGTCGACCTGTTCGCGCACCGCAGGGCGCACGTCATCGGCGTCCGTGAGGCTGCGGTGTGGTCGGCGGTGTGGGTGGCGGTCGCCGTCGCCTTCGGTGGCGTGGTCTGGGCGGCGCTGGGCGGCGAGGCGTCGGCGCAGTACTTCGCGGGCTACGTGATCGAGAAGAGCCTGGCCGTCGACAACGTCTTCGTCTGGGCCGTGATCTTCTCGGCCTTCGCGGTGCCGCGGGAGTACCAGCACCGGGTGCTCTTCCTCGGCGTCGTGGGCGCGCTGGTGATGCGTGCCGGCCTCATCGCGCTGGGCGCCGTACTGATCAGCAGCTTCTCGTGGGTGCTGTACGTGTTCGGCGCCTTCCTGGTCGTCACCGGCGTGCGGATGCTGCGCCACCGGCACGAGCACGCCGACATCGAGGGGTCGCGTGCCGTGGGCTGGCTGCGGCGGGTGGTCCCGCACACGCGCGACTACCACGGTGCCCGCGTCATCGTGCGCCGCGCCGGTCGCTGGGTGGCGACGCCGCTGCTCGTCGTGCTGCTGGTGGTCGAGGGCACCGACCTGGTCTTCGCCGTCGACTCGGTGCCGGCGATCTTCGCGGTGACGCAGGAGCCGTTCCTCGTCTTCACAGCGAACGCCTTCGCGATCCTCGGCCTGCGGGCGATGTACTTCCTGCTTGCCGACCTCATGCACCGGTTCGTCTACCTCAAGACCGGTCTGTCGCTCGTGCTGGTCTGGGTCGGCGTGAAGATGCTGCTGCTCGCCGTCGACGTGAAGGTGCCGACGTTGCTGTCGCTGGGCGTGGTCGGCGTGCTGGTCGGGACGTCGGTGGTGTGGTCCTTGCGGGCGACGCGGGGGAGTGGCTCGCAGCAGCCGGACGGTCCGGTCAGCCGCGAGCCGGCGTCGCGGTGAGCGCCGCCAGCACCGCGCTGCCTCGCATCCCGGCGTCCGCCGAGCGGTTCGCCATGGCGGACGGCGGCCACGGCTTCGCGCTGGGTCCGACGTGCACGATCGCGAAGGAGGGGCAGGCGTCAGGGGTCGACGTCGGCGAGGAGCGCGAGGTGGTCGGAGACCTCGAGCGACAGCGCCTGCGTGAAGCCCGCCGTCGCCGTCGCCGCATCGGTGAGCAGGTGGTCGAGCTGCAGGCGCGGCGCGGGCGCCGGGTAGGTCGCCGCACGCGCGAGGGACGTCCACCCCGTCAGCCAGCCCGGCACGGGCCCGGGCAGGTTCAGGTCACCGGCGAGCACGCGTGGGCCGGGCAGCGAGCGCGCCCAGCGGGTCACCGCGCGCAGCTGGCGACGTGCCGCCAGCGGCGAGAACGACAGGTGCGTGGAGATGACGGTGACCGGGCCGCGGGGTCCCTGCACCACGGCTGCGAGCGCCGCCCGCGGCTCGTCGGGCACGAACATCACGCGCGGCGCCTTCGTGACCGAGCCGTCGTCGGGCACCTGCGGCAGCACCATCGGAAGCACGGCCCGCGACCCCGCCAGCGCTCGGACGCGCCAGGCCAGCACGGGCAGCCGGGACACCAGCCCGATGCCGTACGCCGGTCGGCCGGCCGGCGTCGTGTGAGCATCGGGGTGTCCGCGCTCCAGACCCTGCCACCCCGACGCCGGCCCCGGCACACCCGTCAGCGTCGGTGTGAAACGGTGGTGCGTCGCCCCGAACGCCTCGGCCACGGCCGCGAGCTGGTCGATGCCACCGCTGCGCTCCTGGCCGTGGTCGACCTCCTGCACCGCGAGGACGTCAACGCCGAGGTCGACGAGACGGGCCACGGAGCGAGCCAGCCGGTCGCCGTCCACCGCGGGTGCGGCGAGGCCGGCTGCGGGGTCGCGGGGAGGTAGCGACCGCCCCGACCACAGGTTGAACGTCGCGACGCGCACGGGGTTCAGTCCTCGTCCGCGACGTGCTCGGCGAGCTCGAGCAGGTGCCGGCTCGCGCGCTCGACGACGTCGGCGTCGTCGGCTGCCACGCCACTGAGCAGCCAGCGCGCGAGGGCCAGCTCACCGGCCAGCCGGGCCCGGTCGAGCAGGTGCCGGTCGGGCGCCTCGCCGCGGCCCATGGCGTAGGCCTCGAGCACCGTGTCGAGGCCGTCGTCGTCCGCGGTGACGGCCACCCAGGCGAGGTCGTCGGCGGGGTCGGCCACGGCGGCCTCGCCCCAGTCGATCACGCCGCTCAGGGCGCCGCGGTCGACCAGCACGTGCTCGGGTGCGAGGTCGCCGTGCACTGGCGTGGGGACGAACCGCCAGCGCGACACGTCCTCGAGCGCGTGCTCCCACCGGGCCAGCAGCGCCGCCGGCACGTGGCCCGTCTGCGCCGCGCGGTCGACGTCCGACAGCCGGCGCAGCCGGTACTCCTGCGCCGTGTACGTCGGCAGCCCGGCGTCCTCGAGCGCTCGCGGGTCGATCTCGTGCAGGGCGGCGATGGCGCGGCCGACCTGCGCGGCGAGGGCCGAGCCGGCGCGCAGCTCGTCGGCGCGGACGGGACGCCCCGGCAGGTAGGGGTGCACGAGGCACTCGCCGCCGTCCGGCAGCGGGGCGCGACCGGCCGGCTGAGGTACGGCCACCGGCAGGTAGCGGCCGAGGAGCGGCAGCAGCCGCGCCTCGACGTCGAGCGCCACTGCGGCGGCCGTGCGGCGGGGTGCGCGCACGACCCAGCGGCGCTGCTGGTCGTCGGTGACGATCGCGACGTCGAAGTCCATGCCGTCGACCTGCGGCGGCTCCACCGACACCGGGTCGAGCCCGGGCACGGCGGCGCTGGCGAGGGCAGCGAGCTGCAGGTCCGTGCGGGTCACGCGATCACGGTAAGCCAGCGGGGCGTGCGGTGGCCGACCGGATCGGGGCGGCCCGGCGTGTTGCCTGCGACGGCGCTCGCTAGCGTGCGGGGCGTGAGTTCACCCGGCGAGCAGGGCTCGCTCCACCTGTCCGAGCTGGCGCTCACCCGCGCCGTCGACGACCGTGCCGCGGCTCGCCGCAGCCCGACGCTGCTCGCGGAGCTGCTGGCCGCGCCGGCGACGCGCGTGCTGGAGGTGTCGAGGGGACGCGCGCAGCTGGCCGACGGCGACCGGTTGCGGTGGCGGCCGCCCGCGGCAGCCGATGCGCGCCGGCTGGGCGTGTTCCTCGGTGAGCAGGACGGCGTGTCCCGCGTCGCGGTGGGCCTGGCCGTCGACGAGGCGCCGGCCGACGACGACCCGTCGTGGCAGGGGCTGCGTGCCCTCGCACCGGCCCTCGGCCCGGCGGACGCCGGGCTCGTCGTCCAGGCCGTCGCGGTGCTCAACTGGCACGACGCGCACCGGTTCTGCCCGCGGTGCGGCGCGCCCACCGAGGTGATCGAGGCCGGGTACGTGCGGCGCTGCACCGCGGACGGCAGCCAGCACTGGCCGCGCACCGACCCGGCGGTGATCATGACCGTCGTCGACGACGACGACCGGCTGCTGCTCGGCCGGCACGTCGACTGGCCCGCGGGCCGGTTCTCCACGCTCGCGGGGTTCGTCGAGCCGGGGGAGTCGCTCGAGGCGGCGGTGCGCCGCGAGGTGCTCGAGGAGGTCGGGCTGGCGGTCGGTGAGGTGGCCTACCGGGGCAGTCAGCCGTGGCCGTTCCCGTCGTCGGTGATGCTCGGCTTCACCGCGCACGCGCTGGGCACCGACGTCCGGCCGGACGGCGACGAGATCGCCGAGGCGCGGTGGTTCACGCGCGCCGAGCTGCGCGAGGCGGTCGACGCCGGAATCGTGGGGCTCTCGCCGCGGGTGTCGATCTCGCGCGCGCTGGTCGAGCACTGGTACGGCGAGCGCCTGCCCGACCCGCCGCCGTCCTAGCTCTCTGCCCACCCGGCAAATCCCCCGGAATTTGTACGACTGGGCTGCGCGAGACGTACAAGTTCCGGGGAATTTGCCAGAAGGGCGGGGGTCAGGGGGCGCGTTGCAGGGCGGGGCGCGCCGGGTGGTCGAAGCGGACGACGAAGCTCGCCCGGGCCGCCGGGTCGGTCTCGTCGAGGTAGCGCGCCCAGGCGGGTACGGCCCGCGGGCGCTCGTCCGGCTCGAGCCGGCGCTCCTGGGCGGCGGCGGACGTCGCGAGGTGCACGCTGACGTCGAACGCGTCGGCGAGCTCCCAGCGCAGCAGGAAACGTCCGTCGACGACCACGACGGTGCCGGGCACCGCCGCCCGGCGCGGGGCCCGCGTGGAGCGGTCGGTCACCGGATCGCGCAGCGTCGGCAGCCAGCTGGGCCCGTCGGGGTCGTCGCCGTCGGGGCCGATGCGGTCGAGCACCTCACGGCGCAGGGCTGCGTCGTCGTACCAGTGGTCGTAGAGCGCGTCGGGGTCGCGCGGGCCGTGCTCCAGGCGCTGTGAGCGGGGCAGGCAGAAGTCGCGCTGGTGCACCCGAGTCGCCGTGAGCCCGCGGCCGAGCAGGTGGTCGGCGACGGCGTCGGCCAGTGCGGCGCCGTCGTCCGGCACGCAGCCGTCGACGCCCACCCGGACGCCGAAACCGCCGTCGCGAGCGGCCGGCACGAATGTGCTGGCGTGCTCGGCGACGGCGGCGGCCAGCGCCTGCGGGGTGAGGGGCCTCAGGCCGCGGCCCCGAGCCGGGCCTTGACCTCGTCGAGCGAGGGGTTCGTGGCGACCGTGCCGTCGGGGAAGAGCACCGTGGGCACGGTCTGGTTACCGCCGTTGGCCTGCTCGACGAACGTCGCCGACTCGGGGTCGGTCTCGATGTTGACCTCGGTGTAGCCGATGCCCTCGCGGTCGAGCAGCGTCTTCAGGCGGCGGCAGTACCCGCACCACGTCGTGGAGAACATCGTGATGGTGTCGGCGGGCGGTGGCGTCGTGGCGGACATGCTGCTCCCGGGGTGAGGTTGGCTGAACGTTCAACGGCGTCAACGGCACCGGATGCGCCGATCTTCCCGCACCGCTGTGGACGACGTCCTCGCGGTGTCGGCGGCCGGTGCGAGGATGGTGCGCGATGACCCAGCCGACCGCCCTGCGCGCCTCCGCCGACGCCGTGCTCGACGCCCTCGACCCCGAGCAGCGCGAGGTCGCGACGTCCCTGGCGGGGCCGCTGTGCGTGCTCGCGGGCGCGGGCACGGGCAAGACGCGCGCGATCACGCACCGCATCGCCTACGGCGTGCACGCGGGCGTGATGACCCCGCAGCAGGTGCTCGCCGTGACGTTCACCGCGCGCGCCGCGGGCGAGATGCGTTCGCGGCTGCGCGACCTCGGGGTCGCCGGCGTCCAGGCGCGCACCTTCCACGCGGCCGCGCTGCGCCAGCTGCACTACTTCTGGCCGCAGGTGATCGGGGGGGCCGCGCCCGAGGTGATGCCGCACAAGGCCGGCCTGGTCGCCGAGGCCGGCTCGCGGCTGCGGCTGCAGCTCGACCGCACCGCCGTGCGCGACCTCGCCGCCGAGGTCGAGTGGGCCAAGGTCAGCCTGCTGACGCCGGAGACCTACGCTGCAGCCGCGAGGCGCGCCGGTCGCGACCCGGCCGGGCTCGACGCCACCGCGATGGCCCGGGTGCTCGCGCTGTACGAGGAGGTCAAGGGCGAGCGCGGGGTCATCGACTTCGAGGACGTGCTGCTCGTCACGGCCGGGGTGCTGCAAGACCATCCGCAGGTCGCCGAGGCGGTCCGGCGCCAGTACCGGCACTTCGTCGTCGACGAGTACCAGGACGTCAGCCCGCTGCAGCAGCGGCTGCTCGACCTGTGGCTCGGCGGCCGGCAGGACGTCTGCGTCGTGGGTGACGCGAGCCAGACCATCTACTCCTTCACCGGTGCGAGCCCGAAGTACCTGCTCGACTTCCCGCGCCGCCACGAGGGCGCCAAGGTCGTGCGGCTGGTGCGCGACTACCGCTCGACGCCGCAGGTCGTCCGGCTGGCCAACCTCCTGCTCGACCGCGTGCCGGTGGCGCAGCGGCGGGCGCGGGTCGAGCTCGTCGCGCAGCGGGCGGCCGGGCCGGAGCCGACGTTCACCGGGTACGACGACGACGTGGCCGAGGCTGCGGGCATCGCACGGCGCATCGGCGACCTGGTGGCTCAGGGCACCCGGCCCAGCGAGGTGGCGGTGCTGTTCCGCACCAACGCGCAGTCTCAGTCGCTCGAGCAGGCGCTGGCCGAGGCGGGGATCGCCTACGTGCTGCGCGGCGGAGAGCGGTTCTTCAGCCGCCGCGAGGTGCGTGAGGCCGTCATGCTGCTGCGCGGTGCGGCTCGTGCGGGTGACGCCGAGACGCCGCTCGGCGAGGCCGCCCGCGACGTGCTGGTGAGCGGTGGGTGGTCGGCGCAGCCGCCGAGCCAGAGCGGGGCGGTGCGCGAGCGCTGGGAGTCCTTGCAGGCGCTCGCTGGCCTGGCCGACGAGGTGGCCGCCAAGCGGCCCGGCGCGACGCTCGCCGACCTGGTCGCCGAGCTCGACGAGCGCTCGGCCGCCCAGCACGCGCCGACGGTCGAGGGCGTCACGCTGGCCTCGCTGCACTCCGCCAAGGGCCTGGAGTGGGACGCCGTGTTCCTCGCCGGAGTGTCCGAGGGGCTGATGCCCATCTCGATGGCCGACGGGCCGGAGGCGGTCGAGGAGGAGCGCCGCCTGCTGTACGTCGGCATCACGCGGACCCGAGAGCACCTGCACGTGTCGTGGGCCCGGGCCCGCACGCCGGGGGGTCGGGCGTCGCGGCAGCCATCGCGGTTCCTCGACGGGCTGCGACCCGCGGACGATGCGTCATCGGGCGGGGGAGTGGCCTCGTCCGGGCGCGGTGGATCGAGCCGCGGCAAGCGCTCGCGGACGCCCGCCAAGTGCCGCACGTGCGGCGCGCCGCTGATGACCGGCAGCGAACGCAAGGTCGGCCGGTGCGATGACTGCCCTGCGACGTACGACGAGACGACCTTCGAGGCGCTGCGCACCTGGCGCTCGGCCGTCGCGACGGCGGCCAGCGTGCCGGCGTACGTCGTGTTCACCGACGCGACTCTCGTCGCCCTCGCCGAGAACCAGCCCGACGACGTCTCCGGTCTGGCCCAGATCCCCGGCATCGGCGCCACCAAGCGCGAGCGCTACGGCGAGCAGGTGCTCGCCGTCCTCGCCGGCGCCGACCCGACGACCGTCGCCGCCAGCACCGGTGCAGACGCCTCCGACGCGCCGTAGACCCACCCCTCCCGACGAGCCGGCCACGCACCCGGGTGAGCCCACCCGGGTGGTAGGCCGGACCGGCCGGTGACCGAGCGTCGAGATCGGATGCCGTGTTCGACGCGACCCCTTGTGCCGCAACGGTTTGACGGCGGCTTTCGGCCTCACCGAGCGCGCGGGGTCGGCCTCGGCGCGTCCCCTCCGCATCACGGATCAGCAACGGATCAGAACTCGCGGAAATAAATACGTTGTCGCACCCCCGGGGGTGCCCTACTCTCATACGCACGCAACCGACGCGCCCGCATGGGCGCCCCGAGCCAAGAGACGGAGGTGGACACGATGGAGAGCATGAGCATCCAGCTGGAGGTCATCGAGACCTGCAGCGCGCTGTCGCGTCCGCACGCCTCTCGGCGTTCCGGGGTGGTCTCTGCGGACATCAGCGCCACGTACCAGGGGACCGGTCTGTCCTTCGCCGGTCTCGTTGACGCCATCGGTGTCGACGTGGCGCCGCGCACCCGCAAGGGCGGCCCCTCGGGTACCACGATCTGGAGTCCACCGGTCTAGCACCAGCTGACCGGCGCTCTTCAGGCCGCGGAACCCGACCACCGGGATCCGCGGCCTTTTTGTGTTCCGCCAACGATCCGCTTGCTTCACCAGTCAGCACGCACCACTCACGACCACAGGCAGGACGACTACCACTCATGAGCACCCTCGCTCCGGAGCGACCGCTCCACACGCACGGAGAGCTCCGGCTCCCCGTCCCGGCCCAGGCGACACCCCGCCAGGCCGTCCAGACCCCCCAACACCAGATGGAGGTGACACCGTTGCAGCTCACGGCACTGCTCGAGCCCACCCTCGACGCCCGTGCAGATTCGGCGACCATCCCGTGTCGTGCCCACGACGCGGAGCTGTGGTTCGCCGAGCTCCCGGCGGACGTCGAGCTCGCCAAGTCGCTCTGCGGCGACTGCCCTGTCCGCACCGCCTGCCTCGACGGCGCTCTCGAGCGTCGTGAGCCGTGGGGTGTCTGGGGCGGTCAGCTGCTCGTCCAGGGAGCCATCGTGGCGCGCAAGCGTCCGCGTGGCCGCCCCCGCAAGTGCGAGGTCGCCGCATGATCTTCGCCGCCCACACCTTCGACGTCACTTCCGTCATCACCGCGCCGACCGACTCGCACGGTGAGCGAGACACCAGACCCACTCTGAGGAGTACTCACATGCAACAGCTCATGCACGAAGACCTGGCCCGAGCCCATCTCAACCAGCGGCTCGCCGACGCAGAGCGTCAGCGTCTGGCCCAGTACGTCGTCCGGCTGGCTCGCGCCCGCCGGCACGCGAACCGGGCCCGTCGTCAGGTCGAGCAGGTCCAGCTGCGGCTGCGCCTTCTCGCCGGCTGACGCCC
>NZ_LMER01000001.1:444440-446068 GCF_001426435.1 Angustibacter sp. Root456 | reverse complement strand
GTGCACTTCGGATCCGAAGTGCACGCCTGGGCTCGTTCCCGCGTGCACTTCGGACCCGAAGTGCACGCGTGGGGGTGGACGGCGAGGGGCGCCCTCTAGGGTGCACCCGTGAGCGTCGAGCCCCTGCCACCGTCCGATCTGGCCGCCGTGCGCGAGCGCGCCGTCGCCGCCCTGACCGCCCCTGACCTCGCGCACGTCGTCGACCTCGTGGCGTGGTGCGAGGGGGACGCCGACGCGCGGGTCGCTCTGGTCGCGAACCACCGCGGTCGCGTGCGTCTGCACGCCGACGGACGCCATGAGGTCCTGAGCGGCGACGACCCGGTCGCCGATGAGGACCCCATGGCGTTCCTGCCCTACGAGCGCGAGGCCGCGGATCCCTCACCGCCCAACGAGCGCAACGCCTACCCGTACGCCTACGACCGGCTCGTGTCGCTGTTCGCCGACCCCACGCGCAGCCCGGATCTCGCCGTCGTGCACACGCCGGGGCACTTCTTCCCCGACGAGGGCGGTCACCACGGCGAGCACGGGTCGCTCGACGTCATCCAGTCCCGCGCTCCGCTGCTGCTGTCGGGCGCGGGCGTCCAGGCGCGGGGCGCCGTCGACGAACATGCCCGGCTGGTGGACGTCGGCCCCACCATGGCGCTGGCCGCAGGCGTGTCGCTCGACGCCCTGCTGGACGCCGACGGCCGTCCGCTCGACGGGCGTCCGCTCACGCAGTACGTCGCGTCCGGCCGCCACAAGGTCGTCGGCATCCTCTGGGACGGCGCCCACTGCGGTGATCTGCTGCACCTCGCCGAGTCCGGCGACCTTCCCGCGGTCGCCCGCCTCGTGGCGAACGGCGTCGCGCTGCGGGGCGGGGCGGTGGCGCACTTCCCGAGCGTGACCCTCACCAACCACACCTCGATCCTCACCGGTGTCGGCCCCGGACGACACGGCGTGCTCGGCAACGTGTTCTTCGACCGCGCCACCGGTGAGCGGGTGGTCCCGAACGACGCGACCACCTGGCACCGCAGCAGCGAGTGGCTGCGGCCCGGCGTCCGGACGGTCTTCGAGCTGGTGCACGACGCCGTTCCCGCCCGGCTCGACGGCTCGCCGCGCACCGCCAGCGTCGACGAGGCGATCGACCGCGGCGCCGACTACTCGACGATGGCCGTGATTCGGGCCAGTGGCACGAGCATGGGCTCGGGTGACCTCGACAACCTGCTGCCGGACCCGTTCGCCTCGCGTTTTGTGGGCACCCTGGACCACCTGCGGGACGAGTACTTCCACTGGGGTTCGCAGGTCGACGACCTCGGCCTGCAGCAGGTGCTGCAGCTGTGGGAGTCGCCGGTGACGGCGCCCGACCTCACGTGGTGGGCGAACGTCGTCACCGACGCCGGGCACCACGGCGGCGGTCCGCGCTCAGTGATCGCGCGCGACGCGCTACGCGACGCCGACCGGCGGTTGTCGGCGTTCCTCGACCACCTCGACCGGCTCGGCGTCACCAGCGACGTGACCTTCGTGCTGACGGCCGACCACGGCTTCGAGGGCGCCGACCCGGCGTGCACGGGGTCGTGGCGTCCGGCGCTCGACGCGCTCGGCGTGCCCTACCGCGACGAGGGGCCTGGCTTCGTCTACCTCGGCGGCAC
>NZ_LMER01000001.1:170615-444421 GCF_001426435.1 Angustibacter sp. Root456 | reverse complement strand
CGTGCACTTCGGGTCCGAAGTGCACGCGCGCCGCGCCTCAGGCGTACACGTTGGATCCAAGGTGCACGCATCCCAGCGGCGGTGTCGGCGGCGCGGGCGTAGCGTCGAGTTCATGAGCGACCCGACCGTCCCGCGCTGTGCGCTCTGCGAGCGCGATGCCCCGCACGACGGATCCTGGCGCCTCACCTGGGTGGCGGGGCTCGAGCGCGGACGCGAGGTGTGGACCTGCGACCGCTGCGCCCGCACCCACCTGCGCAGCATCGAGGCCAAGATCGACACCGCCTGGTGGTGAGTGGCGGCTAGTGAGCCGTCAGGGTTCGGGGTCGAAGCCGGGCAGGTGCTTGCGCAGCACCTCGCGGACGGCGACCTCCCCCTCGATCTGGCACAGCACGCCGATGCCGCCGAGCCACACGCGGTGGATCAGCAGGTACTGCGGCGGCAGGTTGAGCTTCAGCCCCACGCCCCACTGCGGCCGGCGAGGGTCGTTGATGTGCGCGAACAGGTCGCGCAGGAACTCGCGGGTGAACCGGAAGGTGTCGTCGCGGGCCGGCTCGAGGAACGGCTGGAGGTAGGTCAGCAGCGCCTTGCCGTCGACGTTGATGGACGGCTTGATGAACCCGTCGTCGCGCAGGCCCTGCACGACGGCCTCGTCGTCGCCGTCCAGCGCGCGCGCCAGGAGTGCACCCATGTGCGGTGGCAGCCCGTCGGGCAGCCGGTTGACCGCGCCGTAGTCGAGGATGCCGAGCCGCCCGTCGTCCGTCATCCGGAAGTTGCCGGGGTGCGGGTCGGCGTGCAGCAACCCCGCGCGCTGCGGGCCGGCCAGCAGGAACTCCAGGTAGCGCGCGGCCGCCGCGTCGCGCTCCTCGACCGTGCCGCTCGCGATGATGCGCGACAGCGGCGTGCCGTCGAGCCACTGCGAGACGATGACGTGCTCGGTGTTCGCGACGACCGCCGGGATGGCGAAGCTGTCGTCGCCCTCGAAGGCGGCGTGGAAGCCGGCCTGGGCCTCGGCCTCCATGGTGTAGTCGAGCTCCTCACGGGCTCGGGCGATCAGCTCGTCCATGATCGGTTTGATGTCGATTCCGGGCACCCAGCCAGCCGACACGCGCGCGACGCGCGACACCTGCGTGAGGTCGGAGATCAGCGCCTGTCCCGCCCCGGGGTACTGGATCTTCACCGCGACCTCGCGGCCGTCCTTCCACACCGCGCGGTGCACCTGGCCGATGGACGCCGCCGCTGCGGGCTTGTCGTCGAACGACGTGAACTTGCGCCGCCACTGCCGGCCCAGCTCCTCGGCCAGCACCTGGTGCACCGTGGCCGCCGGGAGGGGAGGTGCGGCGTCCTGCAGCTTGGTGAGCGTCGCGCGGTAGGGGCCGGCGATCTCCTCGGGCAGGGCTGCCTCGAAGATGCTCATCGCCTGGCCGAACTTCATCGCGCCGCCCTTGAGCTCGCCGAGCACCTTGAACAGCTGCTCGGCGGTGCGGGCCTGCACCTCGGCGGCCACCAGCTCGGCCGGACGGCCCCCGACGCGCCGCCCGAAGCCGAGCGCGGTGCGGCCGGCGAAGCCGAGCGGGAGGCTCGCGAGCTTCGCCGTGCGCGTCACGGCCTTGCGGGGCAGGTCAGTCACGTCCGCCATTGTGGGTCACGGCACCGACGCGCGCATGGGTGCCCCGCTCCCGGCGCTCCCGGCGCTGCTGGCGCTGCTGGCGAGAGCGCGAGGGATGGCGAGCGCCTGGCACCCGCACGCCGAGTGCGGCCGCCACCGCCGTCGTTCGACCAGCCCGTCGGGCAGTTCCACCTCGAGCGTGCGCCCCACGGACGCTGGCACGGCGCATCTGTCGAGCTGGGTGAGCACCTGCAACGACGCCAGCCCGGCGGCGAGCACCGTCGACGCCGTCTCCCGCGGCACCGCGCCGGTTCGCTGTCGCACCAGCTGGGCGACGACGTGCGGCCAGGCGGGGTCGCGGTCGGCGCGGTGCAGATCGAGGCAGCGCAGGCACGCCGAGCGTCCGGGCAGCACCATCGGCCCCACCACGAGACGTTCGCCGCAGACGAGCACGGCCAGGTGCACCTGGTCGGTGGCCACGAGCGCGTCGGCCTCGCAGACGTCGACCGCGTCGGTGCGCACGAGCACGTGGACGTCGGCGCGGGGGGTCTGGGCGCTGCGAGCTCGTGAGACCGTGCCGACGCCCGCTGCGGCGAGGGTGGTCGCGATGGCGTCCGCCAGCGGCCCCGCGCCGTCGACGAGCACGTGCCGGCGCGTGCGGGCGGCCACCAGCGCGATGCCGTCGGCTGCGGTGGCTTGGGGTTCGGTGGGGTAGACGCCGGCCCACACACCGGCGTCCGGCGCCAGCCGCGCGCGGCGCTGGGGGCCGAGGCGGGTGACGTCGTCGCGCTGCTCGCGGGTCAGGTTCGGCGCGGCCGCGGCGTCCGAGATGACTCCCGCGCTGGCCAGCACCGCGAGCAGCGCGTCGACCCGCTCGGCCGACACGCCGATCGAGGCGGCCAGGCCGTGCAGCGCAGCGAGGTCGCGCAGGCCGTCCATCGCCTCGACGAGCACCTCGTCGCCCGGCTGCAGGCCGCTGACGACGACCCCTCGCTCGGGGCGCAGGCCGACCTGCAGCGTGCTGCGGTCACGCCACAGCACGCGAAGCGAGGGATCCAGTCGGGGTCGAAGCACTCTTCGAGCCTGGCAGGTCCGACGTCCGGGCCGCGGCCGCCGTCCACAGCCCCCACCGTGCGCCGCGTGGGTTTGGCGCGGTGGCACCCCGTCGCCTACCTAGTGAAGTAGGGGCACCCAGCGGCCACCAACGAATGAAGTGAAGCGCCCCAGTGACAGCGAGACGGCGTCGCCACGCGCGTCGACGGTGGGGAAGATCGCTTCACTCGGCGATGGCCACTGGGTGCCCCTACTGCCTTAGGAGTGCAGCAGGGTGCCACCGCGCTCACAGTCGGGGGCGGGCGCCGCCCTCGCCCGGACACGCCGAAGGGCGGCCCGCCGTGCGGACCGCCCTTCGGTGCTGTCGAGCTCGATCGAGCCGACTGCGTAGCTCAGGCCTTGCCGAGGATCCGGTTGAGGTTGGTGCCGCACACGGGGCACACGCCCTTGGCCATGCGACGGCCGTTCGTCTCGACGACCTTGCCCTCGGCCTCGCGCTTCTCCTTGCACTTNNGGGGTCGTTCGGTGGCGGTCGGCGCCCGAGCGGGTCAGGGCTCGTGCCTGGCCGCCTGTCGGGGTTGTCCACCTCCGGACGCAGGGTCCGGACGGCGCACCGAGCCTGGGGCGTGCGCCCTCGTGCTCACCGATCGGCCCTCACCATAGACCAGTCCGTGCTCAGGTGAGGGGAGGCGGGGTCCCCACGACACGCGCGAAGCCCCCTGGGGCGCGCGCGGGAGCCACCCGCATCTTCCCCAAGTGCAGGTGGTCCCGGGTTATCCCAGGGGGCCTCGTTGAACGCAACGCTAGGACCGCGTCACTGGCGCGGTCAACGTCGTCGGCGCGTCGCCTGTGCACAACCTGTGGACAAGCTGGGGACAAGGGCTTCCACGCCTGTGGGACGCCGGGGGACGGCCCTGTGGACAACCGGGGACGACGGCTGCCCGCGACGCGCTGACCTGCAGCGGGAGCGTCCACAGACTGTGGACGGAAAGTTCTCCGGACCTAGCAGCCGGGCACCGCCACGGTCACGGCGTCGGACGTCTCGTCGCGCGCCTCGAACCACATCGGCGGTTGCACCGCCAGCGCCTTGCGGACCACCCGCTCGGGGCCAATCTGGAGGGTCACCGTGAAGGCCGTCCGCGGGAATGGTTTCGCGACGCCGTTCGGGCTCGGACGCCGGTCGATGCCGGGAGTGAAGGTCATGTCGCCGTCGTAGCTCTCGGCCATGGTGCGCGGCACGTTGTTGAGGTCGTTGCCGCTCGCGCCGCCGTCGATGGCGTAGATCTGCCCGTACACCAGCCCGACGGCTCGCACGTGCGCAGTGAAGTAGCCGTCGGTCGGGGGCTTGGCCGCGCAGTCGCGCCTGACGTCGGTGACCTCGAGCGTCGGCGTGGGCGCGTGCCACACGCCGTCTCTGCACGACGGGACCACCACGGCGTTCGGGTGGGCAAGCGCCTTGGTCGAGTCCGCCGTGACCAGGACGACTCTCCAGCCGGAGGACTCGCCCGCAGTGATCGCGGGTCCGGCCACCTGGCGCAGCGTCCAGGTGTCGCGCAGTCCGTAGGACGGGACGCTGCCGTCGCTCCCCGGCCCGGCGTCGGTCATCGACGGCAGCCTCGCGCTCGACCGCAGGAGCCGGCCCGCTCGGTCGATCATGAGCAACCGCACCTGCTGGCGGCGCAGCTCGCCCACCTTGAACCGCACCTGCACGGCGTTCGGCGCCGTGCACGAGCGGCTCACGGTCAGCACGCGCTGCAGCCCGTCGAAGTGCCGCTCGTCGAGGTTTCTCACGTGGACGCCGGGGGCCGTGGTGCCGGGCGGCGCCGCCACCTTGCTCGTGGCCGACGCGGTGGCGGTCGGTGACCCGCTGGCCGTCGTCATCGGGCTGGTCGCAGTAGTCGAGGTAGCGCTCGCCCCGACCGCGTGGGTGTTGCCGGCGACTGCGCTGCCACAGCTCGACACGGCGAGTACCGCGGCGGCGACGCACGCCAGCGTCATGGTCATGCGTCGTCCCGCCACGTCGGCCCCCTCGCGCGCTGCGTTCGTGGGGTCATGGTGACGCCCTGTGGACACGCTGCACAAGGACCCGGGAATGTCCGGAGCGCGAGGTACCGTCCACCTATGGCCACTGAGGTCGAGGTGCGTCGCAGCCGGCGCCGGCGCCGCACCGTGAGCGCCTACCGCGACGGCGGGCGCACCGTCGTGCTCATCCCCGCCCGGTTCACCCGGTCGGAAGAGGCCGAGTGGGTCGCCGCCATGGTCAAGCGGCTGGAGGCCCAGGACAAGCGCCGCCGGCCCAGCGACGCCGCACTCGCGCGCCGGGCCGGTGAGCTGTCGGCCCGCTACCTCGGCGGCCACGCGCGGCCGGCGTCCGTGGCCTGGGTGAGCAACCAGAACTCCCGGTGGGGGTCGTGCACGCCCATGGACGGCACGATCCGGATCAGCTCGCGCGTGCGCGGCATGCCGTCGTGGGTGCTCGACTACGTGCTGCTGCACGAGCTCGCCCACCTGCTCGAGCCGCGGCACGGCCCGAGCTTCTGGGCGCTGCTGCAGTCCTACCCGCGCACCGAGCGCGCCCGGGGGTACCTCGAGGGCGTCTCGGCGGCGTCCGGCCTCGACGTCAGCGACACCGACGACGAACTGGGCGACGAGCCGGACGACCAGCCCGACGCCCAGCCCGACGCCGACCCCGACGACCAGCCCGACGCCCAGCCCGACGCCGACACCGCGGGGTGAGCCCGCCCGCGGTCGATCCGCCGTCCGGTGTCGACGCCCTGCTCGCCGAGGCGCGCCGTGGGCTGCGGCGCTACTCAGCGCGCGAGGCGTACGCCGCCCTGGCGCGCGGCGCGCTGCTCGTCGACACGCGCACGCCGGAGCAGCGCCGCGAGCAGGGTGAGCTGCCGGGGGCGGTGGTCATCGACCGCACGGTGCTCGAGTGGCGGCTCGACCCCGCGAGCGGTGTCGCCATCGCGGAGGCGGGGCCCGACGTCGAGGTGATCGTGATCTGCCGGCAGGGGTACAGCTCGAGCCTTGCCGCCCGCAGCCTGCGCGACCTCGGCCTGCACCGGACCACCGACGTCGTGGGCGGTGTCGAGGCGTGGCTGGCAGCCGGCTTACCAGTGGACGACGGCCCCGCTGACGTCCGCCGCTGACTCGCAGACCCGCAGACCCGCAGACCCGCAGACCCGCAGACCCGAAGTGCACGCGCGGGCGCTCAGGAGTGGGCGGCCAGGCGCAGGGTGCGAACGGCGGCCGGCAGCCGCACCGGCAGGTCGACGACCACGTTGTCGGGCAGCGCGTCGAGCGGCCACCACGCGACGTCGTGGCTCTCGTCGCTGACGGCCGGCACGGCGTCCGCGTCGGCCACGGCAGCGAACGCGACGTCGAGGTGCTCGCGACAGCGCCCGAACGCCGGCGGCAGCGCGTGCCGGTTGAGGTCGACGATCGCGGGGGCCCCGGCGAGATCGCCCCCGACCAGGCGCAGCGCCACGCCCGACTCCTCGGTGCCCTCGCGCAGCGCCGCCCCGGCGAGCGTCGCGTCGCCCCGCTCGAGGTGACCGCCGAACTGCACCCAGAAGTTGCCCTTGCGGTGCAACGTCATGAGCGTGCGCTCGCCGGCGGGGTCGAAGACGAAACAGCTCGCCGTCACGTGCTCCGGTGGCCCCTCACGCCAGATCCCGTTGGGGTGCGCGGCCAGGTGGGCGAGGTAGTTCGCGCGCAAGGCCGACTGCGCGTCGTCCGGCGGCGACCAGGCCGACAGGGTGCGGACGACGTCGGCCAGCAGGTCGCTCACGCGTCGTCGCCGGAAGCGTCCTCGCCCGACAGCAGCCGCTCGATGGCGGCGTCGACGTCGGCCGAGGTGGCGTCGGCGTCGGCGCGCCGCTCGGCGTAGCCCATGGGGTCGTCGAGGTCGTCGGCCGTGGGCATGAGGTCGGGGTGCGACCAGACGCCGTCGCGTCCCTCCACACCGCGCGAGCGCTCGATCACCTGCCACAGCGCGGCGGCGTCACGCATCCGCCGCGGCCGCAGCTCGAGGCCGACGAGCGCCGAGAACGTCTGCTCCGCCGGGCCGCCGATCGCCCGGCGCCGGCGCACCGTCTCGCGCAGCGCGCTCGCGTGCGGCAGCGCGGACGCCGAGGCGTCCGTGACCACCTCGACCCACCCCTCGAGCAGCGCGAGCGCCGTCTCGAGCCGGTCGAGCGCGGCCTGCTGCGCGGGCGTGCGCTCGGGCTCGAACAGCCCGCTCGACAACGCCTGCTGCAGGCCCGCGGGGTCGCTCGGGTCGGCCTCGCGCAGCGCCGCCTCGATGCGGCTGGTGTCGATCGTGATGCCGCGCGCGTAGTCCTCGACGGCGCCGAGCAGCCAGCCCGCCAGCCACGGCACGTGCGCGAACAGCCGCGAGCGCGCCGCCTCGCGCAGCGCCAGGTAGAGGCGCACCTCGTCGGCGGGCACGTCGAGCCCCTCGCCGAACGCCGCGACGCCGGCTGGCAGCAGCACCACGGACCCCGCCTCGACGAGCGGCAGGCCGATCTCGGTGCCGCTGACCACCTCGGTGGCGAGCGTGCCGACCGCCTGGCCCACCTGCATGCCGAACACCGACCCGCCGACCTGGCGCATCATCTGCTGCGCCGAGCCGCCGAGCATCGCGCCGAGCGGGCCGCCCAGCTGGGCGGCGAGCTCCGGCGGCGCCTGCTGCGTCATCGCCTCGGTCATCGCGTTGCCCACGCTCTCGGCCACCGGCTCGACCAGCCGCCGCCACACCGGCCGGGTGCCCTCGACCCACTCGGCCCGGCTCCACGCGAGCGCGCGGGCCCCGGCGGCGGGCAGGCTCGTGTGGTCGTCGAGCCAGGTGTCGGCCAGGCGCAGCGCCTCGGCCACCGCCCGCTCCTCGGACGCCGACACGCTGGCGTCACCGTGCTCGCTCACCACCTGGCGGGCGATCTCGATGGCGAGGTCCCAGTTCACCGGGCCCCCGTCGCCGGGCGTGGCGAGCATGCGCTGCACCTGGCTCATCATCGCCGTGACCTGCGCGGCGTCGACGGGGCCGGCGCCCGCGGCCTGCAGCGCCTGGGCCAGCGCCTCGGGGTCGCCTGCGCCGCCGAACAGCGCCGCGAAGGGGTTGGCGCCGTCGCCCGGCTGCTCGTCACGGTCTCGGCGGTCGCCGTCGCCGCGGTCGCCACCGCCGCCGTCGTCGTCGTCGTCGGGGCCCGCCGGACCGAAGCCCATCGGTCGGTTCATCGCGCACGCTCCTCGCTCGTGTGGGCTCGCTCGCGGACGGCGAACCGGGCGGTCGTCGCGCCCGCCGCACGGGGTGCCTGAGAGGATGGCGCCCCAGCAGGTGCGATCTGGGCCTGTCACGACCTTAACCAGGGAGGTGCCCGGTGAGTTCCCCCGCCGAGGGTGCCTCCACCCAGGGTTCACGCAGAGCGAAGTCGGCCCCGCGCCGCGGAGCGCGTCGGGGCGGGCGTGGCGGCCGCCCCACCGTCGCCGTCGTCGGCGCGGCCGACGCCCTGGGGACGCTCGTCGTCGAGCGGCTGCGCGCGCGGGCCGAGGCCGGCGAGGTCGGCAAGATCATCGCCCTCGACGTCGAACGTGGGCCGGCCGACGCCAGCTGGCGGATCGGGCCGCTCGACGTCCCGGAGGTGGCCGGGCGGCTGCGCGGCGCTGACGTCGTCGTGCTGCTCGCGGCGGCCACCGACCTCGCCGCGGCGCTGGCCACGCCGTCGGGGGAGCGGCGCGACCACGCCGTCCGGCAGGCGCAGGCGGTAGCCACCGCTGCTGCGGCCGTGGGGGCAAGCCGGCTCGTCGCCGTCACCAGCGCCATGGTGCTCGGTGCCACTGCTGACAATCCCGTGCCCCTGCCCGACGACGCCCCCGTCGCCGCGCTGCCGGACGGCGGGGTGGTGGGCGACCTGCTCGAGGTCGAGCAGGTGCTGGCCCGGGTGAGCCGCACGCACCCCGGCGTGTCGGTGACCGTGCTGCGGCCGGCCGCGCTCGTGGGCCCGGGGGTCGACACGGTCACCACGCGGCACTTCGAGGCTCCCCGGCTGCTCGCCGTGCGCGACGCCGGCACGCGCTGGCAGTTCTGCCACCTCGCCGACCTCGCCGAGGCGGTGGCCGTCGCGATCACCGCGGGGCTCGACGGCTCGCTCACGGTGGGCTGCGAGGGGTCGCTCGAGCAGGGCGAGGTCGAGAAGCTGTCGGGCATGCGGCGCGTCGAGCTGCCCGCGTCGCTGGCCTTCGGGACGGCGGAGCGGCTGCACCGCGTGGGGGTGCTGCCCGCGCCGGCGAGCGACCTGGCGTTCGTGGTGCACCCGTGGGTCGTGGCGGCGTCCCGGCTGCGCGAGGCGGGCTGGGCACCGACGTATGACAACCAGACCGCCCTCGGCGAGCTCCTGGAGCAGGTGCGCGGGCACCACGCGCTGGCGTCGCGGCGGCTCGACCGGCGCGACGCGGCGCTCGGCGCTGCGGGTGCGGCGGTGGCCCTGGTGGGAACGGCGGCGATCGTGCGCCGTCGGCGGCGAAGGGAACCCTGATGACGGACGCGACGGTGCGGCTGGTCGACATCCGCGAGACGGCCCTGTCGGTCGACGAGGTGCACGCCGCCGTCGCCGACCCGCGCGCCGGTGGCCTGGCGCTGTTCGTGGGTTCGGTGCGCGACGCCGACCACGAGCGCGAGGTCAACGCGCTGGCCTACTCGGCGCACCCGACGGCGGCAGAACGACTTCGTGAGGTCTGCGAGCAGGTGGCCGCACACCACGACGTCGTCGCCGTGGCCGCGGTGCACCGGGTGGGTGACCTGGCCATCGGCGACCTGGCGGTCGTCGTCGGCGTGAGCGCCGTGCACCGCGGCGAGGCCTTCGACGCGGCGCGCGACCTGATCGACACGCTCAAGTCGACCGTGCCGATCTGGAAGCACCAGGAGTTCGGCGACGGCACCCAGGAGTGGGTCGGCCTGCCGTGAGCGGCAGTTACGCTCGTGAGGTGAGTGGCCGTGGGTGAAGCGATCGAGGCAGTGACGGCGCCGTCGGCGCGCGCGTTGGCGTCCGGGGTGTCAGTGTCGAGCGCGCCGTTCTGGTTCTGGTGGCTCGTGCCGGTCGTGCTCACGCTGCTGGTCGTGGCGGGGGTCGCGTTGGCCCGGCGTGAACGGCCCCGCAAGGGCGTGGAGGCGGTCGACGACTACGCCCGCTTCCGCCAGGCGATGGCGCAGGTCCGCGAGAGCACACGGAGGAACGGGTGAGCCGAGTCGACCAGACGGTGCCGGTGCTCGGGAGGCCACCGTCGTCGTCCGGGCTGTCGCCGCGGGCGCTGACCATCCTCATCACGGGGGTGCTCGCGATCGCGCTCGCGGCCATCGTCGCGCTGATGCCCGCGCCGTACGCGATCTACTCGCCGGGCCCGGCCACGAACGTGCTCGGCAAGGTGGGCGGGACGCCGCTCATCAGCATCGACGGGCAGCCGAGCTATCGGCCGACGTCGGGCACGCTGGACATGACCACGGTCGCGGTCTCCGGCGGCCCGGGCCACGAGGTGGGTCTCGGCGAGGTGCTGAGCGCGTGGGTGTCGCCCACGCAGGCGGTGATCCCGGTGGAGCAGGTGTTCCCGCCCGGGCAGAGCGAGCAGCAGACCGAGCAGGAGAACGCCGCCGAGATGTCGCAGTCGCAGGAGGACGCGACGGCGGCGGGGCTGCGCGAGCTGGGCGAGAAGGTGCCCGAGGCGGTGAAGATCGTCGAGGTCAGCAAGGACGTGCCGGCGGCGTCGGTGCTCAAGGCCGGTGACGTCGTCCTGACGCTGCAGGGCGAGCCGGTGAAGACCGCCGAGGGCCTGCGCTCGAGGATCCAGGGGCTGAAGCCCGGGCAGAGCGTGCAGCTCACGGTGCGCCGCGACGGCAAGCCGGTGGACGTCACGACGACGACCACGACGTCCGACGGGCGCACGGTGCTGGGCGTCGGGATCTCGTCGTCCTACGACTTCCCGGTCGACGTCAAGTTCGCGACCAAGGACGTCGGTGGGCCGAGCGCGGGCATGATGTTCGCCCTCGGCATCTACGACCTGCTGACGCCGGGCAGCCTCACCGGCGGCGCGAAGATCGCCGGCACCGGCACGATCGACGGCGCGGGCGAGGTAGGGCCGATCGGCGGCATCGCGCAGAAGCTCGTGGGCGCTCGCGACGCGGGAGCGCAGTGGTTCCTCGCGCCGGCCAGCAACTGCGACGAGGTCGTGGGCAACGTGCCCGACGGCCTACGGGTGGTGCGCACGTCGTCGCTGCACGAGTCGAGGCTGGACGTGGAGAAGATCGCGAGCGGGCAGGGAGCGTCCCTGCCCACCTGCACCACCGCGGGCTGACCTGCCTCGAGCAGGACGCCGGAGGGTCAGTCCTCGAGGGTGGCGGCGAGGGCGGCGACCAGGCCGGGCACCAGCTCGGGCCCGACGGCCACCGACCCGGGCTCGTCGTGCGTGCGCTGACGCAGGCCGCACTGGTGCTCACCGGAGCGCAGGACGGCGACGGTGAGCCGGACGTCCTCGCGCTGCGGGTGCTGGGCCAGGTGCTCGACGGCCTCCTCGGGCCGCGAGGGCAGGTCTCGCTCGGCCTCCGGCGGGACGACGAGCCGCTCGACCGTGAGCGCCACGCCGTCGACGTCGGGCCCCCACGCCATCTGGCGCAGCATCGACTCCAGGCTGCTGGTGGCGGGTAGCCCTTCCTGCTCGACGGCGATGAGGTGGCCGGCGTCGGCGTCCGCGGCGGCGATCGTGCCAGGATCGAGCTGACCGCGCAGCGCCGGCTCGCGTTCGAGCAGCGACGCGGTGCGCACGAGGGCGAACAGCCGCGGCGGCTGGTCCCAGCCGGCCTCGGCCACGTGGCGTTCGGTCTCGAGCAGGGCGCGCGTCAAGGAGTCCACGCCTTCGATTGTCCCAGGCGCCGACCGCGTCGATCACGGCGGGAACCTCAGCGGCCGCCGGTAAGTTGAGTCGTGGAGGGCGCTGCTGCGCGCCCCGAGGGCAGCCGGAGAGGGAACGCCGTGAGCTTCAACCCACCCTGGGGTGGATCGTCGCGTGGGGGCGACCGGCCGGTGGTGCGGCCGCGCAAGCGCAGCCCGCTGGTGCCCACGATCGTCGTGGTGGTGGCCGTCATCGTGCTGGCGGTGTTCGCCTCGCGGCTGTGGGTCGACGTCCTGTGGTTCGACTCGATCGGCTACCTGAAGGTCTTCACGACGACGCTGGGTGCGCGCGTGCTGTTGTTCGCGGTGGCGGCGGTGCTCACGGGCGGCGCGGTCGCAGCCAGCCTGTCGATCGCGTATCGCACCCGGCCGGTCTACGCACCGGTGTCGCNCGAGCCTCGACCACTACCGCGCGCAGGTCGAGCCGCTGCGGCGGGCGGCCGGCGTCGTCCTGCCGGTGGCGGTGGGCCTGATCGCGGGGGCGGCGGCGTCCGGCAAGTGGCAGGTCTACCTGTTGTGGCGCAACCGCACGCCGTTCGGGGTGAAGGACCCGCAGTTCAAGATCGACCTCGGCTTCTTCGTCTTCACGATGCCGTTCCTGCGGCTGGTGCTGAGCGTGCTCATGGCCGCGGTGGTGCTGTCGGCGATCTCGGCGTTCGTCGTCCACTACCTGTACGGCGGCCTGCGCCTGCAGGGTGGCGACCAGCGGACGACGAAGGCGGCGCGGGTGCACCTGTCGGTGCTGCTGGGCCTGTTTCTGCTGCTGCGCGGCGCGAGCTACTGGCTCGACCGGTACTCGCTGACGACGGCGCAGCACTCGCTGGCGCGGGACTTCACGGGCATGACCTACACCGACGTCAACGCGGTGCTGCCGGCGAAGATGTTCCTGGCCATCGCCTCGGTGGTGGTGGGGCTGCTGGTGATCGGTGCGATCTGGCTGGGTTCGTGGCGCTTGCCCGGGCTGGGCGTGGCGCTGCTGCTGATCTGCGCGATCGTCGTCGGTGGGCTGTATCCGGCTGCGGTGCAGCGGTTCCAGGTGAAGCCGAGCGAGTCGTCGCGCGAGACGCCGTACATCGCGCGCAACATCGCGGCGACGCGCGAGGCCTACGGGCTGAAGAACGTCGAGATCCAGGAGTTCGACGCCAAGACCACCGCGACCAGCGGCCAGCTGCGCGACGACGCCGAGACGGTGCCGGGGATCCGCCTGCTCGACCCGGCGCTGGTGTCGGACGCGTTCCGCCAGCTGGAGCAGGTGCGGCAGTACTACGCGTTCCCTGACTCGTTGGACGTCGACCGCTACACGATCGACGGCAAGTCGCGCGACACGGTGCTGGCGGTGCGCGAGCTCGAGCTCGACGGCCTGGCCGACGCGCAGCGCAACTGGGTCAACGACCACACCTACTACACGCACGGCTTCGGAGTCGTTGCGGCGTACGGCAACCAGCGCGAGCCCGACGGCAAGCCGCGCTTCTACGAAGGTGACATCCCGCCGTCCGGGCAGCTGGGGGAGTACGAGCCGCGCATCTACTTCGGTGAGAAGTCGCCGTCGTACTCCATCGTCGGCGCGCCCAAGGGGACGACGCCGGTCGAGCTCGACTACCCAGACACCAGCGCGTCGGGGCAGAAGAACAACACGTACACCGGCAAGGGCGGCGTAGCGATCGGGTCCTTCGCGCGGCGGGTGGCGTTCGCGATGGCGATGCAGGAGTACAACATCCTGCTGTCCGACCGCGTGAACTCGCAGTCGCGGATCCTGTTCGACCGCAACCCGCGACAGCGCGTCGAGAAGGTCGCGCCGTGGCTGACGGTGGACGGCGACCCGTATCCGGCCGTGGTCGACGGCCGGATTCAGTGGATCCTCGACGGCTACACGACGTCGGACATGTACCCGAACGCGCAGAAGGCCCTGCTGGGCGACGTCACGGCCGACTCGCTGACGGCGCAGACGACGAGCGTCGCGGCGTTGCAGAACAGCCGGATCAACTACATCCGCAACTCGGTGAAGGCGACCGTCGACGCGTACGACGGCTCGGTGAAGCTGTACGCGTGGGATGACTCCGACCCGGTGCTGAAGTCGTGGATGAAGGTGTTCCCCGGCACGGTGCAGCCGCTGTCGAAGATCTCGGGCGATCTGATGTCGCACCTGCGCTACCCCGAGGACCTGTTCAAGGTGCAGCGCTCGCTGCTCGCGCGCTACCACGTGAGCGACCCCGGCGCGTTCTACGGCGGCTCGGACTTCTGGCGGGTGCCGGACGACCCCACGCACACCGGCGCGGTCGACCAGCCGCCGTACTACCTGACGCTGCAGATGCCGGGGCAGAAGCAGCCGTCGTTCTCACTGACGTCGACGTTCATCCCCAGCGGTAGCGGCACGCGCAACGTGCTGACGGCGTTCGCCGCGGTGGACGCCAACGCCGGCTCCGAGGCGGGCACCAAGCGCGACGGCTACGGAACGATCCGGGTGCTGCAGCTGCCGAAGGACACGGTCGTCTCCGGCCCGGGCCAGGTGCAGAACAACTTCAACTCCAACACCACGGTGTCGAACACGCTGAACCTGCTGCGACAGGGCGGCTCGACGAAGGTCGAGAACGGCAACCTGCTGACCCTTCCGGTCGGTGGCGGCCTGCTCTACGTGCAGCCGGTGTACGTGCGGGGCACCGGCACCACGTCGTACCCGTTGCTGCAGAAGGTGCTCGTGAGCTTCGGCGACAAGATCGGCTTCGCCGACACCCTCGACGAGGCGCTCGACCAGGTGTTCGGCGGCAACTCGGGTGCGTCGGCCGGGGACGCCGGCACGGGCGGCTCGACGGGCGGCTCGACCGGCGGCGGCACCACCACCGGCGGCGGGACGACGGGTGGCGGGGCTTCGGCGTCCGCTGACCTGAAGCAGGCGCTGGCTGACGCGCAGAAGGCGATCCAGGACGGCCAGGCGGCGCTGGGCAAGGGCGATTTCGCGGCCTACGGCGAGGCGCAGAAGCGCCTGCAGGACGCGCTGCAGCGGGCGGTGGACGCCGAGAACTCGTCGACGCCGGCTCCGACCGCGACGGCCACGCCGACGCCTTCGCCCAGCGCGACGCCGTGAGCGTGCGGTCGTAGGTGCGGCGGGGCGGTCGCGATCGCGACCACTCCGCCGCGCCCATCACCGCACGTCGGGCCGGATTTGGCGCTCTCGCCGGAGTGTCGTAACCTAGAGGAAGTTCGGCCGCGAGGCTGACGGCGCGGGGTGGAGCAGCTCGGTAGCTCGCTGGGCTCATAACCCAGAGGTCGCAGGTTCAAATCCTGCCCCCGCTACCACCGACGAACGGCCCTCACAGCGACTGTGAGGGCCGTTCGTCATGTCTCGGCGTGCGCACGCTGTCCAGGCGGCCGGGCGCCGAAGAGCGTCAGCACCGACCCGGCCACGAGCAGCCCGGCGGTGAGAGCGACGCCGCGAGAGCCCCAGGTCGCCAGCAGCTGCGCGCCCACCAGGGCGCCCCCGGCGATGCCGACGTTGAACGCGGAGTTGACGACGGCGGAACCGGCGTCGGGTGCCGTCGGCGCGCTGCGCAGGGCCAGGGTCTGGACCACCGTCGGCAGCGCGCCGAACCCGAGTCCCCACACCACCAGTGCGGCCGCGCCGACGAGCGGCGAGGCTCCGAGGGCCCAGAGGCCGAGCAGGGCCACGACGACCAGCACGCCTGCTGTGCGCAGGGTGCCGGTGAGGTGCCGGTCGGCTGTGGCGGCCGCCACCAGGACGCCGGCCACCCCGGCGACGCCGTAGCCGAACAGGGCGGCGCTGAGCGCGAGGGGCCCCAGCCCGGCGTCCGCCATCAACACGCTCACGTAGGTGTAGGCGGTGTAGTGGCCCAGCATGAGCAGCGCCACCAGGGCCCCGACCCGGAGGATGGCGCGGCCCCGGACGGCGGTGAGCACCGGCTCGTGCCCCTGGTGGGCGGGCGGGGGCGTCGCGGGCATGACGACGCTCACGATGACCGCGAGCAGGGCGAGGGCGAGGCCGACGAACCCGAAGACCCAGCGCCAGCCGACGACCGCGCCCACCGCCGTCCCGACGGGTATGCCGAGCGCCACCCCGAGCGCGTTGCCGGCGCTGATCACGGCGACCGCACGTCCGACGAGCTGCGGCGGCACGGCAGCCGCGGTCGCGGCGAAGACGACGGAGAAGAAGGCGGCGTGAGCCAGGCCGCCGACGAAGCGGGCCGCGAGCGCGACCTCGTAGCGTCCGGCGAGGGCGAACCCGATGCTGCTCAGCGACAGTCCGGCCAGCGCGACGGCCAGCACCCGACGCCGGCTCCAGCGCATCGACAGCGCGGTCAGCGGGATGCAGGTGACGGCCACGACGACGGCGTAGGCGAACACCAGGAGGCCGCCCACCGACTCGCTGCTGCCGAAGGTGCGGCTGATCTGGGGCAGCAGGCTGACCGGCAGCACCTCGGTGGTGATGGCAGCGAAGACGGCGGCCCCGGCGGCGCCGAGGAAGGGCCACGGCAGGCTGGTCAACCGGCCACGTCTCAACCGGCCACGTCTCAACCGGCCACGTCTCAACCGGCCACGTCGCCGTCGAGCCACTCGCGGAGGGCCTGCGTGTGCTCGCCGAGCATCGGCGGCGGCTGGTGGGCTGCGCGCGCGGTGGAGCGGCCGTCGGCGTCCTCCAACCGCAGCGGCGGCCCCGGCAGGTCGACCCGACCGAGCACCGGGTGCTCGACCTCGACCAGCAGTCCCTGGCTCGCGACCTGGTCCCACGCGTACACCTGGTCGAGCGTGCGCACCCGGCCGGCCGGTACGCCCGCCGAGCGCAGGCGAGCGAGCCAGGTGGCCGCGGGTTCGCGGCTGAGGGCTGCCTCGAGCTCGTCCTGCAGCTCGGTCCGGTGCGCCACGCGCAGGGCGTTGCTGACGTAGCGCGCGTCCTGCGCATCGACCCCGACGACCCGCGCCAGCGCGAGCCACTGGCTGTCGTTGCCCACGGCGATCTGCAGCAGCTCGTCAGCCGTCCGGAACGCGCCGTAGGGCGCGATCGACGGATGGTGGTTGCCGCTCGGCTCAGGCACCTGCCCGGCGACGGTGAACCGCGTGCCCTGGTAGGCGTGCACGCCGACGAGCCCGGCGAGCAGCGACGTCCGGACGACCGTGCCCCTGCCGCTGTGCTGGCGGTCGACCAGGGCGCTCGCCACACCGAAGGCACCGTGGATCCCGGCGAGGAGGTCGGCGATCGGGACGCCGACCTTCGTGGCGGCGCCGGCCGCCGCCCCGGTCAGCGACATCAGGCCGGCTTCGCCCTGGGCGATCTGGTCGAAGCCCGGCCGATCCGCGTCGGGCCCGTCGTGGCCGAAGCCGGTGATCGACAGCACGACGAGCCCCGGGTTGAGCTCGTGCAGCCGGCCGGTCGACAGCCCCAGCCGGTCCATCACGCCAGGCCGGAAGTTCTCGATGAGCACGTCGGCCCGCTGCACGAGCGCCTCGAGCGCCTCGTGGTCGCTCGGGGACTTCAGGTCGAGCTGGATCGACTCCTTGTTGCGGTTGGCGCACAGGAAGTACGTCGACACGGGGGAGTCCTCCGGCCCGACGAAGGGCGGTCCCCAGCTGCGCGACTCGTCTCCGGTCGGGGACTCCACCTTGATGACGCGTGCCCCCATGTCGCCGAGCATCATCGCCGCGTGCGGGCCGGCCAGTGCCCGGGAGAGGTCGACCACCACGACGCCGTCCAGCGGACCGGCCGGAGACGGCTCTGTCACCGAAGACTCCTCCCGAGACGAATGGAAGTAATGAATATGTCTTACCAGGCGACGCAACGCCAGGGGGCTAGCGAGGGTGACGCCGAACTCGCATAATGGTTATGTGCGCAATCACCCCAGCCCGACGCTGCTGACGGTCGGGCGGATCAACCTCGACCTGTTCGCCGAGCCCGGTGCCGGTGGCATCCGGGCCGCTCGCTCCTTCGCGCCGTCCGTCGGCGGAAGCCCCACCAACAGCGCGATCGCTGCTCACCGTCTCGGAGTCCCCTCGGCGGTGCTGACCGCCGTCGGCGACGACGAGGTCGGCGACCTGGTGCACGACCAGCTCGAGGCGACCGGGGTCGACGTGCGCTGGGTGAGCCGCGTCGCGGGTCGCCGGACCTCGATGGCGTTCCTGGCCACGCTCTCGGCCGACGAGGGCGACCGGGTCTTCTACCGACAGAGCGCTGCCGACACCTGGCTCGAGCCTGCGGTCGTGTCGACGCTGCCGTGGGACACCCTCAAGGTGGTGCTGCTTTCGCTCGACTCCCTCGCCGCGGGCAGCACGCCGGATGTCGTCCGCCTCGTCGCGCAGTCAGCCCACGAGCGCGGCGTGGCCGTGTGGTGGGACCTCGACCTGCGACCTGACAGCTGGGCGTCGTCGGCCAGGTACGCCGACGCGGGCGCCCAGGCTCTCGTCGGTGCCGACCTGGTCATCGGCACCGAGGAGGAGTTCGCCGAGCTGTTCGGCATCGCTGCCGCCGCCTCGGCGGCCGACGTGCTGACGGACCGCGTCCGCCGGTTGGAGGCGCCGGTCACGGTGCTCAAGCGTGGCCCGCGAGGCGCCACGCTGATGCGGGCCGGTCAGGACGATGTCGACGTCCCGGCCGTTGCGGCGCAGCCGGTGTGCACGGTCGGCGGGGGAGACTCCGCCACCGGCGGACTGGTCGCCGCCCGCCTCGCCGGCTGCTCCTGGCTGGAGGCGGTGCAGCTCGCGATGCTCGCAGCCGGCCACACCGTGGGCCAGCCCGGCTGCTCGCAGGGCTTCCCGTCACCGCAGGACCTCGGGCTGTCGGCAGTGCAAGCGGATGCGTTGGCGCGCTTCTCGACGCGGTCGTTGACCCCCCGTTCAACCGGCGAATACGTTCAGCGCCAGTAGCCGCCGCGGTCGTTCCCATCCTTCCTGGTCCCCTGAGCGGAGGCGACGCATGTCAGGCAGCAGCCACACCACGTCCCTGGCGATGGTGGGTGTCAGTCACCCCCACTCGTCGGCCCGGTTCAGGAGCGCGAGGGGTCTCGGCGCCGAGGTGGTCGGCGCCTGGGATCCCGACGACGCGGTGCTCGAGGCGTTCTGCGCCGAGGTCGGCACCGTGCCGGCCGGCCTGGACGAGCTGCTGGCCAGCGGGGCGGACGGCGTGCTCGTGCACTCGAAGTCCAAGGACATGGTGTCGCTGGCCGAGCGCGCGCTGGCCGCGGGCAAGGCGGTGCTCGTCGAGAAGCCCGGTGGTGGGTCGCTGGCCGACCTGCGCCGGCTGCACGACCTGGGCAGCCGGGACGGCGCGCTGGTGCGGGTCGGGTACAACTTCCACTACGCGCCGGCGCTGGAGTGGGCGAGGTCGGTGCTCGACCGCGACCCGATCGGGCGGGTGAGCCTGGCCCGAGCGCACGGCGCGAGCTCGTCCGGCGAGCACCTCTCGTCGCACCTGAACCAGGCGGCGGACATGGGGGGCGCGCTCTGGGTCATCGGGTGCCACGTCATCCACCTCATGATCGACCTGCTGGGTCGGCCTCGGGCGGTGCGGGCAACAGTGGAGAAGCTGCCTGGATGGTCGGACGCGTCGTCGCGGGAGGACGTCGCGGCCCTCACCTTCCTCTACGACTCGATGATCGCCAGCTTCGACTTCACCGTCCACGACAACGGTGAGTGGTTCGAGTCGTCCGAGATGACCCTGCACGGCGACGGCGGCCAGCTCACCTTCGGCGTCCTGCCTGCGCGCAGCCGGCTGCTGAGCCTCGGTGGGGTCGATGGCCTGGCCCCGGGGTGGCACGACTGGCGCGAGAGCAGCTTCGTCAGCTCGTGGACCGGCGACGTGTCGGGCTTCAGTGACCTCGCGCAGGTGGGCAACCGGACGTTCTTCGACCGCGAGCTCGCGGAGTTCGTGGAGGCGATCCACGGGGCGCCTCCTCGCGGTGTCACCACGCAGACGGCCCTCGACGTCGCCCTGATCGTGGCCGCCGCGTACCAGTCGGCGGCGCAGGACGGTCGGTCGGTGGTGCTCGACGAGCTCGAATGAAGCGATCACCGTTGACAATCAAGCATAACGAATACAATGATACGTGGAGTAGTGCATCGAGCCTGGCGGGGCAGGCGCAGCCGGTACGGACCTGGAGGACGGCGTGACCGATCAGATGCTCACTCGCGAAGAGGTGATCCAGCGCAACCTGGAGGCTGTCGAGGCCCACTTCCACAACGAGACGCCGGAGACGATCCAGCACGCGATCGCCCTGTACACCGATGACGTCTACTGGGAGGGGCCGGGGCGGGGCCTCGTCTTCGACAACGCGGACGACGCTCTCGCGGGCTACCACGACATCTTCAACTCCCTCGTCATCCACAAGCACACGCACCTGCGCCGCTTCGCCACCGAGGAGTTCGTCTTCGACGACTGCATCTACGAAGCCACCTACGTGGCCGACCACATGGCGAACTTCCCGTTCCCGGCCGGCACCCGGGTCAGCATGCGCCTGGCTCACGTGTTCGAGATGCGCGACGGCAAGATCGCCAAGGAGATCGCCTACGAGATCATCCGAGAGGCAGGCGGACCGGCCGACCACGACAACATCCCTCCCGGCGCCGAGGTGACCGTCTTCGACGAGCCGTCGGCGGTCTCCGGCGAAGGCGCCTGATGCCGGCGACGGACCTCTCGCAGAGCAGTCCCGAGCTGGTTGTCGAGGTGCGGGCTGACCTGCGAGACCTCCCGGCGCCGGAGGTCGCGGAGGTCGCGCGTTGGCTGATGCAGGTCGACGGCGGCCTCACTGCGAGCGAGTCGGGGGAGTGGCTGGTGAGCCGCAGCCCGGCGACCGGGCACGTGATCGGCCGCTTCCCGCGCGGCACCGGCGCCGACTCCCGCCGCGCCGTGCTCGCCGCCCGACGCGCGCTGGCGACGTGGCGGACGGCGAGTCCCGCGGTGCGCGAGGCCGCGTTCCTCGCGGCTGCCGACGACGTCGAGGCGCGGGCGGACGAGCTGGCGCGGTTGCTGTCGCGCGAGACCGGCAACGCACTGCGCACCCAGGCGCGTCCCGAGATCGCGAGCGTCATCGACCTGCTGCGCTACTTCGCAGGAGCCGCGTACCAGGCCCAGGGCGTCACCGTGCCGGCCCTGCCCGACGTGCTGACCTACACCATCCGCGAGCCCTTCGGTGTGGTGGCGGCCGTCGTGCCGTGGAACGCGCCCGCGCAGCTGTCGGTGGTGAAGATCGCGATGGCCCTCAGCATGGGCAACACCATGGTGCTGAAGCCGGCCGAGGACGCGTCGCTGGTCGTCCTGGAGGTCACGGCCATCCTGCAGCGGCATCTGCCACCCGGGGTGCTCAACGTCGTCACCGGCCTCGGCCCCGAGATCGGCGCCGCCCTGATGAGCGACCCCGACGTCGACAAGCTGTCGTTCACCGGTTCTACCGCCGTGGGTCGGTCGGTCCTGGCCACTGCGGCGCAACGGATCCTGCCGGTCTCCCTCGAGCTCGGGGGCAAGAGCCCGGCCATCGTGTTTCCCGACTCGGACGACGACCGGACGGCCGCCGGCGTGGTGGCCGGCATGCGCTTCACCCGACAGGGTCAGTCCTGCACCGCCGGATCCAGGCTCTTCGTCCACGAGTCGGTCTTCGAGTCGTTCCTGCAGCGGGTCGCCGACGCCGTCAGCAGGCTCGTGGTGGGCGATCCCCTCGACGACGCGACGGACATGGGCTCGATCATCAACGAGAAGCAGTACGCCCGGGTGGTCTCGTACGTCGCGAGTGCCCTTGCGGACGGCGCCACCGCGCGCACCGGAGGTGTGCCGCAACGGGAGCCGCACCAGCAGGGTGGCTGGTTCATGCAGCCGACCATCCTCACGGGCCTCGACGCGACGGCGGCGGCGGCGTGCGAGGAGATCTTCGGCCCCGTGATGGTGGCGATCCCCTGGCACTCGGAGGACGAGGTGGTCGAGCAGGCCAACGCGAGCTCCTACGGGCTGGCCGGCTACGTCTGGTCACGGGACGTCGCCACTGCCCTGCGGATGGCGGGCCGGCTCCAGGCGGGCTGGGTGCAGGTCAACCGGGCGGGCGGCCAGTACCCGGGACTGTCGTACGGCGGCACGAAGGAGAGCGGGATCGGCCGGGAGTTCTCGATCCAGGGCGCGATCGACTCGTACACGTACGCCAAGAGCGTGTCGGTCGACGTGTCGACGCAGCCGTAGCCCCCAGCCCTCCGACGTCGATGTCGGTGCTCAGGAGCGAGGTGGTGCCGTGCTGTTGCGCACGACCAGCTGCGGCGCGACGTGGATGCGCCGGGGCGGCTGCTCGTCCTCGCTCTCGAGCGCGGCGCACAGTCGCGACGCGGCGATGGCGCCCATCTCCTGCAGCGGCTGAGCCACCGTGGTCAGGTCGATGAAGCGCAGGCCGGTGAGCCGGGCACCGTCGAACCCCACGATCGACAGGTCGCCCGGCACCGACAGGCCGCTGTCGCTGGCGGCGGCGAGCGCGCCCATGGCCGCGAAGTCGTTCGCCACGAAGAGCGCGGTGGGTCTCGAGCGCGATCGCAGCGCCTCCATGGTGCCGCGGTAGCCGTCGTCGTCCGTGAAGCCACCGACCACGCAGCGCACCCGGTGCTTGAGGTTGCGGCGCACCATCGCGCTCACGTACCCGCGTTCTCGCTTGTGCGCCACGCCGCTGCTCCCACCGGTGACATGCACGATGCGCTCGTGCCCGAGGTCGGCCAGGTGGTCCACCGCTAGCGCCGCGCCGTTCAGGTCGTCGGTGCTGACGGAGGTCACGTGCGGCTGGCTGCGGGGCTCGGCGCCGACCAGCACCGCAGGGCAGGCCTGCGAGATGGCGTCATGGGCGCCGAGCGGCAGCCGGTGGCCGAGGGCGATGAGCCCTTCGACCCGGAACTCCATGAGCTTCTCGAGCTCGGCCCGCTCGGCTCGGCGGTCCTGGCCGCCGAGGACGACGATGGTCCGGTAGTCGTTGCGCCGGGCCTCGGCCTGGACGCCGTCCAGCATGTCCGCGTAGATGGGGTTGTGCAGGTCGAGGACGAAGACGCCGATGGTGCGGCTGCGGCTGGCTCCGAGCGACCGGGCGTTGGCGTTGGGTCGGTAGCCCAGGTCGTCGGCGGCCTGACGGATCACCTCACGCGTGCTCGCGGCCACGCGGGGGGAGTCCTGCAAGGCCAGTGAGACAAGGGACTTCGAGACGCCGGCTCGCGCTGCGACGTCTCGGATCGTGGGTCTACCCGAGCCCACGAGGCACCTCGACCGGCACCCGCTGGCGCAAGGACTCCGCTGCAGCCGCGGCGATCACCAGCGGCGCGCGGCCGTCGCGCACGGAGACCGGCGACGGGCCACCGTCCCGGACGAACCGCTCGAAGGCCACCCACTCGCGCTGGTACGCCTCGGCGTAGCGGTCGATGAAGAAGTGCATCAGCGGCTGGCGGCGACTGCCCGCCCCGTCCGTGACCTCGGCGTAGTGCAGCCGCCGGTTGCCGGACGACGCCATGCCCAGCGACCCGAACGCCTCCACGCGCTGATCGTAGCCATAGGTCGCGAGGCGGCTGTTGTCGATGACCGTCACGCTGCCGTTCTCGTGGGTCAGCACCGTGACCGCGGTGTCGATGTCGCCGGCCTCCCCGATCGCCGGGTCGATGAGCACGCCGCCCTGCGCGTAGACGGCGACGACGGGGCCGGCGACGTAGCGCGCCATGTCGAAGTCGTGGATCGCCATGTCCATGAACAGGCCGCCGCTGCCCTGCAGGTACTCCGGCGTGGGCAGCTCCGGGTCGCGGCTGGTGATCCGCGTCAGGTGCACCTCACCGATGCTGCCGTCGGCGACGGCTTCGCGGACGGCCTGGTGGCCCGGGTCGAACCGGCGGTTGAACCCGGTCATGAAGGGGATGCCGGCCTTCTCGACGAGGTCCACCGCGTGCTCCACCCCGTCGAGCGAGCTGCTCAACGGCTTCTCGCACAGCACGGCCTTGCCGTGGAGCACCGCCAGCTCGATGAGCTCGAGGTGGGTGCTGGTCGAGGAGCAGATGCCGATGGCGTCCACCCGGTCGGATGCCACGAGCTCGGCCGCGCTGCTCGCCGCGTCGACGTGCAGATCGGCGGCGACGAGGCGCGCGCGCGTGGTGTCGGCGTCGTACACCGTGGTCAGCTCGATACCGGGCACGTGCCTTGCCACGATGTCGGCGTGCATGCGGCCGATCCGGCCCACCCCGACGATCCCGACGCGCAGGTTGGCGCTGTTCGTCATGACACTCTCCGTTCTGCGTGGGCGACCAGCTGCTCGGTGAGGACGTCGGCCGGCGTCTGCTGCTCCAGGGCGCGCAGCACCAGCGCGCGCTGGGACGCCGGGGCCAGGCCGTCGACCGGCGGGTCGCGGTCGAGGTTCGTGGGGAAGGCATAGCCTTCGGTGGCGGCGGCCACGGCGTTGGCCAGCGCTTCCCAGGGCGCGCCCGAGGCCTGTGCCGCCAGCAGTGCGGGGTACACCGCCGTGGTCACGGCGAGCCGGTCCACCGCCTCCGTCGAGCGCCCGAAGGCCGACGACACCTGCAACAGGTTCACCAGCCGTTCGACGTCGGTGGTGCGGTTGGTGCCCGCACCGTGGATCACCGCGGGGTTGAAGAACACCGCATCGCCCTTGGCGAAGGGCACCTGCACGGCCGCGGCGGCGATCACGTCGGCGACCGCTGGGTCGCTCGTCGCGAGATAGCCGGGCAGGTACTTCTGGCTGTGCGGAACGAAGACCGTCGGGCCGCTCTCGAGCGGGACGTCGCTGTGCGCCACCGCCCCCTGAAGCGTCAGCGCCGCCGAGAGGCGGTGGACGTGAGTGGGGTAGCGCTCGAGGGTGTCGAGGTCGTCGATGAAGCCGAGGTGGTAGTCGCGGTGCGGCGTCTGGGCCGCGCCGCCGGGGCGCACCAGGTTCACCTGGGTCGTGACCTGGTAGCCGGGGCCGAGCCAGGCCTCGGACGCGAAGGCGACGACGTCGTTGGCGAAGTACTCCGCGAAAAGGCGCGCATCGCGGCGCGCGAGCTTCTCCAGCGAGTTCCAGACGCGAGCGTTGGCGCCCGGGGTGCCGAAGTGGTCGCCGACGGTGGCGGACTGCGCGTCCTGCTCGTGGATGATCGAGAAGAACACCTCGCTCACCGCGTCGATGACACCGAGGTCGCGGTAGGCACCGGCGAAGCACACGATGCCGGGCCCGTTCAGCAGCGCGTCGCCGACCTCGGTCATCAGCGCGCGGCGCTGCGCTGGTCTCGTGGCGGGGGGCACCGTCGAGCCGTCGTACACCGGGATGCCTTCTCGCACGTCGATGCACGAGGGGTAGTCCGTGCGGACGCACCGCAGGCTCGTCAGCTCGGCGAGCTCGACGGCTGCGACGTCCGTGCGCGTCGTCCAGTAAGTCATGGCGTCACTCCCCTCCAGGAGAGTCCTTGCGCGGTCGTGGCCCAGCGTGGCACAGTCTGTTGGAACGGTCCAACACTTTCGGAGGCGAATGTGCCGAACTTCCTCTCGCGGGTCGCCTCGGCGCCGATCTCCTGGGGCATCTGCGAAGTGCCCGGATGGGGAGCGAACCTGCCCACCCCCCGGGTGCTCGGCGAGATGGCTGCCCTCGGCCTACCCGCAACCGAGCTCGGAGCACCCGGCTTCCTGCCCGACGACCCGGCGCGCATCCGCACGGAGCTCACGGCCCACGGCCTGTCGCTCATCGGTGGGTTCACGCCGCTGGTGCTGCATGCCGCGTCCGAGCGCGACGAGGCGCTGCACACCGCGCAGACGACGGCCGCCATGCTGGCGGAGGCCGGCGCCACCACGTTCATCACCGCCGTCGTCCGCGACCTCGACTGGAGCGTGCCGCGACCGCTCGACGCGTCGGAGCACCGGCATCTGACCGAGATGTTGCGTCGGGTCGAGGACATCTGCCTCGCAGCCGGTCTGGCCCAGGTGCTGCACCCGCACGTGCAGACCGTCGTCGAGACGGCCGACGACGTCGACCGGCTGCTCGAGAGCAGCGACGTCAAGTGGTGCCTCGACACCGGCCACCTCGCGATCGGCGGCAAGGACCCGGTCGAGTTCGCCCGGCAGCACGCCCACCGCGTCGGTCACGTGCACCTCAAGGACGTCGCCCTGCAGCACGCCGGTGCCCTCATGCGACGCGAGACGTCGATCATGCAGTCGGTGCAGGCCGGGCTGTTCACGCCGCTGGGCCAAGGCGACGTCGACATCGCGGGCGTCATCGCCGCGCTGGAGGGCGCCGGGTACGACGGCTGGTACGTGATCGAGCAGGACACCGCCGTGGTCGGTGCGCTGCCCGAGCCGGGACAGGGACCCATGACCCGCGTCAGCGCGTCCCTGGACTACCTGCGGGACGTCGTCGTCCCGCAGCTCGCTTCATCGTCGCGCAGCGCGCAGCGGTGACCCCTCCCACCGCGGCGCCTGACAGGAGCATCGGATGACCGACCACGAGGTGCTGGACGACGCGGCCTACGCCCGCATCCTGCAGGCTCGCCTGAGCGAGCCGCGGTCGCTGCGGCGCGCCCTCGCCGAGCGGCCACGACGGGCGCTGCTGCCCCCGGACCAGCGGCTCGTCGTCCTCGCCGCCGACCACACCGCCCGAGGCATGGTCGCCGCCGACTCCGACCCGCTCGCCGCCGCCGACCGCCGGGGACTGCTCTCCCGCCTGCTCATCGGGCTCGAGAACCCGCTGGTCGACGGGGTGATGGCCAGCGCCGACATCCTGGAGGAGCTCGCCCTGCTCGGCGCCCTCGACCACCGGCTGGCCATCGGCACGATGAACCGCGGCGGCATCATCGGCGCGGCCTGGGAGCTGGACGACCGGCTCACCGCCTACGACGCCGACCACGTGGCCGAGTGCGGCCTGGACGGCGGCAAGATGCTGCTGCGCCTGGAGATGACGGACGCCGGCGTGGCCCGGACGATCGAGCTGGCGGCCCGGCTCACCACCGCCCTCGCCGACCAGGCGCTCATGGCGATGATCGAGCCGCTGCCCTACCGCAAGGACGACACCGGACGGGCGGTGCTGGACACCTCCGAGCACGGCCTGGTCCGCGCGGTGGGCATCGCCTCGGGCCTGGGGTCGTCCTCGGCTCACACCTGGCTGAAGATCCCCGCCACGGCGAACCCGGCGCTGGTGGCGGCCGCGACGACCTGCCCGATCCTGCTCCTCGGCGGAGACGCCGGCGCGGCCTGGGAGGCCGTCTTCGATCGATGGCGACAGGCCCTCACCGTGCCGAACGTCCGTGGTCTCGTGCCCGGCCGGGCGCTGCTCTACCCCTCCACGATGACCCCCCGCGAGGCCGTCGGCCGGGCCACCGACCTGGTGCACGGACCGCAGAGCGAAGGAGCCCGCTGATGACCTGGTTGCGACGTCCGGCCCAGGAGGTGACCGACGGGGTCATCACCTCGGTGGATCCCGACACGGCGGGCTGGGACTACTCGGGCCTGGAGGTGCTCGACTTCTCGCAGTCGCCCACGTTCGTGCGGTCCCTGACGGCCACCGAGGGCGTCCTGGTGCCGCTGTCGGCGCAGGACGTGCAGGTGAGCATCGACGGGGAGTCGTATCTGCTGCGTGGGCGCGCCGGCGTCTTCGCCGCGGTGTCCGACTGGGTGTACGTCCCCGTGGGTAGCACGGTGGAGCTCAGCGCCCCTCACGGCGAGATCGCCCTCTGCACGGCCCGGGCCACCGAGCGGCTCGAGGTGGTCCACGTGGACGCGCCGGACGTCCCGGTGGAGGTGCGGGGCGGCGGCGCCGCGACGCGGCAGGTCACCAACATCGCCACACCAGAGTCGTTCTCGGGGGCTCAGCGCATCAACGTGTGCGAGGTGCTGACTCCCGGCGGCAACTTCTCGTCCTGGCCCCCGCACCGGCACGACGGCCTCGAGGGCTGCCCGGTGCAGAACGAGGAGATCTACTACTTCCGCACCGGACGCCGGGACAGCCCGCACGGCGACCCGGCCGGCCAGGCGCAGTTCCGCGTCTACACCGTCGACGGCAGCGTCGACGAGACCGTCACCGTCTTCGACCACGACATCTACCTGGTGCCGCAAGGCTTCCACGGCCCATCGACCGCACCTCCCGACCACCCCCTGTACTTCCTCAACGTCCTGGCCGGCCACGGAGAGCAGCGAACCATGGGCTTCTGCGACGACCCGGCCCACACCTGGGTCCGGGAGTCCTGGCAGGACGTTGCCCAGGACCCTCGGTGCCCCATGACCTCGGCGGCCGGGCGGGTGGCCCGATGAGGCGCACCCTCGGGATCGCCGTCCTCGGGCTGGGGTGGATGGGCCAGGCGCACAGCCGCTCAGCCCTGCGGATCCCCACCCACTTCGCCGACCGCTCCTTCGACCCACGGCTGGTCGTGTGCGCCGATCCGGACGCCGATCGACGGGCGAGCGCGCTGGAGGACTTCGGGTTCGCCCGGGTCACCGACGACTGGCGCGCGGCCGTCGCCGACCCCGACGTGGACGTCGTCTTCGTGACCGCGCCCAACATGTTCCACCTCCCGATGATCGAGGCGGCGACGGCGGCGGGAAAGGCCGTCTTCAGCGAGAAGCCGATCGGAGGGACACCTGCGCAGGCCCGGCAGGCGTGGGCGCTCGCCACGGCCGCCGGGGTGCGCACCGGTGTCGGGTACTGCTACCTGTGGTCGCCCTTGGTGCTGCACGCCCGCGAGATGATCGCCAGCGGCCAGCTGGGAGACATCGTCCACTACCGCGGCTGCTTCCTGTCGATGTACGGCAGCGACCCGTTGGGGCTGCTCACCTGGCGCTTCCTCGCTGACCAGGCCGGCTACGGCGTCTCCAGCGACATCCTCAGTCACTCCGTCGCGCTGGCCCAGTTCCTCGTCGGCGACCTCACCGAGGTCGTCGGCATGGCGAAGACGACGATCCCGACCCGGCCGCTGCCCAGCGCCCAGGCGAGCCACTACAGCACGGGCTCGGCGGACGACCCCGTCGGTGAGGTCGAGAACGAGGACTTCGCGTCCATGCTGTGCACCTTCGCCAACGGTGCCACCGGCACGTTCGAGGCCAGCCGCACCATCGTGGGCCCCGAGAGTCGCAACGCGTTCGAGGTCTTCGGCACCAAGGGTTCGCTGAGCTGGAACCACGAACGCATCAACGAGCTGCTCTACTACTCCGGTGCCGACCCGGTGAACTCCGGCTACACGACGATCCTGGGCGGCGACCGCTTCCCGTTCCACGGGGCCTTCGTTCCCGGCAAGGGCAACAGCATCGGCTTCGAGGACCTCGTCGCCATCCAGGACTTCGCGTTCCTGGAGGCCCTGGCCACCGAGTCCGACTTCCCGGCGGGGTTCGATCAGGCGGTCGACGTGGTGAGCGTCCAGCAGGCGCTCATCAGCTCGTGGGCATCGCGCTCCTGGGAACCCGTCGTCGACCTGAAAGGCACACCGTGAAGACCCTCCGCCTCACCGCGGCCGACGCGCTCGTCCGCTTCCTCATCGCCCAGCGCTCGGTGATCGACGGCGAGGAGGTGCCGCTGTTCCCCGGTGCCTTCGCGATCTTCGGTCACGGCAACGTCACGAGCCTCGGCCACTCCCTCGAGATGCACCAGGACGCTCTGCCCGTCTGGCGCGGGCAGAGCGAGGAGGGCATGGGCCTGGCCGCAGCGGCGTTCGCGAAGGCCTCGAGGCGTCGTCAGATCATGATGTGCACGTCGTCCATCGGGCCGGGCGCGACCAACATGGTGACGGCGGCCGGCGTCGCGATGGTCAACCGACTGCCGGTGCTCTTCGTCTCCGGGGACGCGTTCAACTCCCGGCTGCCCGACCCGGTGCTGCAGCAGGTGGAGCACTTCGGGTCACCGGGAACGACGGTCAACGACGCCTTCCGACCCGTCGTGCGCTACTGGGACCGCATCACGCACCCCGCCCAGATCCTCAGCAGCCTGCCGGCCGCCGTCGACATGATGCTGGACGTCGCCGACTGCGGGCCCGCGTTCATCGGCCTGCCGCAGGACGTCGCAGCGCAGGCCTACGACTACCCCGAGGCCTTCTTCGAGCCTCGGGCGCACACCCTCGTCCGTCCGCGAGCGGCCCGCGACCAGCTGGCCGCGGCGGTCGACGCGATCCGAGCCGCGCGCCGTCCCGTGATCATCGCGGGGGGAGGGGTGCACTACTCGGTGGCGGAGCCCGAGCTCGACGCCTTCGCCCGCAGGCACGGCGTTCCCGTCGTCGAGACCGTGGCGGGCAAGTCGTCGCTGCTGGCCGACCACCCGCAGTACGTCGGGCCGCTGGGCGTGACCGGCGCGGACGCCGCCAACGCCGTCGTGGCCGAGGCCGACCTCGTCGTCGCCGTCGGCACGCGCCTGCAGGACTTCACGACGGGCTCGTGGACGCTCTTCGCCCCCGACACGCGCATCGTGACGCTCAACACCTCACGCCCGGACGCCACGAAGCACTTCTCGCTTCCGGTCGTCGGTGACGCGCGCGAGAGCCTGGCGGAGCTCTCGGCCCAGCTCGACGGGTGGAGTGCCGCGCAGGACTGGCGAGCACGCGGCGACGAGGCCCGCGAGGCCCTGCTGCGGCTGGTCGCCGACCGGACGGGCGACCACGGGACGTCGCAGCTGAGCTACGCGCAGGTGGTCGGAGCCGTGCACGCGGAAGCGACGGCGCAGGACTACGTGCTCACCGCGGCCGGGGGGCTGCCCGGTGAGCTCAACGTCAACTGGCTCAGCAAGGGCATCGGCACCTTCGACTGCGAGTACGGCTTCTCGTGCATGGGGTACGAGATCGCCGGGGCCTGGGGCGCCGCGATGGCGCGCACCCAGGGGGAGGTGTTCGCCCTGGTGGGGGACGGCTCCTACCTGATGCTCAACAGCGACATCTACGCCTCCGTCCTGTCCGGTCACAAGTTCGTCCTCGTGGTGTGCGACAACGGTGGCTTCGCGGTGATCGAGCGCCTGCAACGAGGCAAGGGCGGCCGGTCGTACAACAACATGCTGCGCGACTCCCGAGGCTCCGGCGCCGCGGTGCGCGTCGACTTCGCGGCCCACTCCGCAGCCCTCGGCGCGCACACCGAGCGCGTGCACGACCTGGACGCCCTGCACCGGGCGCTCGCCGACGCTCGCACTCACGACCGCACCAGCGTCATCGTGGTCGACGTCGCTGAGTCGGACTGGACCGACGGCTCGCTGTTCTGGCAGGTGGGGATCCCGGAGGTCAGCGACCTGGCCGACGTGGTGGAGGCCGGGCGCAGCGCGAACGAGGCGTTGGGCAGGCAACGACGTGGTTACTGAGACGACGGAAGGGACCGAGGGCTGATGCAGCAGACGAACCGGCCGGAGCTCGTGGCCACGTGCTGGCTGACGGCGGGTGCCGCCGCCCCGCTGACCGCGGACGAGCGGAGCCCGGAGCGGATCGAGGACCGCGTGCGGGTGGCGGCTGAGGCCGGGTTCACCGGCTTCGGGCTGCTGCACGCCGACCTGGTCACGGTCCGGGACACCATGGGCTACAGCGACTTCCGGCAGCTGCTGGTGGACGCGGGCATCCAGTACCTGGAGCTCGAGATGCTCGTGGACTGGTTCCGCGACGACAGCGCCGGGGAGGCCTCAGCGCTGGTGCGCCGCGACCTGCTGAACGCCGCAGCCCAGCTGCCCGTGCGTCACGTCAAGGCCGGCGGCGACTTCTCCGGCAGCCCCTGGCCTGTCGAGGCGATGGTCGCCGAGTTCCGCACGCTCTGCGAGCAGGCGGCCGACGCCGGAACGCGACTGGGCATCGAGCCCATCGCCTTCGCCAACATCCGCACGCCCGCTGACGCGCTCCGACTCGTCGAGGACGCCGGCCATCCCGCCGGTGGGATGGTGCTCGACGTCTGGCACCTCGGCCGGCTCGGCCTGCCCATGTCGGTCGTGCAGGACGTGCCCGTCGAGGCGATCGTGACCACCGAGCTCGACGACGCGGTCGACGAGGTCGTCGGGACCCTGCTCGAGGACACGCTCAACGAGCGGCGCCTTCCCGGTGAGGGGACGCTCGACGTCGTCGGCTTCATCCGAGCCGTGCGGGCCACCGGCTACACCGGCCCGTGGGGCCTGGAGATCATCTCGCACGAGCACCGAGCCAAGCCGATGGCCCAGGGCGTCCATGACGCGGTGCGAGCGGCGCTCGCCCAGTTCGCGCTGGCCGACGAGGCTGCCCCGCAGGCCTAGCTGCTGCTACGACTCAGCCAGCTCGTGCTGCGCCACCGCACGCTTGGCTGCCCGCACGTCCTGGTTCTCGACGGCGTCGACGATCGCGGTGTGCACCTGCAGGCGCTTGCGCTTGTAGGCGGTGCTCTTCGACTCCGGCACGACGCCGAGGGTCGCGTCCTCGACGAGGGTCAGGATCCCGAGGTACAGGTCGGTCAGGATCGGGTTCGACCCCGCGTTGGCGATCTCCTCGTGCAGGTGCCAGATCTGGCGCAGGAACTGCTCGTCGTCGTCGATGGCCTTGGCGATCAGGTCGAGCCGCTGGCGGAGCCGGCGCACCGACGCCGCGCTCCGGTGCTGGACCGCCTCCATGACCGTCAGTGGCTCGAGCGCCTGACGCACCGCCACCGCGTGACCGATCGACTGCGGTCGCCCTCGCACCGCCAGGAAGGTCTGCCCGAGCCGCACCACGGGGTCCGGCGTCGTCGTGAAGACGCCACCGCCAGGGCCCGGCTTGACCTCTACGACGCCGCGCTCCTGCAGCAGTCGCAGGGCCTCGTTCAGTGTGCCGGCGGCGACGCTCAACCGTTGCTGCAGTTCGGTTTTCGTGCCGATGCGCTGGTTCGGCTCGATGTCGCGCAGCTGCTCTTCGAGGTGGTCTGCTGCGTCTCGAGCGCGGCTGTTGGACGACGACTTCACGGCGGTAATCACGTGGCCAGCATATTCCTTATGCCTGATCTCGCGGAGCAGGGAGCGATGACGTGTTGCGGGGAGTCCGCTCTGCAGCGCGCCAGGGGGTTGACGAGGGGGCGGTGAAGTGCTTAGTTACCCCTATTCAATATTACGAATATGCGGGTCAGCCTGAGGCTGGACTGTCCGCCAGGAAGAGGTGAGGGCCAGACATGAGGCTCATCGGTGTGGACGCTCCCCAAGGACCCATGATCGCGGTCGTGCGCGACGAGCTCGTGCAGCCACTGACGTCGGTCGAGTCCTTCTACGCGGACGTCGACGGCTGGCTGGCCAAGGCCGAGGCCCTGACGCCGGGTGGGACGTCGGTGTCGAGCGTCCGGCAGGTTCCGTTCGTCCCGGGCTCGGCCAAGGTGCTGTGCGTGGGGCTGAACTACCTCAACCACGCGAGCGAGGCGTCGATGGACCTGCCCGAGTACCCGACCGTCTTCGGGCGCTGGACGTCGACCCTCGTCGTCGACGGGGCTCCGATCCCCGTCCCCGACCACGAGGACGGCCTGGACTGGGAGGTCGAGCTGGCGGTCGTCGTCGGACGCCGTCTCACCGACGCGAGCGAGGAGCAGGCCCAGGCCGCGATCCTCGGGTACAGCGCCTTCAACGACGTGTCGGCCCGTCGGCGCCAGTTCGAGAGCGCACAGTGGACGCTCGGCAAGAACGCCGACTTCTCGGCGCCCATCGGGCCCGTCATGGTCACCGCCGACGAGTGGGACGGCACGCCCGACCTGGCGCTGGAGACCCGGGTGAACGGGGAGGTCATGCAGTCCTCGCGGACCTCTTCCATGATCTTCTCGCCCGCGGCCATCCTGTCCTACATCAGCAAGACCACGACGCTGGAGCCCGGAGACGTGATCGCCACCGGCACTCCAGAGGGAGTCGGCTTCGTCCGCACTCCCGCCCGGCTGCTCGTCGAGGGCGACCTCCTCGAGAGCAGCGTCGAGTCGATCGGGACCTTGCGTAACCCGATCGCGGGATCGGCCCAACGGCACCCCAACCAGCGGCCATGACCCCGCACCGCACGCGGCTACGGCACCTCCCCGCCCTGCCGTTCACACGGGAAGTATCAGCGGCGTTCGCGCCCGAGCACGAAGGAGCACCATCGTGATGCGTTTGTCAGGACGTCAGGCAGTGGGCGCGGTCGGGGTGGGGCTGGGTGCGCTGACCCTGGCGCTGAGCGGCTGTTCCTCCTCACCGGCACCCGCCGCGGCCCAGGACACCAAGGCTGGCGGCAAGACGACCGTCGCCCAGTTCCTCCCGCACACCCGAGCGGTCCGGTTCAAGACCATCGACGCGCCCGAGTTCGAGAAGGCGGTCAAGAAGGAGTGCCCGGACTGCGGGGTCATCCTGCAGAACGCCGAGGGCGACGCGGGCAACGAGCAGCGCCAGATGGACGCCGCCATCGGCCAGGGCGTCGACGCCATGGTCGTCGACCCGGTCGACGGCCAGGCGCTGGCGGGCGTGGTCAACAGCGCCCGGCAGAAGAAGATCCCCGTCATCTCCTACGACGCGCTGATCCAGCAGGTGCCGATCGACTACTACGTGTCGTTCGACAACGTCACGGTCGGCAAGCAGATCGCGACGTCCCTCGTCGAGCAGATGAAGGCGATCGGCACGACGGACAAGTGCCTCGTGGTCATCAAGGGTGACGCGAAGGACAACAACGCCTCCGTCTTCTGGTCGGGCTCAGAGCCCGTGATCAAGGCGGCCGGCCTGAACATCTGCTTCGAGACCAACACGCCGGACTGGTCGGACTCCAACGCTCAGCGCGAGATGGACCAGGCCATCACGAAGATCGGCAAGGACAAGATCGGCGGCGTCTACAGCATGAACGACTCGATGGCCGCCGGCATCGTCGCGTCGCTCAAGGGCGCCGGGGTCGATCTGTCGAAGGTGCCGGTCACCGGTCAGGACGGCGACACCGCCGCCATCCAGCGCATCCTCGTCGGAGAGCAGTACATGACGGTGTGGAAGAACACCTACTCGCTCGCGAGCGAGGCGGCCAAGGTGGCGCTGCAGCTGGCGAAGGGCGAGAAGCCGCAGGGTCAGACCACGGTCGACAACGGCTCTGGCACGAAGATCCCGGCGACGTTGCTGCCGCCGGAGGTCGTGACCAAGGCGAACATCGCTCAGACGGTCATCGCCAGTGGTTTCATCAAGGCGTCCGACCTCTGCGCCGGGCCGTACGCCAAGGCCTGCGCTGACGCAGGTATCAGCTAGCCGTCCTCAGCACGAAGAGTCCGGAGTGGCGGATGTGGGCTGCCAGCACGTGGGCCCGCATCCGCCGCCTGATGAGGAAGAAGCGTTCAGCATGGAGGCTCAACCTTCCGGCCAGGCGGTGCTCGAGCTGGTCGACATCCGCAAGTCGTACGGCGCAGTGCAGGCACTGCGAGGCGCGTCCCTGAAGCTGCGGGCGGGCGAGGTCCACGCGCTCGTCGGTGACAACGGCGCCGGCAAGTCCACGCTCATCAAGACGATCGCCGGCGTCCAGGCCTTCGACCAGGGGCAGATCCTCTGGAAGGGCGAGCCGGTCGCGCTCAACGGGCCTCGTGATGCCGCGAAGTTGGGCATCTCGGTGGTCTACCAGGACCTCGCGGTGTGCGGGAACCTCAGTGTCTCCGACAACGTGTTCCTCGGCGGGGAGTCCATGAGCAAGGGCCCGCTCGGGTCGCTGCTGCGCCGCATCGACCGCAGGGCGATGGAGCAGGAGACGCTCGGCCTCCTGAAGTCCCTGTCGGTGAACCTGCAGAAGGTCCGCAGCCCCGTCGAGGGCCTCTCCGGCGGTCAGCGCCAGTCGGTCGCCATCGCGCGGGCGCTCCTCGGCCGGCCGGAGGTCATGCTGCTCGACGAGCCGACCGCAGCGCTGTCAGTCGCCCAGACCGCGGAGGTCCTGAACCTCGTCCGGCGCCTTCGCGACCAGGGCCTCGCCGTCATCATCGTGAGCCACAACCTGGCCGACGTCTTCGCGGTCTCCGACGTCGTCACGGTGCTGCGCCTGGGCCAGATCGCCGGACGCTTCGAGGTCGCGAGCTCGTCCCAGCAGGAAGTCGTCGCCGCCATCACCGGCGCCGAGTGGGGAGTGGTGTCGTGAGCGCTCCCGGTCACGTCCATCTCATCAGCAAGGAGCCGGCCCGATGACCGTGCACACGCCGACCGCCAACCAGTCCGGTGGCCAGCCGACGCCGCAACCGCCTACGGCGGACCGGCGGCGCGCCCTCTCGACAGGCGCGCGCGCTCTGTTCTCGCGCCGGCCGAGCGGCATCAACCTCGCGCCCGTGATCCTGGGGCTCTTCGTCGTCTGCGTCGGGTTCCAGACGGCCAACTCCAACTTCCTGACGCCGTGGAACATCACCAACCTGTCGCTCCAGGTGGCGTCGGTGGGCGTCATCGCCGTCGGCGTCGTGGTGATCCTGCTGCTCGGCGAGATCGACCTGTCGGTCGCGGCCACCAGTGGCTTCTGCGGTGCCGTGCTCGGTGTGCTGAACGTCGAGCTCGGCTGGAACGCGTGGCTGTCGATCGTCGTCGCCGTCCTGGTGGGTGTGGGCATCGGCACCTTCCAGGGCGCGGTGGTGACGTTCTTCCGCGTGCCGGCCTTCGTCATCACCCTGGCCGGACTGATCGGCCTGCAGGGCTGCACGCTGGCGATCTTCGGCGACCGCACCGCGATCAACTTCGACTACGCCGGCCAGGTCGCCAAGCTGACCTCGACGTTCATGACGCCCGCCGCGGGCTGGGTCATCGCGATCGTCAGCGTCGCCCTCGTCTCCTACCTCACCCTCAACGAGCGCGCGAAGCTGAAGGCCGCCGGGCTCGAGCACGCCGAGCTGCGCACGCAGGTCGCCAAGCTCGTGGGCCTCGCCGTCGTCCTGCTCGGTGTGGTGGCGGTGTTCAACCGCGACCGCGGCGTGCCCGTCGCCGTGTTCGTCTTCGTGGTCATCGTCGTGGGGATGGACTACATCATCCGCCAGACGCGGTTCGGGGTGCGCCTGCTGGCGATCGGCGGCAACGCCGAGGCCGCTCGTCGGGCCGGCATCCCCGTGCAGCGGGTGCGCGTCACCGCGTTCGCCGTGGGCTCCGGGCTGGCCGCCTTCGGTGGTGTGCTCGCTGCCTCGCGGCTCATCGCCGCCACGACGCAGTCCGGCGCGGGCGACACCCTGATCAACGCCATCGCCGCCGCGGTCATCGGCGGGACGAGCCTGTTCGGTGGCCGCGGCTCGGTGTACTCCGCACTCGTCGGCATCCTGATCATCGGGTCGATCTCCAACGGCATGGACCTGCTGGCCCTGCCGTCGGCCGCGAAGTTCATCATCACCAGCCTGGTGCTGCTGATGGCCGTCATCGTCGATGCCATCGCAGCGCGCAGTGGCCGCTCACAGGTCAAGGAGTGACACCGTGAAGATCTCGCTGCCCGACGTCGTCGTCCTCACGGGCGCGTCGTCCGGGCTGGGCAAGCAGCTGGCGGAGATCCTCGTCGCCGAGGGGCCCGTCGTCATCGGTGTCGACGTCGTCCCGCCGCCGGACGCGCTGGCGGCTCACGACAGCTTCCGCAGCATCGCCGGCAGTGTCGACGATCCGGCGACCTGGCAGGCAGTGGCCGAGCTCGTCGAGACCCTCCCGGGCAGCGTCGGGCTGGCCTCGGTGGCGGCGACGCTGGTGCAGGGGACGGCCGCCGAGATCGCACCGGCCGACTGGCAGCGGGCCTTCTCCGTCAACGTCATCGCAGCGGGGCTGGCCATCAAGCACCTGCAGCCGGTCATGACCCAGCGCGGTGGTGGGCCGATGGTGTTCGTCGGCAGCGTCGACGCCACGTACGGCGAGGAGGGTCTCGTCGCATATTGCGCCTCGAAGGGCGCTCTGCGCCAGGTCGTGCGGGCCTCCGCCCTGGACTTCGGGCGGTCAGGGATCCGCTGCAACCTGGTCAGCCCCGGGCCGATGACGACCGAGATGTTCTACACCCACCTCAACAGCAGCCCGGACCCCGACCAGCTGCTGGCCACGCGCGAGGCGCGCCAACCGCTGGGGACCATCACCAGCCCGCTGGACGTCGCGAACGTCGTCGCGTTCTTCCTGAGTGACCAGGCGCGCGGCGTCAGCGGCGTCGACCTCATCGTCGACGGCGCGCTCACCGCCGGCTACGAGTTCCGCAACATCCCGATGAGCGCGGGAGCGACGGCGTCGTGAGGGCGCTCGTCATCGGCAGCGGCCGGATGGCCGGGATCCGAGCGTCGGCGCTGCGGGAGCTCGACGACGTCGAGCTGCTCTTCGCCACGCGCGACCTCACCCGGGCGCAGGCCCTCGCTGAGCAGTACGACGGCTCGGCCACCACCGTGGAGGCCGGCGTCCAGGACTCTCCCGACCTGGTGTTCGTGACCAGCGCCACCGCGCACCACCGGGCCGACCTCGAGCTGGCCCTCACGGCCGGCGTGCCCATCCTGGTCGAGAAGCCGCTCGCAGCGAGCATCAGCGACAGCGAGGCGTTGTCCGCCAAGGCGTCCGAGCTCGGCGTCCCGGTGATCGCAGGGTTCCAGCGTCGCTTCGACCGCGGCTTTCGCCGGCTCAAGGACGCGATCGACTCGGGGGAGGCGGGGCGGCTCTACGTGATGCGCTCGGCGTCGATGGACCACACGCCGGGGCGGCCGGAGTTCATCGCCGCCAGCGCCGGCATCTTCCACGACCTGTTCGTCCACGACATCGAGACGGCCATGTGGCTGACCGGCCAACGCGTCGTCTCCGTGTACGCGGTGGGCGACAGCCGGGTGTCGCCCGCCTACGCCGAGCACGGCGACGCCGACGTCGCGACGATCATCGCGCATCTGGACGACGGCCTCACCGTCACGATGCACGGTGTGCGGCACGAACCGCTGGGCCAGGACGTCCGGTGGGAGGTCTACGGGTCGGGCTCGGCGCTGTCGGCGGGGTTGAGTCAGCGCACGCCGGTGCTCGCCGTCGAGGAGCCGGGGCTCACGAACGTCGGTGCGCCGCTGACGTTCCAGGAGCGGTTCGCCGACGCGTTCGTGGAGGAGACGCGGTCGTTCGTCCGGTCGTGCGCCACCGGGACCGAGTTCCTCGGCTGCACCGCAGCCGAGGCGGTGCTGGTGTCGCGGGTGGCGGACGCGTGCACCCGGAGCAGCGCGGCCGGTCACGCCGTCGTCGTCGAGTACTGACGTCGCGGCTGCGCGGTGACCATGGCCGGTCTCAGCCCCCAGGGCTGGGCCCTGCTGGCGGTCGGTGCGTCGTTCCTCGGCTTCTCCAAGACGGCGGTCAACGGGCTGTCCATGGTGAGCGTGGCGCTGTTCGCCGCCGTCCTCCCCGTGCGCCTGTCGACCGGGACGTTGCTGCTGCTGATCTTGGTAGGCGACGTCTACTCGGTGCGCGCGTACCAGCGGCATGCCGACTGGCGGGTGCTGCGGGGCCTCACGCCGTCGGTGGGGGTGGGGATCCTCGCCGGCACGTGGTTCGTGAGCGCTGTCGACGACACGGACCTGCGGCGCACGATCGGCGCCGTGATGCTGACCCTGGCCGTGGTGCAGACCGTGGCGCGGATGGCGCCGCGCTGGCGAGGGTCAGGGTCGGACCGGTACCAGACGCCGGTGCTGGGCGGCCTGTCCGGATTCACCAGCATGGTGGCGAACGCCGGGGGCGCCTTCATGAGCATCTACCTGCTGCGCGCCGGTGTCGGCGTCATGAGCTTCATCGGTACGGCGGCGTGGTTCTTCTTCGTCGTCAACCTCGTGAAGCTGCCGTTGTCGATCATGCTCGGACTCGTGACGGTGCAGTCCCTCTACGTGCTGGTCGCGCTCGCCCCGCTGGTGCTCGCTGGAGGGTGGCTGGGGCGCAAGATCGCTCCGCGGCTGTCGCCGCGGGTGTTCGAGGTGCTGGTGATGGTGTTCACCGTCCTGGGTGCGCTGAACCTCCTGCGGTGAGGCGGGGCCGAATGCATTGTGCTGCAACTGGTGTAGCGCGTGTGAAGCGTCGTCCGCCCGTCGCGGGTGATAGTGCTTTCCGTGGGTGCAGCATGATGCCGACGGCCGGAAATATCTGGCGCGGTTGGGCGCGCATACGATTGCGCATACGAATGCGCGTGGTGTAGAAACGCCTCTGTGACTCAGACCACACGCTCGTCACAGACCGCCGGCACCCGCGCTGACGCGCCCGCTGTGGAGTTCGCGTCGGTGCGCAAGACCTTCGGCGCGACGGTGGCCTGCGAGGACGTGTCGTTCGGCGTCCGATCCGGCGAGATCGTGGCGCTGATCGGCGAGAACGGTGCCGGCAAGAGCACCTGCGTGAAGATGCTCGCCGGCGTCCACCGCCCCGATGGCGGCACCATCCGCGTCGGCGGTGTCGACGTCGTCCTCGGCGACGCGCGGGTCGCCCGCGCCGCCGGCATCGCCGTCGTCAACCAGCACCCCGAGCTGTTCGCCGAGCTCTCCGTCGCCGAGAACGTCTTCGCGGGCTACGCGCTGCAGAAGTCCGGGATCGTGCAGCGGGCCGAGATGGAGCGGCGTGCCCACGCTCTGCTCACCGAGCTCGGGCTCGACGTCGACACCTCGCGTCCGCTGGCGCAGCTGCGCGTCTCGGAACGGCAGCTGGTCGAGATCGCGCGGGCGCTCGCCGGAGACGCCTCGGTGCTCGTGCTCGACGAGCCCACGGCGGCGCTCACGACCACCGAGGCGATGCACCTGTTCACCGTCGTGCGCAGGCTGCGCGACCGCGGGGTCGCCGTGCTGTTCGTCGGCCACCGCCTGGAGGAGATCCTCGCGCTGTCCGACCGCGTCGTCGTCCTGCGCGATGGTGAGGTGGTCGGCGTCCGCACCACGGCCGGCACCGACGAGGACGAGCTCGTGCGGCTGATGGTCGGACGCTCCCTGGCCGACATCTACTCGCGCCAGCCCACCGAGCTGGGTGGCGTCGTGCTGCAGCTGGAGGGGCTGGGGCGTCGCGGTGTGTTCGAGGACATCTCGATCTCCGTGCGCGCCGGCGAGGTCGTCGGACTGGCCGGCCTGGTCGGCAGCGGCCGCTCGGAGGTCGCGCGCGCTGTCTTCGGGGTGGAGCCGGCCGACGCGGGGCAGATCAGGATCGACGGCGAGCCGTACCGGGGGCGGACCCCGGCCGACGCCATGGCCGCGGGCGTCGCCTACGTGTCGGAGGACCGCCGCGGGCAGAGCCTGGTCGAGGAGTTCTCGATCCTCGACAACGCGGTGCTGCCCGTGGTCGACCGTGCCACGACGGCTGGGCTCGTGGACGACGACAAGACCGTCCGCCTGGTGGCGGACCCGTTGCAGCGCATGCGGCTTCGCTTCGAGAGCGTCACCCAGCCGGCCAGCTCCCTGTCGGGCGGCAACCAGCAGAAGGTCGTGCTCGCCAAGTGGCTGGCCACCAACCCACGCCTGCTGATCCTCGACGAGCCGACCCAGGGTGTCGACATCGGCGCGAAGGCGGAGGTACACCGGATCATCGACGAGCTGGCGCAGTCGGGCCTGGCCATCGTCGTGATCTCGTCCGACATGCCGGAGCTGATCGGCAGCTGCGACCGCATCTACGTGATGAACCGCGGGCGCATCGCGGCCGAGTTCACCGGCGACGAGATCGACCCGATCGCCATCGGCCGCGCGGCCACCACCTCCGTCGAGCCGACGACGGCGGGGGAGGAGCCTCCCGCCGTGGAGCCTGGTGACGCACTCTCTGGGGGGCGCCCCAGCTCGGTCGTGACCGCCGTGCGGGCGCGGCTGGCTGGGCGTCCGGAGCTCGCTCTGGCGGCGGCGCTGCTGCTGCTTATCGTGCCGCTGAGTGCGTTGAACCCGAACTTCTACTCGGTGAACAACCTCCAGGACGTCGCCGACTACTCCTCGATCGTCGGGCTGGTCTGTCTGGGGGAGATGCTCGTCATCCTCACCCGCAACATCGACCTGTCCGTGGCGAGCACCGTCGGGCTGAGCGCGTACGTCGCCGCCGTCCTCATGCGTGACGTCAGCGGGACGCCGGTCGTCGTCGCGGTGCTCGTCGGCCTCGCCGTCGGAGCGCTGTGCGGTGCGTTGAACGGGCTGCTGGTGGGCTACGGCCGCATCCCCTCCATCGTGGTCACGCTCGGCACTTTGGCCATGTACCGCGGGCTGCTCAGCCAGATCTCCTCGGGCGACCGGGTCAAGCCGGGCGACGTCCCCGGGGCGTGGCTCGACTGGAGCAAGGCCTCGCTGGGGCCGGTGAGCACCGTCAACGTCGTCGCCGTCGTGTTGTTCCTCGCTGCGGGATTTGCGTTGTCTCGCACGACCTTCGGCCGTTCGGTGTACCTCGCCGGCTCCAATCCCGCGGGTGCCGAGCTGCTCGGGGTGCGCACCGGGCGCCGAGTGCTCGCGGCGTTCACGCTCTCCGGTTTGCTGGCGGGGCTCGCCGGCGCGACCTGGGCGTCCTACTACCCGTACGTCGACGGGCAGGTGGCCATCGGGCTGGAACAGGCCGTGATCGCTGCCGTGGTGGTCGGAGGGGTGGCGCTTCGCGGAGGTCACGGGTCGGTGGGCGGCGTGGCCGTCGGAGTCGTCGGCCTGCTGGCGCTGCGCAAGGTGCTCATCGTCTCCGGTGTGCCCGACCAGTACCTCCAGGCCGTCTACGGCGCCAGCATCATCGCCGCCGTCACCGTCGACGTCCTGCTCAACCGCCGCCGCCTCGCCCGAACGCAGAGGATCCGATGAGCACCCTCGACCGCACTGAGCTGTCCGACGTCCGCTGGCGCCCGCGCGCCCCCTGGCGCGCCCGGCTGACCGGCGTCCTCGTCGGGTGGGAGGGGATCCTCGCCCTCATCGCCCTGGCGCTCATCGTGACGGCGGTGGCGACGACCGCCGGCTTCGCTGACAGCTACAACCTGGAGTCGTCGCTGTCGCGCATGAGCGCCCGGGCGATCATGGTGCTGCCGCTGGTGCCGCTCATCATCGCTCGCGAGATCGACATCTCGGTCGCCTCGATCGCCGGCCTGAGCGGCATCGTGATGGCTTTGGTCACCGGCGCCGGGGCGCCGTGGTGGGTCGCAGTGCTCGCCGCGGTGCTGGTGGGCGCCGGCTGCGGTGCGGTGAACGCCTTCTTCGTGAGCGTGGGGCTGCCGTCGCTGATCGTCACGCTCGGCACCCTCGCCGTGTTCCGCGGCCTCTGCTACGTCCTGGTGGGTGGGACGCCGGTCAACACCGTGCCGGACGTCGTCCTGCAGCTCAGCTACACCGACGTGCCCGGGACGTTCGTGCCGTGGACCTTCGTGCCGTTCCTCGCGCTGCTCCCGGTCTTCTGGATCGCGTTGCACCGCACCGCTTGGGGACGGCGCGTGTACGCGATCGGCGGCAACCCGGAGGCCGCGCGGTACGCCGGGGTGCGCAACCGGCGGCTCATCGCGCGGATGTTCGTGGTGTCGGGCGCTGTGGCCGCACTGGCCGGCGTCGTGCACACCGGGCTGAACTCCTCGGCGTCGCCTGACGCGATGCTCGGCTTCGAGCTGGATGTCGTCACGGTCGTGTTCCTCGGCGGCGTGAGCTTCCTGGGCGGTCAGGGCCGGATGAGCGGCGTGCTCTGGGCCCTGGTGGCGGTCGTCGTCCTGCGCAGCATGCTCCAGCTGCTCAACGTGGGCGCCTACTCCCAGTCCGCGGTCGTCGGCTTCCTCCTGATCCTCTCGCTCCTGGCGGCCAACCTGGTCGACCAGGCGCGCGATTGGGCCGCCACCCGGCGGCGCAGACAACGCCATCCCAGCAGCACCTCGACGAAGGAGAGCGCGCACCTATGAGAAAGAGCACCCCACTCACCGGCCTGACGGCATTCATCATCTTGGCGGGGGCCCTGGCAGGTTGCGGCTCGTCGAAGGGCGACACCGCCGCTGCGGCGTCCAGTGACTGCAAGAAGGGCGACATCACCATCGGGATCATCCCGAAGCTGGGTGACGACCCGTACATGACGACGGTCCGCGACGGGATGACCGCCGAGTCGAAGGCGTCGGGAGCCAACGACACCATCATCTACACCTCGCCCAGCGAGGCCACCGGTTCAGCGCAGATCCCGTTCGTGCAGCAGCTGATCTCCAAGAAGGTCGACGTCATCGCGATCTCCGGCAGCGACCTCAAGGGAGCGGCTGCCGAGCTGAAGAAGGCGCGGGCCCGCGGCATCAAGGTGCTGTCGTTCGACTCCGACGTCGACCCCTCCGCCCGCGCGATCTTCGTCAACCAGGCCAAGATCTCCGAGCTGGGCACCAAGATGCTCGACAGCATGTACGACCTGCTGGGCGGCAAGGGCGACTTCGCGGTGCTGTCGTCGACGCAGACGGCCGTCAACCAGAACGCCTGGATCGCCGACATGAAGAAGCGGCTGGCCTCGGACCCCAAGTTCAAGGACATGAAGCTGGTGGCCGTCGCCTACGGTGAGGAGAAGGCCGACGTCAGCGCGAACCGGGCCAAGGAGCTCGTGACGACCTACCCCAACCTCAAGGGCATCATCATCCCGGCCGGCATCTCGCTGCCGGCGGCGGCCACGGCGCTCGCCGACCGCGGCGACCTCGGCCGGGTCAAGCTCACGGGCCTCGCACCAGCCACGCTCATCGGTAAGTACATTCAGACCGGGGACGTACAGGACATCTGGTGGAACGTGACCGACCTGGGGAGGCTGTCGTACCACGTGGCCAAGGGGCTGGCCTCGTGCGACCTCACCGGCAAGAAGGGCGAGACGTTCACGGCGGGAGACCTGGGGAAGTTCACGGTCGGCGAGCAGGGTGAGGTCATCCTCGGCCCGGCGAAGGTCGTCACCCCCGCCAACCTCAACGAGTTCAAGTTCTGAGAACCGGTCGGATCGAGCGGCCCAGCCTGGGTCGCGGATGAAGGAGAGTGCGTGAACCAGGGGCACCCGCAGTCGGTCGTCGATGCCACTGTGCAGAGTCTGGCCGACCGGCTGCGGGTGCTCAGCGCCGCGGCTCCCCGCACGATCATCGGGCTGTGCGGGGCGCCGGGCGCGGGCAAGTCGACGCTCGCGGCCGAGCTCGTTCGCGAGCTCGGCCCGCGCCTGGCGGTCGTGGTGCCGATGGACGGGTTCCACCTCGCCAACCAGGTGCTGCGCGACCTCGGGCTCGCGGGCCGCAAGGGCGCGCCGGAGACGTTCGACGTCCACGCGTACGTCGCCACGCTGCGCCGGCTCTCCGAGCGCGCTGACCCGGTGGTGTACGTGCCGGAGTTCCGGCGCGAGCTCGAGGAGTCGTTCGCCTCAGCGCTCGCCGTGCCGCGCGAGGTGCCGCTCGTGATCACCGAGGGGAACTACCTGCTGCTGGACGACGGTGCGTGGCCGAAGGCGCGGGCGTACCTCGACGAGGTCTGGTACCTCGACGTCGACGAGCGCGTCCGGCGCGAGCGGCTGGTGGCGCGGCACCGGCGTCACGGGCGGTCGCTGGACGAGGCGAGCGAGTGGGTGGCTCGGGTCGATGAGCCGAATGCCGCGGTGATCGCTGCGACGGCGCCGGCTGCGGACCTTCGGGTTCGGTTCCGGGACGCGTCGGCCGGGCGCGTCGGGTCGGCGATGCCCGGATGACGACCATGCACGACGTCGCGAAGGCGGCGGGGGTCTCGCAGAGCACCGTCTCGCACGTCCTCAACGGCACCCGGGCGATCGCGCCGAGCACCGAGGCCGCGGTGCGCAAGGCGATCGAGGAGACCGGGTACGTCCACGACGACATCGCGCGGTCGCTGCGGTCGCGGCGCACCAACACCATCGGCGTCGCGACGTCGGCGATCTCGAACATCTACTTCGCCGAGGTCGTCAGCGCGGTGGAGCGTGCGGCGACGGCGCTCGGTCGCATCGTCATGCTCGTCGACACGCACGACGAGCCGGAGCGGGAGTACGAGGCCGTGCGGACGTTCGTGTCGCGGCGGGTGGACGGCATCGTGCTGGCCCCCTCCGCCGAGCCCGAGCGGAGCCTGAGCCTGCTGCACCGCCGCAACGTGCCGACCGTGCTGCTCGACCGGTTCCTCGAGGTCGAGAACGCCTGCGACATGGTGGGTGTGAGCAACGTCGAGCCGACGGCGCAGCTGGTCGACCTGCTCGCGGAGGCGGGGCACACCAACATCGGTTTCGTGGCCGGCCTTCGGGGGCTGGCGACGAGCGAGGAGCGGCTGGAGGGGTTCTCGCGGGGGTTGGCGCGCAACGGGCTGGCCGAGGGGCCTGTGGTGGAGGGGCGGTCGAACGGGGACGAGGCTCGCGCGGCGACGCGCGCTCTGCTGGCGCAGGACGACCGGCCGACGGCGCTGCTCTCGGCCAACAACGCCATGACGTTGGGTGTGCTGCAGGCCATCGGGGACGCCGGGCTCGCCGTCCCCAATGACATCTCACTCGTCTGCTTCGACGACCTGCCGTGGGCGGACCTGCTGTCGCCGCGGCTCACCGTCGCCGCTCAGCCGCTCGCTGAGATCGGGCAGCGGGCGATGCAGATGCTGCACGAGCGGATCGAGAACCCTGAGCTGCCACAGCGGGTGGTGCGGTTGGATCCCACGATCCACCGCCGCGAGTCAGTCGCCCCGCCTCAGGCGGCGTCCGGCTAGGCCACGCTGACGACCCTGTCGCCCGAGCCCTGCTACCACCCGACCGGGTCCACCTCCGGTGGCCCGGCGCCCGTCGCGTGCACGCGGACGAGGACGCTGCCACGACGACTGTTCACCTCGGTGGCGTCGCAGTACCGGAGTCCAACGGGTCAGGTCGTCCGGGTGCAGGTTGAGCACCTCGTGCGGGACGACGTCGCGGTTCGGCGTACGCCGCGTCATGGTGCCCGAGTTGTAGTGCGCCGTACGTCAGGCTGTCTCGGGCGCGTGACCAGCTCGTGGTGTGCGGTGATCCGTCGTTCGTCGAGGCGGTGGGAGGGCCTGAGGTGTTGAAGCGTCTGCGGCGAGGCGCGTGAGCAGTGACCGACGCTCCAGGCCGACTCGCGTCAGTCGTGCGCCGTCGGTCCGTCCCACGGGTTGACGCAAGCCACGCCAAGGGGCTCGAAGTGTTTCGTGTTCCGGGTCGCGACGGTCAAGCCAGCGGACTCGGCGACAGCAGCAATGAGCGCGTCGTCCAAGGGGGTGTGCTCCGGAACGCGGTAAGCCGCGAGGATCCGGGCTGCCGACAAGTCGAAGCCCAGGACACGACCCGCGAACGCAGGCAGGACGTTGTCCTCGAACCAGCGACGCAGGACCTCGCCCTGCTCGGCGTCGGCACGCTCCTTGGCGATCACGCCGCGCTCGATCTCGGCGATGGTGAAAGCGGAGACGAAATGGTCGCCCAAGGGAACTGACGCGGCCCACTCCTCCACAGAGCAGTTGCGCCCTCGCACCCGGAGCGCGGACACCACGTTGGTGTCCAGGAGGTACCTCACAGCTCGGCTGAGCGGGCGGTCAGGCCAAGGCGCTCCGGTTCGAACGTGATGTCAGCGCCCTCGTCGCTGCCCAGGATGTCGACGATCGTGACGGGCTCGTCGGCCAGGGCCCGCGCCAGCAGATCGCGCACTTCCGCCTCCATGGAGCGGTGATGCTGCTGAGCACGTGCACGCAGCGCAGCCTTGGTCCCAGCGGGAAGGTTGCGGATCAGTATCTGCTCCATGGACGACCACCTCCGATATCACGGTCACGATATCACCAGCCCCAGGGTGGCTGCTACGTGCAGCGGACCCCGGAGGCGCTTCGGGCAGGGTCTTGATAGGGTTTTGTTGAAACGTCAACGAAAGGGAGTCCATGCCCAACCTGACCGTGATCATCGGATCCACCCGCCCCGGACGCGCCGGCCTGCCCATCGCGAACTGGCTCGTCGAGCGCGCCGAGCGCCACGGTGGGTTCACGGTCGAGGTGGCTGACCTCGCGGAGATCGACCTGCCGTTCTACGACGAGCCGAACCACCCGCGGCTGGGCCAGTACGTCCACCAGCACACCAAGGACTGGAGCGCGATCATCGAGCGCGCGGACGCCGTCGTCTTCGTGACGCCGGAGTACAACTTCGGCTACCCCGCCGCGCTCAAGAACGCGATCGACTACCTCCACAACGAGTGGCGCGACAAGCCCGTCGGCTTCGTCTCCTACGGCGGTGTCGCGGCTGGCACCCGCGCCGTCCAGCAGCTCAAGCAGGTCGTCACGACGCTGAAGATGATCCCCGTCACCGAGAGCGTCAACATCCCGTTCCACGCCCAGTTCATCGACGGCGGCCGCGTCAAGGCCAACGAGGTCATGGAAGGTGCCGCCGACGCCATGCTCGACGAGCTCCTGCGGCTGGACGGCGCGCTGCGACCGTTGCGCGAGAAGAACGACCGCCAGGCGGCGTGACGGCGTCGCCGCCGACGAGCAGGCTGTCCGGAGGCGAGTCGCTGCTTGACACCGCGCACCCGCGGTAGCACCTTCCTCCCAACGAGGTCCCTGCCGCCCACAAGGAGTCGCTATGGCGGATGAGGCGCGGGTGAGGCTGGTCCGGCCCGCCGACCGCACGGCCGGTCACCCGACGCCTGGCATGCACCGGGAACAGGCCACCAGCACCGAGCGCACGTGGGCCGGCCACGTCACGACCGAGCCAGGAATGGTGTCCGGCTGGCACCACCACGGTGACCACGAGAGCCACATCTACGTGGTGTCCGGGGCCATGCGCATGGAGTCCGGGCCGGGCGGGCGAGACGTGGTCGACGCCGGGCCGGGCGACTTCATCTTCGTCCCGCCGCACACGGTGCACCGCGAGGGAAACCCAGCGACGGAGGACGCCACGGTCGTCGTCGTCCGAGCCGGCACCGGCGAGGTGGTCATCAACGTCGACGGCCCCGAGGCAGCCGACGACTGACAGACGTTCGCGCGGAGACGCGATCTACGCAGTGCTCCGCTACAAGGACCGCCACCGCGACCTGGCACCCGATCAGTCGCCCAGGGCGCGGCCGGCGTCAGCGGTGAGCGCCGCGCCGAGGTAGTGGCCGAACCGCACCATCTTCGTCGCCAGGTACCCCACGTTGGCGGGGGTGACGGGGGTGAGCAGCGGCACCTGCTGCCGGACGTCGATCCCGCCGTCCCGTAGGGCGGCGACCTTGTCGGGGTTGTTGGTCAGCAGGAGTACGGCGTCCGCGCCGAGGTCACGCAGGATGCTCACCGCGGGCCGGTAGTCCCGCGCGTCGGCCGGCAGCCCGAGTGCCAGGTTGGCGTCGACGGTGTCGAAACCTCTGTCCTGCAACGAGTAGGCCCGCAGCTTCTCAACCAATCCGATACCCCTGCCCTCCTGGCCCCGCAGGTACACGACCACGCCAGCGCCCTCCTGCGTCACGGCGGTGAGCGCCGCACGCAGCTGCGGCCCGCAGTCGCATCGGGTCGACGCGAAGGCGTCGCCGGTGAGGCACTCGGAGTGCACACGGGTCAAGACGCCATCGCGGAGGGCGTCGCGGAGGTCACCGCGCACCAGCGCGACGTGCTCCTGACCCGTGCCGGCGTCCCGGTAGCCGAAGGCCCGGAACGTCCCGAGCTCCGTGGGCAGCACGGTCTCGACGACGCGCGCGGTCACGAGGTCAGCTCCGCGACGCGCCGTTCCTGCGCGACCTCCCCGTACAGCGTGGTGCGCTGGCGCAGGGGCCGGCCGGCCGCTCGGGCGATGTCCGCGAGGTCGTCGGGCGTCAGCCCCTGGCCGTGGCTGGCGCCCGCGGCCCGGCTGATGTTCTCGTCCATCAGCGTGCCGCCGAGGTCGTCGACGCCGGCGGCGAGCAGCTGCTGTGCCCCGGCCGGTCCGAGCTTGACCCAGGACGCCTGCACGTGCGCGATGTCGCGCGCGTACGCGATGCGCGCGACGGCGTGCACGAGCACCGTCTCGCGCCACGTCGGCCCGCGCCTGGCACCTTGCTTGAGGTAGATCGGCGCCGCCATGTGCACGAAGGGCAGGCCCACGAACTCGGTGAATCCACCCGTCTCCCGTTGCAGTGCACGGGTTCTCAGCAGGTGCCGTACCCAGTGCGCCGGCCGCTCGACCGACCCGAACATCATCGTCACGTTGCTGCGCAGCCCGACGGCGTGGGCGGTGCGGTGCACCTCCAGCCACTCGTCGGTGGTGATCTTGTCCGGGCACAGCACCGCACGGATGTCGTCATCGAGGATCTCCGCCGCCGTTCCGGGCAGCGACCGCAGGCCGGCGTCCTTGAGCCGCAGCAGGTAGCTCTCGAGCGGCTCCTGCAGCCGGCGCGATCCCTCCAGCACCTCCAGGGCGGTGAAGCCGTGGATGTGCAGGTCGGGCACGCGTTCGTGCACCGCGCGGGTCACCTCGACGTAGAAGTCGCCGTCGAACGACGGGTGGATACCGCCTTGCAGGCAGACCTCCGTGGCGCCGAGCGCCCAGGCCTGCTCGCTGCGATCGGCGATGTCGTCCAGCGTGAGCAGGTACGGCGCCCCCCGCAGGTTCAGCGAGAGCGGCCCCTTGGAGAAGCCGCAGAACCGGCACTTGAACGTGCAGACGTTGGTGTAGTTGATGTTGCGGTTGACGACGAAGGTCACCTCGTCGCCGACGACCTGCCTGCGGATCTCGTCTGCCATCTCGGCCACGGCGTGCACCTCGCCGCCGCGGGCGGCGAAGAGCGCCTCGAGCTCCTCGGCGCCCGGGTCCTGACCCAGCCGCACGCCGTCCAGCACCTCGCGCACCCGCCCGCGCACGGTGCCACCGGCTGACGGGACCGGGCTCGGGTCGACGCCGGCGCCCGAGAACCACGCCGTCGACCGCCGGCCCACCTGGATCACCTCCGCGCCGGTGCCGACGTTCACGGCGTCGCGGTGGCGTTCCGGCCACAGCGCACCGGGGTCGTCGCGGCCGAGCAGATCGGCGTCGGCGCGGTCCAGCACGGGGAAGCGCGTGGCCGCGTCGAGCCAGCGCTCGGGCCGCGCGGCGAGCTCGGGGTAGATCGTCAGCCGTGGCGCGAGCTGGTGACCGGCTCCCTCAGTGGCGGCGCGCAGCTTCTCCAGAGACGGCCACGGTCGCTCGGGGTTCACGTGATCGACCGTCACGGGCGACACCCCGCCCCAGTCGTCGATGCCCGCGGCCAGCAGACCCGCGAGCTCGTCCGGCTCGGTGAGGTTCGGCGGGGCCTGCACGTGCACGTCGTCCGGCAGCACGAGGCGCGCGAGGGCGATCGCGCGCAGGTGGTCGTCCCGCGGGCACGGGGCGGCGGCGCGCATCGCCGTGCCGGGCTTGGGCAGGAAGTTCTGGACGATCACCTCCTGCACGTGCCCGTACGTGCGATGCGCCTCCGCGATCGCCACGAGCGCCTCGAGGCGGTCGGCCTCCGTCTCGCCGATGCCGACCAGGATCCCGGTCGTGAAGGGGATCGCGAGACGGCCTGCCGCCTGCAGCGTCGCCAGCCGACGAGCGGGCAGCTTGTCGGGGGCGCCGCGATGGGCCACCAGGTCCGCGCGCAGGCTCTCGATCATCATGCCCTGCGACGCGCAGGACGCCCGTAGCGTCGCGAGGTCCTCCTCGCTCAGCGCGCCGGCGTTGCTGTGGGGAAGCAGGCCGGTCTCCGCGAGCACCAGAGCGGTCATCTCGGCCAGGTAGCCGACCGTCGACACGTGCCCGTGCGCCGCCAGCCACTCGGCGGCCTCGGGGTAGCGCAGCTCGGGCGCCTCGCCGAGGGTGAAGAGCGCCTCGTGGCAGCCCGCGGCGGCGCCCTGCTCAGCGACGGCGAGCACCTCGTCGGGCTCCAGGAACGGAGCCGTCGCCGTCCGCGGCGAGTGGGCGAACGTGCAGTAACCGCAACGATCGCGACACAGCTGGGTGAGGGGGATGAAGACCTTGGGGGAGAAGGTCACTCTCGTGCCGAACAGGGCATCGCGCCGCTCGCGGGCCAGTCCCGTGAGGGAGCTGGTCGAGAGCTGCATGAGCGTCCGGGCGCGGGCATCCCACCGTGGCTGCATCCCGCCATCGTGTGGGCGCAGCCTCATGCCCGCCGCAACACGCGCTCAACGGAGGCACAACGCCCTGGGCGAAGACGTCGACCGCACTCAGTCGGCTGTGGTACCCATCCACCATGAGCCAGTCCGCGGCCGAGAAGGTCGCCGACGTGCGCGCGCCCGTCGTGCTCGTGGTGGACGACGACGCGGCCATCCGCACGGTGGTCCGCTGGCAGCTGGACGACGCCGGGTTCCGCGTCGTGGAGGCCGACGACGGGCCGTCCGCGCTGCGCCGGATCCGCGACGACCACCCGTCGCTGGTGGTGCTCGACCTGTCGCTGCCGCGGCTCGGCGGCCTGGACGTGCTGCGATCCGTGCGGGGCGGCCAGACCGGCCGGTCGGACATGCCGATCATCGTGCTGTCGGGTCGCAGTGGTGAGACGGACCGGATCGTCGGCCTCGATCTCGGGGCCGACGACTACCTGGTCAAGCCGTTCTCGCCCGGCGAGCTCGCCGCGCGCGTGCGGTCAGTGCTGCGGCGCAGCTCCTCCGAGCTGTCCGGCGAGGCCATCGTCGTCGGCACGCTCCGCGTGGAGCCCGCCAGCCGGCGCGTGCTCCTGGGCGGCGCGGAGGTCGACCTGACCCCGAAGGAGTTCGACCTGCTGGCGTTCCTCGCGGCGCACCCGCGGCACGTCTTCACCCGCAGCCAGCTGGTCGACCGGGTGTGGAACGCCTCGTCCGAGTGGCTCGGCGAGGCGACCGTCACCGAGCACGTGCACCGGCTGCGGCTCAAGCTGGAGAAGGACCCCTCGCACCCGAGGCTGCTGCGCACCGTGCGCGGTGTCGGGTACCAGCTGGTGGAGCCCGAGTGAGCACCGTCGAGCTGTCGCACCTCGGCGCCGGCCTCGGCCCCGAGGACGCGCGCGAGGTGCTCGACCGCCAGGCCGAGGTGCTGGAGCTCATCGCCCGGGCCGCCGCGCTGCCCGACGTCCTGACCCGGATCCTCACCTCCCTCGAGGAGCTCATCCCCGGCGCCCGGTCCTCGGTGCTGCTCCTCGACCGCGAGGGCGGGACGCTTCACCACGGTGCTGCGCCGAGCCTTCCGGCGCAGTACGTCGCCGCGATCGACGGCATCTCGATCCGGGAGGGCGCCGGCTCCTGCGGCACGGCCGCCGCGCTCAACGCACCGGTCGTCGCCATCGACGTGCGAAGCGACCCGCTGTGGGTGGACTTCCGGGACGTCGCCGAGGCGGCCGGCCTGCGCAGCTGCTGGTCGACCCCGATCGACGGGCGCGACGGGCTGCCGGTCGGCACGTTCGCGGTCTACCACCCGCAGCCGCACCGCCCGTCCCGGCGAGAGGAGCTCCTGGTCGACCGGTTCAGCCACCTGGCCTCGGTGGCCATCGAGCACGCCGGCCTGCTCGCCGACCTCGTCGAGAGCGAGGAGCGGTTCCGCCGGTCGTTCGACGACAACTCGCTCGGGATGGCGATCGTCGCGGCCGACCGCGTCATCGCCACGAGCAACCGGGCACTCACCACGCTGGCGCAGGCCGGATCCGGGCTGGTCGGCCGTCCGCTGGCCGAGCTCATGACGGCTCGCGGCCGCTCCCTGGATTCGCTGCTCGACGACCTCGACGGCAACGGCGGCGGCCCCATGACGTTCGAGGCCACCCTGCACCGCGACGACCGCCACGACGTCGAGGTGGAGGTGACGGCCTCGCTGCTGCACCACCGGGCCGGCGGCACGGAGCAGTACGTCGTCAACGTGCTCGACCTGACCGAGCGGCGCGCGGCCGAACGCGACCGGCGGGCGCGGCTCGAGGCCGAGACGGCCCGCCGGACGGCCGAGGAGCTCTCGCACGCCAAGTCCGAGCTGCTCGCTGCAGTGGGACACGAGGCCCGGACGCCGATCCAGGCCATCGTGGGCTTCGCCGAGCTGCTCGACACCATCGACCTCGACGAGGCGCGGCGGCGCGAGGCGCTGGGCTACATCGGCGCCGCGGCCCGGCACGTCATCGACCTCCTCGCCGACGTCCTGGACCTCAGCCGCCTCGAGGCCAACGCCCTCCCGCTCGACCTCGAGCCGGTGTGCGTGCGCGAGGTCGTCGTCGAGGTGTTCGGCCTGCTCTCGGCCAAGGCTGAGCAGCGGCAGGTCCAGCTGTCGCACGAGATCGCGGACGACGTCGTCCGCGCCGACCGGCGGCGGCTGCGGCAGGTGCTGCTCAACCTCGTCGGCAACGCGATCCGGCACGGGAACGTCGCCGGCCGGGTCGACGTCCGCACCCGCCCGGCGCCGGACGACGCCACGGTGCTCGTGTCGGTCGACGACGACGGTCCCGGCATCCCCCCGGACCTCCTGCCACGGGTCTTCGCGCCGTTCGCCCGAGCTGAGCCGAAGCCGGCGCCCGACGACGGTGGCGGCCCGGGCGACCTCACCCAGGACGAGAGTGTCGGGCTCGGGCTGGGCCTGGTCCACGGACTCATGAGCGCCATGGGCGGTGACCTCCGCGTCGACAGCACGGGACCGGACGGCACCTCGATGCTGCTGCGACTGCCCCGCGCCGAGGCGACGGCTCCGTGACGCCGCGCGCCTCGCACCGGGTGACGGCGGTCGTCCCGGTCAAGCCGCTCGCCCTGGCGAAGTCCCGCCTGGCGCTCGCCCCGGCGCAGCGACAGTCGCTCGCGCTGGCCTTCGCCGTCGACACGGTCTGCGCGCTCACCGGCAGCCCCCTGGTGGCCGGCGTGCTCGTCGTGACGGCGGACCCGATCGTCTCCGACCGCCTGCGCGAGCTGGGAGTGCGAGTCGCCGAGGACGACGCCAGCGGTCTGGGCGCGGCGGTGCACCACGGGCTGCAGGTCGCGCGCCGCTGGACGCCGGACGCCGGAGTCGCCGTGGTGCCGGCCGATCTTGCCTGCCTGCGGCCCGACGACGTGACGCAGGTGCTGACCGCCGCGCAGGCCACGCGGGGCGCCTTCGTGCCCGACCGAGCGGCGACCGGCACGACGCTGCTGGTGCAGCCGACCGGGCACCTGGCCGCCGCCCACTACGGCCCGGGTTCGGCGGCGCGACACCGCCTGATGGGCCTGGTGGCCCTCGACGACGCACCGGCCCGCGCGCGCCACGACGTCGACACCGTCGACGACCTGAGGGCCGCGCAGGCGCTCGGCGTCGGGCCGCAGACCGCCGCAGCGCTGCTCGCCGTGGACGGCCCGGTCGGCGAGGTCGCCTTCTGAGGCATCACGCCTCCTCGCTCGCCGCCCACCCCGTCACCCGGACGATGCGGCACACGAGCACGCGGTGGAAGGGCTTGTCGCGATACTGCGGGACGGCCCGGGCCAGCCGGTCGGTGAGGTCGTCCACCACTGCGGCCGGCGGGTCGTCCAGGTGCTCGAGGTCCGCTCGCACCCACCACAGCTTCGACCAGTCATCGGTCTCCCAGCGCTCGATGAGCAACGAGCCACGAGGATCGGCGGCCAGGTTGTCCTCGCGCTGCAGCCGCGACGACGCCTTCGGCTTCACCGTGTCGATCGGCACGCCGACGTGGCCGTCGTCGGTCACGGCGTACACGACGGGCTGCGGGTCGGGGCCGCGTTCGGGGTGCAGGGTACACAGCACGCCGTGCACCTGCTGGCTCAACCGCGCTCGTGCGACGTCCTCGGTCAGCCTCATCGATCGCTCCTCGGGCTCGTGGTCGGTGGGCCGGTGCGCGTCGACCAGCCTCGTCGATCCGAAGCCGCCGAACCATCACGCGTTCCTCAACAACTGCCGCGACGCCTTGACCGGCCCGACCACGCACGGCGACCTTGTCGGCATGAACCTCGCGACGTGGGTCGAGCGTCACGGGCGCGACCTGCGCCACCGGCCGGCGCTGGCCACCGGTGACCGCGTGCACGCGACGTGGGAGGGCTTCGCCGCCCGCACCGCCGGTGTGGCAGCGGGGCTGCGCGGTGAGCACGGCCTGGTCCCCGGCGACCGGGTCGCGATCGTCATGAAGAACCGGCCCGAGTACCTCGAGGCGATGTACGGCGCCTGGCACGCCGGTCTGGTCGCGGTGCCGGTGAACGCCCGGCTGCACCGCGACGAGATCGCCTACATCCTCGACCACAGCGGCACGCGGCTCGTCGTCACCGACGCCGAGCACGCCGACGACGTCGAGGCCCTGCTCGACACGGTGGAGTCGCTGCAGGCGGTGGTGCTGGCGCCCGGAGAGCAGTGGGACCGCCTGGCCGGCGCCTCGCCGATGCGGCTGCTCGACCGGCGTCCGGACGACGCGGCCTGGCTCTTCTACACCAGCGGCACCACCGGACGGCCGAAGGGCGCCACCCTGACGCACCGCAACCTGCTCATGGCCTCCCTCAGCTACTTCGCCGACATCGACGCGGTGTCGGCCGACGACAGCGTGCTGCTCGCCGCCCCCCTGTCGCACGGCGCCGGCCTGTACGGGTTGCCGCACGTGGCCCGCGGCGCCGTCAGCGTGTTCCCGAAGTCGGCCGCGCTGGACGGCCCCGAGCTGCTGACCCTGACCAACCGCTGGCCGGGGATGTCGTTCTTCGCGGCACCCATCATGGTGAAGCGGCTGGCGGCCGACCCGGCGCTCGCGGGCGCTGACCTCTCGCGGTTGAAGACGATCATCTACGGCGGCGCGCCGATGTACCTCGAGGACCTCGAGGCGGCGCTCGAGGCCTTCGGCCCCCGCCTCGCCCAGATCTACGGGCAGGGCGAGACACCCATGACCATCACCGCCCTGTCCAAGGCCGACCACGCCCCGCGCGACGACCCGCGACGGCGCGACCGCCTGCAGAGCGTCGGGTTACCCCGCACGGACGTCGAGGTCCGGGTCGTGGATCCCTACGACCGCGAGCTGCCCGTCGGTGAGGTCGGGGAGGTGGTGGTGCGCGGCGACGTCGTGATGGCCGGCTACTGGGGCCAGCCGGAGGCGACCGAGGAGACGCTGCGCGGCGGCTGGCTGCACACCGGGGACGTGGGCAGCTTCGACGACGACGGCTACCTCACCCTGCGCGACCGGTCGAAGGACCTCATCATCAGCGGCGGCATGAACATCTACCCGCGCGAGGTGGAGGAGGCGCTGCTCACCCACCCGCAGGTCGACGCCGTCGCGGTCGTGGGCCGGCCGGATGCGGAGTGGGGTGAGGCTGTGGTGGCGTTCGTCGTTGCCGCAGAAGGGGTTCAGCCGTCGGTCGACGCGCTCGATCGCACGTGCACCGAGCGCATCGCGCGTTTCAAACGGCCCAAGGAGTACTACTTCGTCGAGGCCTTGCCCACCAACAACTACGGCAAGGTCGTCAAGCGCGAGCTGCGCGAACGAGTGCGTAGCCAGACCGCTCATCGTTGAGCAAACCATGAGCGCCACAAGGCTTGTGACGCGCTCACGCCACCTGGTGAGGTACCAGACACAGCACCGATCGAGGAGATGTGTGCCCCATGAAGCTCGCCCTCTACCTGCCGAACTTCCGCAACCACGTGACGGTGCAGGAGCTCGCCGACCTGACCGATCTCGCCGAGGAGCTCGACTTCGACTCGGTCTGGACCCTTGACCGCGTCGTCGTCCCTGAGGCCTCCGACCGCGGGGAGCTGCAGTACTCCTTCGGGATGATGAAGGAGTTCCCACCGCAGCTGCCGGTCGAGTCACGCGGCAAGTGGTTCCAGGGCTGGCCGCTGCTGCCCTGGCTGGCGGCGCGCACCTCCAAGGTGCGCATCGGCATGAGCATCACCGACACGCCGTACCGCTCGCCGGGCGTCTTCGCCGCCGAGTGCGCCACGATCGACCACCTGTCGGGCGGCCGGCTGAACGTCGGCCTCGGCGCCGGCTGGATGCCGGAGGAGTTCGCCGCCTCGAGCGCGAGCCACCTCTTCCCGCGGCGGCACGCGCACGTGCGGGAGACGATCGAGATCTGCCAGGGCATCTGGGGCAACGAGACGTTCGAGTACCACGGCGAGTTCGCCGACTTCGACCCGTGCGGTTTCGGGCACCAGCCGCTGCAGAAGCCGCACCCGCCCATCTACTTCAGCGGCCTGCGTGACCCCAAGCGCTCGGCCAACCGCGTCGCGAAGTACAACCTCGCCGGCTGGATCGGCATCCAGGACACGCCGCGCGAGCTCACCGAGTGGCGCACCGCCATCGCTCGAGAGCTCGAGGAGCTCGGCCGGTCGATCAACGACCTCGAGATGTGCAGCATGATCTGGTTCACCATCACCGACGAGCCGACGGACCAGACCGACAACGGCAAGGTGTCGAACATCCTCGTTGGCACCGAGCAGCAGATCACCGACATGCTCAAGCGCTACAAGGAGGCCGGGCTCACCATGCCCCTGCTGTGGCCGCCCTTCGCCGACGTGCCGGTGTCCAAGACGCTCGACGACCTGAAGCGACTGAAGTACGACATCATGCCGAAGGTCGAGGCGGCCTGACGCGCGTCCCCCCCCGCGCTGCGTCAGGCGGGCGTCGGGGAGGCGGGGGCGAACGCCTCGAGCACCTGCTCGGCGTACGCCATCGCCTCCCCGGCGTCGACGTCCGGGGACCCCACCCGAGGCGAGAAGTTGAGGTCCACGAAAACCTCGGTGACACCTTGCTGGCTTAGTGCCGCAACGTCTTCGAGGATCTGCTCGCGGGTGCCGTGCAGTGGCGGCCGCGGGTCGTCGAGCGCGTCGTTCACCAGCTCGACGACGCCCCGGACGACGATCCGCAGCGCGTCCGGGTCACGGCCGGCCTCCCGCGCTCCGTCCCGCACCGCCTCGACGGAGCGCCCGATCGTCGTGAGGTCCTGGCGGCTGCTGCTGATCCACCCGTCCGCCAGCCGTCCCGCCCGGCTCAGGGCAGCCGGGGCTGCGCCGCCCAGAAGCAGCGGCGGGTGCGGGCGCTGCACCGACTGCACGCCCGTGTGCGATGGCGGCACGGTGTAGAACTCGCCGGCGAACTCGACCGGGTCGTCGGTCCACAGCGCGAGCAGGCAGCGCAGGTACTCCTCCATGCGCGCTCCGCGGCGCTCGAACGGGACGCCGGTCGCGGCGTACTCCTGCTGGAGCCACCCGATGCCCAGACCGACGGTGAGCCGCCCGTCGGACAGCACGTCCAGCGTCGTCATCTGCTTGGCCAGCACGGCCGGGGCGATGAAGGGTGCGCAGATCGTCGCCACGCCGAGTCCGATCCGCTCGGTGTGGCCCGCGACGTAGGCCAGCGGCAGCAGCGGGTCGTGCACGGCCCGGTACGCCGGCGCGTCCGCGGGGCGCGTCGCGGGGTTGTGCCGCGCCTCGTGCTGAAGGTCGCGGCTGCTGTCGGCCGGGCGCAGCACGCGCTGGAACGTCCACAACGACGCGTACCCCAGCTGCTCTGCGCGGCGGGCGACGTGCAGCATGTTCGACGGTGTGGCCCAGCTGCCCGACACCGGCAGGCCGAACCCGATCAGCGGCATGGTCAAGGATCGACCTTGCTACGGCAGCGTCGCAAGCGATGGCACCATCGGCGCATGATCGCCAGCACCCCCGAGCCGCCGTACACGGCCGTCATCTTCACGTCGCTGCGCACCGAGGGTGACCACGGGTACGCCGTCATGTCCCGCCGCATGACGCAGCTCGCGGCCGAGCAGCCGGGCTTCCTCGGCATCGAGTCCGCGCGTGAGGACGTCGGCATCACCGTCTCGTACTGGGCGGACGACGCGGCCGCCCGGGCCTGGAAGCAGGTCGCGGAGCACGTGGTCGCCCAGGAGCGCGGACGGTCCGCCTGGTACAGCGACTACCAGGTGCGCGTCGCCACCGTCACCCGCTCCTACGGCCCCGACGGCCCCCGCTGACGACGCCCGGGCGACGGGTGTCGGGCCTGAGAGGATCCGGTCATGGACCTGCTGACCGTGTACGGCGCCGCGCGGCGCGACGAGGAGGTCGCCCGGCTCCGGCGCGTGCTGGCGCTGCGCGCGCTCGTGGCCGCAGGGATGAGCCAGCGCCTCATCGGTGAGGCCGTCGGCATCACCCAGCCCGCCGTCAGCCAGCAGCTCAAGCACGCGACCGGGCTCGGCGGCGTCCACCCCGAGCTGCTCGTCGAAGCAGCAGGTCCCGTGCTCAGAGCCGTCGCGGCCGACCACAAGTACGCCCGTCTGGCCGTGTTCGGTGCCGTCGCTCGAGGTGAGGCGCAGCAGGGCTCCGTCATCGACCTGGTCGTCGAGCCGCCCATCGGCAGCGGCTCCACCGACTTCGGCCGCTTCCAGGAGCGCCTCGAGCGGATCCTCGACCGCAAGATCCAGCTGGTCGACTACGGCGGCCTCACGCCGGAGGCGGCCGACGAGGTGCGCCGCGACGCGGTCCCGCTGTGACCGAGCCGCTCAGGCCAGCGGGTCGCTGGCCCGCACCGGATCAGCGCCGGAGACCGCGCGCCGGTCGTGGTCGTGGTGCCCGTGCCAGTCGAGGCACAGCACCGTCGCATCGTCGCTGAGGGCGTGGCCCGTCGCCTCGAGCACGGCGTCCGCCATCGCGCGGACGGTCTCGCGCGGGTGCAGCGAGCGGGTCTGCTCGATGACCGCAGGAAGGTCGACGCTGGCGGCGTTGCGCTCGAGCATGCCGTCCGTGACGACGACGAGGCGGTCTCCGGGCGACAGCCCGAGCTCGGTGCTGTGGTACGGGCTCTCGGCGAACAAGCCCATGGGCAGGTCGACCGGAAGCGGCACCGGGCGCACTCGACCGTCCCGCGCCAGGTAGGGAGGGAGGTGGCCGGCGTTGACGATCTCCAACGACCCGGTGCGCAGATCGACCCGCCCGAGCAGGCCGGTCACGAAGTCGTCGGTGCCGGTCGTGACGGCGTGCTTGACCAAGGCAGCGCTCGTGCTCGTCACCTGCTCGAGCAGCGACCCGCCCTCACGCCGCGTCCCTCGCAGGCTGCCCATGCAGACGGTGGCGGTCAGTGCCGACAGCACCCCGTGACCCATGGCGTCGGTCACTGAGAAGTGGAGCAGGTCGCGGGCGAGGCTGTAGTCGAAGGTGTCTCCACCGATGCTGGCCGCCGGCTCCAGCCAGGCCGAGAGCGTGAACGCACCGGCCTCGCAGGTCCGGGCCCCTGGCAGCAGCCGTTGCTGGATCTCTGCCGACAGGCTGAACCGGCGCGTGCGCTGCCCCCACTCGAACAGGTCGGTGTGACGACTGTTCGCGATCACGACGAACGCCAGGACGTGGGCGAAGCGGCCGATCTCGGCCAGCGTCCCCCGATCGGGCTCTGCGGGCAGATCCATCTCGAGCAGACCGATGGCCTCACCGCGCTCGCTCACCGGGGCCAGCACCCTCCACCGGCCCGCCCCGCTGGCTCCCGGCACCGCCAGTACCTTCACCGTCTGGGTGCGCAGCGCCTGCTCCGCGGGTCCGCCGTCGAACGGGATGACGGTGGCCGACTCCTCGTCGTCGCGCCGAGGCCGGCGATGGCCGCCGGCGTCACCGGCGGTCGCCTCGTCGATCGGGCTGTGCGCCAGCCGCACCACGGCCCGCCCCGAGGCGTCGGCGATGAGGAGCGACACGGAGGTGGCGCCCAGCGCGGTCCCGAGCTCGCGTGTGACCGACTCGAGCGCTTCTACCGGTGACGACGCCTCGGCGGCGCGCAAGGTCGGCCAGAGCCCGAGGAGCCGGTCATCGTGTGCCACCGCCGAAGCATAGGCGCAGCACCCGATGAGCGGCGCTACGGGCGCCCCGGGCCGTCGTCCGGTGCCAGCCGCGCGAGCAGCTCCTCGCGCACCTTGCGCCGCAGCACCTTCCCGATGATCGACACGGGGAGCGCGTCGACCGCGTACACCCGTCGCGGCACCTTGTACGCCGCGACGTGCTCGCGGCACCCGGCCCGGATCGCCTCGACGTCGAGGGCGACGCCGGGCTCGAGCACCACGGCGGCGACCACCTCCTCGTCGCCCTCACCGGTGGGCAGGCCCACCACCGCGGCGTCCTGGATGCCTGGCAGGTCGCGCAGGGCGTGCTCGACCTCGCTGGGGTAGACGTTGAACCCACCGGTGATGATGAGCTCCTTGATCCGGTCGACGATCGTGAAGTACCCGTCGTCGTCCATCACCACGACGTCCCCGGTGCGGATCCACCCGTCCTGCAGCACCACCTCAGCCGTCTCGTGCGGTCGTTCCCAGTAGCCGGAGAACACCTGCGGGCCACGCAGCAGCAGCTCGCCGGCCTCCCCGTGCGCGAGGTCGCGGGAGGAGTCGTGCCGGTCGACCACGCGCACCTCGGTGGACGGGAACGGCACCCCGATCGAGCCGTTGCGGCGGCCCGGCCCGACCGGGTTGCCCAGCGCGACGGGCGAGGTCTCGGTCATGCCGTACCCCTCCACCAGCAGGCCGCCGGTCACCGACTCCCAGCGCGCCGCCGTCTCGGCCGGCAGCGCCATCGCCCCCGAGATGGCGTACCGGATGGAGGTGAGGTCGACGGCCTGGTCGAGCGCGGCGCTGGCCAGGCGGTCGTAGATCGGTGGGACAGCCGGAAGGAACGTGGCGGGTCGCCGCCGCATCGCCTCGAGCACCATCGCGACGTCGAAGCGCGGCAGCAGCACCAGGGTCGCCCCGATGCTCATCGAGAACGTCAGGCACAGCGTCAGTCCGTAGGCGTGGAACAGCGGGAGGACGGCGTACACGACCTCCTCGCCGTCGACGAGGCCGGGCACCCAGGCTCGACCCTGAGCGGCGTTGGCGCGCAGGTTGCGGTGGGTCAGCACCGCGGCCTTCGGGCGGCCAGTGGTGCCTCCGGTGTACTGCAGCAACGCGACGTCAGCGGCGGCCGGGCGCGGGTGGTCGGCAGGCAGGGGAGGGCTCGCGAGCAGGCGCTCCCAGCGCGCGACACCGGGCGCAGGTGCGGTCATGGCAGCCCGGGTCGCGCGGGCCTTGGCCACCGGTAGCCGCAGGGCGATCCGCTTGAGCGGCGGCAGAGCCGACGGCAGGTTGACCGCGAGCACTGTGCGGGCGCCGAGCGGCTCGGCGATCCGGCGCACCATCGGCGCGACCTTGTCCCACACCACCACCACCGTGGGGCGGTGGTCGCCGAGCTGGTACGACATCTCGTCCTCGGTGTAGAGGGGGTTGTGCTCGACCACGACCGCCCCGAGCCGCAGGGCCGCGTAGAACGCCACCACGTGCTGCGGGCAGTTCGGCAGCACGATCGCGACCCGGTCGCCCGCGCTGACCCCGAGCCGGCGCAGACCCTCGGCCGCCCGACTCACCTCGTCGGCGAGCTGCGCGTACGTCGTCGTCGCGCCGAAGAAGTCCAACGCGACGTGGCCGGCGAAGCGAGCGGCTGAGGCCTCGAGCAGGTCGACGAGGGACTCGTCCGGCACCTCGAGGTCGAGGGGGACGCCGGGCGCGTAGCTGCGCGCCCACGGGCGCTCTTCGCTGCTCACAGGCATCCCTCCTCACCTCGAGCCTAGGGTGCCAGGCGGCGTTCAGGCGCCGTTCCCAGCGGTCGGGTGCGACGACGCAGTGAGACGCTCTCAGGCATGGGCGACGCAGCGCGGCCGGGTGACCTGGACGTTCGGTGGATTCACGGGTCGACGTCGCGTCGGCGGCCGACCGACCCGCCGCTGCAGGTGCACCGCTACCGCGACGACACCATCATCGCCAGGCAGAGCAAGGACGTGACGTTCGAGGCACCATTCGTGTTCCTGCTGTTCGGCGCTGAGCGCGCGCTGCTGCTCGACACCGGTGCGGTGGACGACGACACGCTGCGGCGCGCCGTCGACGACCTGGTAGCCGAGTGGGTCGCCCAGCACCCGCACCCGCAATACGAGCTCGTCGTGGCGCACACCCACGGTCACGGCGACCACGTCGCCGGCGACCCCTCCTTCGCCGGCCGACCGCACACGGTGACGGTGGGCCGGTCGGTGCAGGACGTGCGAGCGTTCTTCGGTTTCACTGCCTGGCCCGACCAGGTGGTCGAGTACGACCTCGGTGGACGCCGCGTCGAGCTGCTCGCGATCCCCGGCCACCACCCGGCGTCCCTCGCCGTGCACGACGAGCGCACCGGGCTGCTGTTCACCGGTGACTCCGTCTACCCAGGGCGGCTCTACGTCGAGGACGTCCACGCCTTCGTCGAGAGCCTCGACCGGCTCGTCGACTTCGCGCAAGCGCGTGAGGTCAGGCACGTGCTCGGCTGCCACATCGAGATGACCCGCCAGCCGGGCCGCGACTACTACCTGGGATGTCGGCACCAAGCCGACGAGCCCCCGCTCCAGATGACCCTCGCGCAGCTGCGCAGCGTGCGGGACGCGGCAGCGTCCGTCGCCGCTCGACCCGGGATCCATCGCTTCGACGCCTTCGTGATCTGCAACGGCACGGGGCCGCGCACGCAGCTGCCGCTGGTGGCCCGCGCCCTCGCGGGCCGCGCTCGCGACGCGGTGCGGCGTGCGCGGTGACGGCAAACCGGCGAGGACGACGGCCCGGGCCTAGGCGCTTCCGCTCCACGGGGCGGGCGACAGCACCCACACGATCTCGGCGCCGCGTGAGGTGCTCGGGTTCTCCCAGGTGTGCGGCTCGTTGCCGCGCAAGGTGAGGGCGTCACCGGCGGTGAGGCGCTCGCGCCGGTCGGCGAAGACGAGATCGACGGTGCCCTTGATGACGTAGGCGACCTCGATCTCGCAGTTGATCGTGTAGAGGTCGGGGCCGCCCGTGGCGCCGGGCTCAGCGGTCGTGTGCACCACCTGCACGCGCGGCTGGCCGCGCGGCGTCATGAGCTTCTCGGCCACGCCGGTGCCACCGAGGTTGATCGCCGGCGCCGAGTCGCGACGCACCAGCTCGACGTCCGGGGCGCTGAACAGCGAGCCCGGGTTGATGCTGATCACCTCGCAGATGGTGATCAGCGACGCGACGCTGAGCGACGTCTCGTCCCGCTCCACGCGGCTGAGGAATCCCTTGGTGAGGCCGGCCGCCGTCGCCAGCTGCTCGAGCGTGTAGCCGTGAGCCTTGCGTGCGGCTCGCAGCCGCGCACCGAGCCGCGCGCCGTCGGCGGTGGGGGAGACGGGCAGCGGCCGCATCGCGCTCCTCAGGTCATGGGGGCCAACCGGGTCGACGCCAGACTAGTTGCCGGCCAACGGCTCCAGCTGCAAGGCCACGGCCCGCACCGGTGCGCCGTCCGCCGCCTCCAAGGCGATGGGGAAGCACGAGACGACCGGGTCCGGCCAGTCGATCGCGGCGACGTTGGTGAAGTTCTCGCCGATGACGCCGCCGGCCTCGGCGATGAGGTGGTGCACGGGGAAGCCCTCGCCGGGGTGGTCGTCGTCCGGCGTCTCGTCGAGGTTGATGGCGTCGATGCAGATGGTGCGCACACCGGTGTCGAGGATGCGGCGGCACGCGCCGGCGTCCAGGAACGGGTTGGCGAAGTACGAGGGCGTCCCGTAGCGCGTCGACCAGTCGGTGCGCAGCAGCACGATCACGCCGGGGCCGAGCCGCGAGGCCACCGGTGCCAGGTGGTCGTCCCAAGTGATCCGGCCGCGCTCGCCGGCGGCGGTGGCATCGACGACGACCGCGGGCCCGAAGAAGCGCTCGAGCGGCAACGCGTCGATGCGCGGCGTCGCAGCGTCGAAGTGGAACGGCGCGTCGACGTGCGTGCCCGTCTGCGAGCCCATCGACACCGACAGCAGGTTGAAGCCGTCGCGCTCGATGGTCGAGTGCGTCGTCAGTCGGGGCTCGGGATCACCGGGGTAGACGACGGTGCCGGGGCCGACGGTGACCGAAAGGTCCACGATGCGAAGGATCCTCATAGGAAACAACTATTGCATCTCATGCAACTCCGCGACTAGCCTCCGTCGAAGTCGTTCGCAGCGCAACGAAGCGCCCACCGAGGGAGACCCATGAGCGAGCTCCAGCACGACGCAGCGCCCGGCGCGACGTCGGAGGTCCGCCGCCCGCGTGCCACCGAGGTCGAGCAGCACGGCATCGACACCATCCCGCCCGAGCACCGGCATTCGCGCCCCCTGGACCTGTTCCGCATCCAGTTCGGCGGCGCCAACACCTTCGCCACGATCATCCTCGGCACGTTCCCGGTGCTGCTCGGCCTGTCGCTGTGGCAGGCGGTCGCGGCCACCGTGGTCGGGGTCGTCGTCGGGTCGCTGTTCCTCATGCCGATGGGCCTGTTCGGCCCGCTGACCGGTACGAACAACGCCGTGAGCTCGGGCGCGCACTTCGGCGTCCGCGGTCGCGTCGTGGGCTCGTTCCTGTCGCTGCTCACCGCGATCGCGTTCTACTCGATCTCGGTGTGGGTCAGCGGTGACGCGGTGGTCGGTGCCCTCGTGCGCCTGACGAGCATCAACGACTCCGAACTGTTGCGCGGCATCGTCTACGCGATCCTCGGCGCCATCGTGATCGTCGTCGTGATCTACGGTTACGCCTTCATGCTGCTGGTGAACAAGATCGTCGTCGTCGGCAACACGGTGCTGATCCTGCTGGGCGCGTTCGCCTACACGAGCAAGGTCGACCTCGGCTACGACCCCGGCTCGAGCGCATACGCCCTCGGCTCGTTCTGGCCCACGTTCGTGCTCTCCGCCCTGATCGTCATGGGCAACCCGATCTCGTTCGGCGCGTTCCTCGGCGACTGGTCGCGCTACATCCCCAAGGCGACGTCGGCCACGCGGCTCCTCGGCGCCACGTTCGGTGCGCAGCTCATGACCCTCGTGCCGTTCCTGTTCGGCGTCGTGACCGCGACGTTGGTCGCCGGCGACGCGGACTACGTCGTCGCGCTCATCAACCTCTCGCCGGCCTGGTACGCGGTGCTGCTGATCGTCGTCGCGTTCCTCGGCGGTCTGTCGACCGGCATCACGTCGCTGTACGGCACGGGGCTCGACTTCTCGTCGGTGTTCCCGCGGCTGTCGCGCGTGCAGGCGTCGCTGTTCATCGGCTCGCTGGCGTTCGTCTTCATCCTCGTCGGGCGCCTGGCGTTCGACCTGGTCGGCAGCGTCAACGCGTTCATCGGCGCGATCGTCATCTGCACGACGCCGTGGATGGTCATCATGACGATCGGGTACGTCGTGCGCCGCGGCTACTACCGCGAGAGTGACCTTCAGGTGTTCAACCAGGGCCGGCTCGGTGGGGCCTACTGGTTCAACGCCGGCGTCAACTGGCGCGGCATGGCGGCGTGGATCCCCTCGGCGATCCTCGGCCTGCTCTTCGCCAACTACCCGCCGCTCATCGAGGGACCGTTCCGCAACGTCGCGGGCGGCGTCGACCTCAGCCTCGTCGTCGCCATCGGGTTCGCCGCGATCTCCTACGTCGTGCTGCTGTACGTCTTCCCCGAGCCGCGGTACGCGTTCGGGCCTGATGGCTCACGCTGGGTGCCGACGCGCGACGTGACGATGCCGGAGATCACCGATGACCACCGGGCCTCTGAGCACCGCGCCCGCAAGCGTGCGACCGTGGGAGAGGCATGACGACCGAGGGGGGTAGGCAGGTGCAGGACAACAGCTCCGGGCTGCCGCGCATCACGACCGGGGGACGGATCGGGCAGGTCGACGCCACCGTCGTCCCGCGCTTCGCCGGGCCGGCGACGTTTGCCCGGCTGCCGCGCATCGACGAGGTGTCGGACGTCGACGTCGCGGTGGTGGGCGTGCCGTTCGACTCGGGCGTCTCGTACCGCCCAGGGGCGCGGTTCGGGCCGGCACACGTCCGCGAGTCGTCCCGGCTGCTGCGGCCGTACAACCCGGCCGCGGACGTCGAGCCCTTCGCCAGCCAGCAGGTCGTGGACGCCGGTGACATCGCCGTCAACCCGTTCCACCTCGAGGACGCGATCCAGCAGATCGAGGCCGGTGCGCGCGCCCTGCTGGAACGCGCCGACCGGCTCGTCACCATCGGCGGCGACCACACGATCGCGCTGCCGCTGCTGCGCGCCGTCGCGGCCAAGCACGGGCCGGTGGCGGTGGTCCACTTCGATGCGCACCTCGACACGTGGGACACCTACTTCGGCGCCGAGTACACGCACGGGACGCCGTTCCGCCGTGCGTCGGAGGAGGGGCTGGTCGATCGCAGCGCCTGCCTGCACGTCGGCACGCGGGGCCCGCTGTACGCGCGGCAGGACCTCGTCGACGACCGCGACCTGGGCTTCGCCATCGTCCCCAGCGTCGAGATCGACGACCTCGGCGCCCGGGGCGTGATCGAACGGATCACGGCCCGCGTCGGCGAGCGGCCGGTGTACCTGTCGGTCGACATCGACGTCCTCGACCCGGCGTTCGCGCCCGGCACTGGGACGCCGGAGGCTGGCGGCATGACGAGCCGAGAGCTGCTCGCGGTGCTGCGCGGGTTCGCCCACCTCAACCTCGTCGGCTGCGACCTCGTCGAGGTCGCGCCGGTCTACGACCACGCGGAGATCACCGGCATCGCGGCCTCTCACGTGGCCTACGAGATGCTCTCGGCCCTCAGCCCGCGCGAGACCCGCGACCAGGAGGTGCAGGCGTGACCGTGGACGACGACGTGCTGGCCACAGCGGCGGCGTTGGTGCAGGCGTTCGGCCGGCATGACACCGATGCGTACTTCGCGAGCTTCGCCCCAGAGGCGACGTTCCTCTTCTACACCCATGACGCGGCGCTGAGGTCGCGCGATGCCTATCGGCAGCTGTGGAGCGGCTGGGAGACAGACGGATTCCGCGTGCTGTCGTGCTCGTCGTCGGACCAACACGTGCAGCAGCTGACGGAGAACGTTGCCGTGTTCACCCATCGGGTGCACACGAGGGTGCGCACAGGGCAGGATGAGGAGTCGCTCGACGAGCGCGAGACCATCGTCTTCCGCCGCGAGGACGACGGCCGTTGGCTCGCCGTCCACGAGCACCTCTCACCGACACCCACCGCCTGAGCCGCAGGAGCTGCAGATGACCCAGTACGCCGTTGTCGACCCCGCCACCGGCGAGAAGGTCAAGGAGTACCCGACCGCCACCGACGCCGAGGTGATGGAGGCCGTCGCGAACGCGCACACGACGTACCAGGAGTGGGCACGTGAGGCGTCGGTCGCCGAGCGGGCCCGCCTCGTCGGTCGCGTCGGCGAGCTGCACACCGAGCGTCGCCAGCAGCTCGCCGAGATCATCGTGCGCGAGATGGGCAAGCCGCTCGACGACGCGCTCGGTGAGGTCGACTTCAGTGCCGCCATCTACGGCTACTACGCCGACCACGCCGAGCGCTTCCTCGCCGACGAGCCGATCGACCTGCTGGACGGCGAGGGGTCGGCGGTGATCCAGCGCCGGCCGGTCGGCGTGCTGCTCGGGATCATGCCGTGGAACTTCCCCGACTACCAGGTCGCGCGCTTCGCGGCCCCGAACCTCGCGGCAGGCAACACGATCGTGCTCAAGCACGCGCCGCAGTGCCCGCAGACCGCCGAGGCGCTGCAGCAGATCTTCCTCGACGCCGGCTTCCCGCCGGGCGCCTACGTCAACGTCTACGCCACCAACGAGCAGGTCGCCGACGTGATCGCCGACCCGCGCGTGCAGGGCGTGTCGCTCACCGGTTCCGAGCGCGCCGGGGCGGCCGTGGCCGAGATCGCCGGGCGCAACCTGAAGAAGGTCGTCCTCGAGCTCGGCGGGTCGGACCCGTTCATCGTGCTGAGCACCGACGACCTCGACGCCACGGTCGACGCCGCCGTCGCTGCGCGCCTCGACAACACCGGCCAGGCCTGCAACGCCGGCAAGCGCTTCATCGTCCACGAGGGCATCTACGACGACTTCGTGGCGCGCTTCACCGACAAGATCCTGCAGAGCGCGGTGGCGCCGCTGTCGTCGCAGGCGGCCGCGGAGCGCCTGGAGAGCCAGGTGTCGCAGGCGGTCTCGGACGGCGCGTCGCTGGCCTCGGCGGGGGAGCGGCAGGGCACGACGTTCCCGCCCGGCGTCCTCACGGGCGTCCGACCTGACGCCGACACCTACCACGAGGAGCTCTTCGGGCCTGTTGCGATGGTGTTCAAGGCGATGGACGAGGACGACGCCGTGCGCATCGCCAACGACACGCCGTACGGTCTCGGCTCCTACGTGTTCACCACCGACGCCGAGCAGGCGCAGCGGGTGGCTGACCGCATCGAGGCGGGCATGGTGTTCGTGAACGGCGTCGGCGCCGAGGGCGTTGAGCTGCCGTTCGGTGGCGTGAAGCGCTCCGGCTTCGGCCGCGAGCTCGGGCGCTTCGGCATCGAGGAGTTCGTCAACCGCAAGCTGGTGCGCGTCGTCCGCTGACCCGCTCGCCCGGCCCCTTGCTCGGTGATCACGTGAACAAGGCTCCCCAGCACTTCACGCGGCGTTCACGCCCTGTGAAGTGCTGGGGGACCTACTTCACGTGATCACCGCAGAGGGCGCCGGACGACGCTAGGGGAGGCGGACGACGAGCTGGCCGTTGGCGTCCACCTGCGACTCCACGACACCGGACCGCGACTCCACGAACGCCCGGAAGGTCGAGAAGCCGAGCGTCTTCTCCTTGAACGCGGGGTTCATCCGCTGCATCTGGCTCTTCACCCCGCCCGCGTAGACCCACTCGTCGTCGCTCTTCTGCAGGCCCACGCGCACGGCGCGCACCAGCAGTGACGTCGCCTCCGCCTCGGCCGGTGACTCAGCTGGTGACTCGGCTGGTGACTCGGCCGGTGACTCGGCCGGGGCAGCCACCTTCTGGGCGGCGGCCTTCTTGGCGGTCTTCTTCGCCGTCTTCTTCGCCGTCTTCTTCGCCGGAGCCTCCTGGGCGGCCGCAGCCCGGTCGGGGGTCTGCGCTGATGAGGTCTTCCCGGCGGCCGGCTGCTTGGCGGCGGGCGGCTTCAGGGGCGCGACGCCCGGCAGGTCGGCGTAGTCGATGAACTCGTCGCACGCGGAGACGAGGGCCCGACCGGTCGATCCCGCGACGCCGATGCCGACGACGTACCGCCCGAGCCGCTTGCAGCGCTGGGCCAGGGGGACGTAGTCGGAGTCGCCAGCCACGAAGACCACGTGCGAGATGTCGGGGTGGCGCACGAGATCCTCGACGGCGTCGACCGCCAGCCGGATGTCGGCGCCGTTCTTGACTCCTGACATCGTGAAGAGCTGGACGAGGTCGATCGACCAGCTGACGAGCGGCGCCTTGTACGCGGCGTTGGCCGGCACCGACCAGTCGGCGTACGCGCGGCTCAGGGCCACCGTGCCGAAGGAGGCGGCGTAGTCGATGATCGCGCCGATGTCGATCTCGCCCTCGGCCAGCTTCACGTCGATCGGGTCGGTCGAGTCGGCGGCGCGACGGTGATCGCGCGCCTGGTCCTTGCGCCAGGCTCCCGCACCGTGGGCGCTGTCGTAGCGCGAGATCACGACGTTGTCGAAGTCGATGTACACGGCCACCCGATCGCTCATGGGGTGACAGTACGGCGTCAGTGCTGCTCGGCGAGGCTCCACATGGTCCACAGCTCGGTGCGCATGCGCCGAGGCTGGCGCAAGGTGTAGACGATCGCGCCCGCGATGTCGTCGGGTCGCATGAACGGCCCCTGCGCGGGGTCGGCGTCACCGAAGCGCCCGTCGGCGGCCGCGAACGGCGTGTTCACGCCCGCGGGCGCGATCACGGTGGTGCGGATGCCCTCGGCCCGCAGCTCGCGATCGAGCGCCGTACCGAGGTTGATCTGCGCGCCCTTGGTGGCGGCGTACACGGCCTCCTGACCACCGCCGATGAGCAAGCCGGCCACGGACCCGAGGATCACGATGTCACCCCCGACGCCCTGGGTGCGGAACTGCCGCAGCGCTGCGCGGGCCAGCCAGATGGTGCCCTTGACGTTCAGGTCGACCATGAGCTCGATGTCGCTGGGGGAGTAGTCGAGCAGGCCGCCGTAGAAGCCGATCGCAGCATTCGCGACCACCGAGTCGACGCGGCCGAAGGCCGCCACGCCGGCGTCCGTCAGCGCGTCGGCGGTGGCCTCGAGCCGCGAGTCGCCACCGACGACGGCAACCCGGTCGGCGCCCCACTCGTCCCGCAGTGGTGCGAGGGCCTCCTCGCGCAGGTCACCGGCGACGATGCGACCCCCCGCCGCGAGCACCTGCCGCGCCGTCGCGCCACCGATGCCGCCCGCCGCACCGGTGATGACGACGACCGTGCCCTCGAGATCCCTGCGGTCGTCGGTCACTTGATCGCCCCCATCGACAGTCCACGCACCAGCTGCTTCTGAGCCACCCAGCCGGCGATGATCACCGGCAGCGCCGCGATCGTGGCCGCCGCCGACAGCACCGCGAGGAACTGGCCGCGACCGTCGACGAAGCTGCCCAGGAACGGCGGGGTGGTACGCGCCGCCGAGCTCGTCAGCAGCAGCGCCAGGAAGTACTCGTTCCAGGCGAAGATGAAGCAGATCAGGGCAGCCGCGGCGATCCCTGGCAGCACGAGCGGGAGGACGATCCGCACGATCTCGCGGAACAGGCCGGCGCCGTCGACCCGGCACGCCTCCACGATCTCGAACGGCACCTCGAGCAAGAACGAGCGCATCATCCACACCGTGACCGGCAGGTTCATCGCGCCGTACACGATCGCCAGCATGTAGATGTTGTCGAGCAGGCCGATGTTCTTGAGGATCATGAACAGCGGCAGCACGATCGCCGCCAGTGGCATGAAGCGCGTGGAGATGAAGAACGACAACGAGTTCTCGACGTTCTTCACCCGGCGGATCGACAGCGCGTAGGCCGCCGGGATCGCCAGGCCCACGGAGATGATGGTCGCCGTCACGGACGCCGTCACCGAGTTCTGCAGGTACCCGGCCATGCCGCGGTCCATGGCGAGCTTGTAGCCGTCGGTGACCGGCTTGAAGATGAACGAAGGGTCGACCGACGACGCCAGCGACTCGGGCTTGAACCCGTTGAGCACCATCCAGAACACCGGGAAGAAGAAGATCAGCACCAGCACCCAGGTGACGACCGTGATCAGCGACTGCTTGAGCGAGGTGGTCATCGGCTTCCTCCTGCCATGAAGACCTTGAACAGCGTCTTGAGCGCGATGGTGGCGACGATGATGGTGAGGATCACCGTGACGACGCCGTAGGCCGCCGCCTGGCCGACGTCGAGGCCGATGAAGGCGCGTTCGTACAGCAGGTAGGCGAGCGTCTTCGTGCCACCGGTGCCCTTGGTGAGGATCGCGATCGGGTCGAACACCTGGAGGATGATCACGGCTCCCAGCAGCACCCCGATCTCGATGTACATGCGCAGGTGCGGAAGCGTGATCCAGGTGAACGTCCGCCAGGGGCCGGCGCCGTCGACCATCGAGGCCTCGATGACCTCGCGGGGCTGACCCTGCAGGCCGGCCAGCAGGATCAACATCATGAACGGCGTGAACTGCCACGTCAGCACGATGACCACCGTGGCCATCGGGTGCTCGGTGCTCCAAGAAACGACGGGCAGGTGGAGGCTGCGCGAGACCCAGTTGAGCATCCCGATGTTGGTGTCGAACATCGAGTACTTCCAGATCAGCGCTGCAGCGGCCGGCATGACGAGGAACGGCGTGATCATCAGGGTCCGGGCGATGGCGCGGCCGCGGAACTGGCGATCGAGCAGCACCGCGAAGAGCATCCCGCAGGCCAGGGCCAGGAGCACCGAGAACGTCGTGATGAGCACGGTCGCCACGATCGACGGCCACAGGTCGCCGGACGACAGCGCGCTGGCGTAGTTGCTGAGACCGCCGAACGCGCGGTCCTTGGGGTAGAGCAGGTTCCACTTCGTCAGCGAGTACCAGATGGTAACGAGGAACGGGACCTGGGTGAGCAGCAGCAGGAAGACGAACGCCGGCAGGAGCAGCGCGCGGTTGGTCCACATCGCCCTGCGCTTCAGGGCGCGAGGGTCCCGGGTCGCCTGCGGTCTGCGAGCGGTGGCCCGCGAGGTCGGTGTCGTGGTCGTCATGTCGGCACTCCTTTCGTGCGACCCGAGGGAAGCGGTGTGGCGGGCGCCGGGCCGTGCTCCGGGGAGCCGACCCGGCACCCGCCCTCACCGGTGGTGCGTCACTTCTTGTGGGCGTCGCCGGCCTTCTGGGCGATGCTCTGGCACTTGCCGAGGGCGTCGTCGAGCGACGACCGGTTGGCGATGTAGTCGGCCACGAGCTGCGCGCACTGGTTGCCGACGTCCTGGAACTCGGGGATCGAGACGTACTGGATGCCGACCCAGGGCTGGGGGTTGACGCCCGGCTGCTTCGGGTTCACCGAGCTCATGACGTCGAGCGTGATCGGCGCGTAGGCCGCCGCCGCCTTCTTGTACTCCGGGAGCTCGTACGTCGAGGTGCGCGAGCCCGGCGGGACGTTCGACCAGCCGATCTTGTTGCCCACGAGCTTGATGTAGTCCTTGCTCGTCGCCCACTTCACGAAGTCGATCGCGGCGTCCTTGTGCTTCGTGGTCTTGGGGATCGCGAGGTTCCAGCTCCACAGCCAGCCGGACTCCTTGGTCTTCATGACCGGCATGTGCGCGTACCCCATCTTGCCCTTCACGGGCGAGTCGTTCGCCTCGAGCATCGAGGCCGCGACGGAGGCGTCCGCCCACATGGCGGCCTTGCCCTCCTTGAGCGCGGTGAGGCACTCGTTGAAGCTGTAGGAGACGGGGTCGGCCTCGCCGGAGTCGTCGAGCAGCTTCTTGTAGAAGCCGACTGCCTGCTTCCACTCCGGGGTGTCGACCGTGGCGTTCCAGCTGTTGTCGTACCAGTTTCCGCCGAACGTCTCGACGACGGTCGTCAGCGGCGCGAACAGGTCACCCCAGCCGGGCTTGCCGCGCATGCAGATGCCGGCCATGTTGCTGGTCTTCACCTTGGCTGCGGCGTCGGCGACCTCTTGCCACGTCGGGTGCTCGCCGATCTTCACGCCCGCCTTGTCGAGCACCGACTTGTTGTACATCAGGATCGACGACTCGCCGTAGAACGGCACCGCGTAGAGCTTGCCGTCGTTCGTGAGGGCGTCTCGCACCGGGGGCAGGATGTCGTTGACGTCGTACGCCGAGTCGGCCTGCAGGGACGGTGTGAGGTCCACGAGCCAGCCGTTGGCGCCCCACTGCGGCGTCTCGTAGGCGCCGATCGTCACGACGTCGTACTGGCCGGCGCCGCTGGCCACGTCCGCCGTGACGGCGCTCCGCAGGTCACCTTCTTCCATGACCTGGAAGTTGACGGTCACTCCCTGGTGGGACTTCTCGTACTCGGTCTTGAGCTGCTCCATGTCCTTCATCTGGCCGTTGTTGACCGTGGCCAGGTTGAGCGTGACCGGGCCGCCGCTCTTGGCCGCGGAGCTGTCGCTCGAGACCGCACCCGAAGAACATGCTGCCAGCGCCAACGCGGACGCCCCTGCGCCCAGTGCGAACGCCATGCGCTTCCTCGCAAGCATTCCTAGCTCCTTTGGTAGGTCATCGTGGCTCGTGCCGAGACGCGCCGTGTGCGAGTCCGTCGTGGGCCTCTCGGCCCCGTGGTCCAGGACGACGACCCGTGGTGTCACCGGACTGGAATCCCTAGAGAATCCGGGAACTGCGCCCGAGCCAACAAGCACCTGCGGGGGCTGCTTTCGATACTATTTTTCGCGCCCCTTCAGTGATCACGGTCGGCGAGCTAGCCTCGTCCCCGGTGGCACAGGGGATTGACGGCAGCGGCCCCGGGGTCAGCGGAGAGGAGCGTCTCGATTTCGTATCGATCCGGCGACGGTGCAGCGCGCTCTGCCGCCACGACCTCGCGTCCGTCGGGGGAGCCCCTGATCCACGCGCCGCTCGCACCTGCCCCGCGGCGCGAGATCATCCCGCCCCACCCGCAGCAGTCGATCCGGGTGCTCACCCACGACTTCCCGAGCGAGATCTGCGGGTGGGGTGCGCACCCGGAGTACGAGATCCACCTGATCACGCAGACGCACGGCAGCTTCATCGCCGGCGACCACATCGGCACCTTCGGCCCTGGGCAGGTGACGATGATGGGCCCGAACCTCGGCCACGACTGGGTGAGCGACCTCCCGCCGGGCGAGGTCGCGGTCGGCCGCGACGTCGTCATCCAGTTCTCCGACGAGTGGTTCAGGGCGTGCATGGAGCGCATTCCCGAGCTCGGCGAGGCACAGGAGGTGCTGCACCGCTCGGCGCGCGGCCTCGTGTTCTCCGGCTCCACCGCCGCCCGCGCCGCGCGCGCGATCCTCGCCGTCTCGCACACCCACGGTGCGGAGCAGGTGGCGCACTTCATCCGGCTGCTGTCGCTGTTCGCCAAGGCGCCGACGGAGGAGTACGAGGTGGTGGCGAGCGCCTGGATGGGGCACGCGCCGAACGCCAGCTCACGGGAGGCGGTCGAGGCTGGCCTCAGCTACATCTTCGACAACCTCACCGGCGACATCCGGCTCGCGACGGCGGCGAAGCTGGCGTACATGTCGGAGCCGTCGTTCTCCAAGTACTTCAAGGCCGCCACGGGGATGACGTTCAGCAACATGGTCAAGAAGCTGCGGATCGCCCACGCGAGAAGGCTTCTCGACACCACGGAGCACTCCGTGGCGACCGTGGCCACCCTGAGCGGCTACCGCAACATGGCCAACTTCAACCGGCAGTTCCTCAGCGAGGTCGGGACGACGCCGACGTCCTACCGGCGACTGGAGGCCACGCTCAAACCGCCGCCGGAGGTCTTCAGTCTGGGGCTCAAGGGCCTGCCCGACTGACGCGTTCGGTGGCGGCGGCGGTCAGCTGCCCAACAGGTCGACCAGCGTGGCGCGCAGGCCGCGGCGGACGATCGCGGCCCGAGCGCGCAGGAACGGTTGGCTGAAGCGCTCGTCATCGGCGAGGTCGCCGAACAGGTCGCGCTGCTCGAGGAACGCCGAGGCGTCGCCGTCGGACGCCGCCGACGCCAGAGCATCCGCGTGCACGTCCGGCGGTACCTCGCTGTCCGACAGCCCACCCCGGGCGATGAGGGCCCAGTACTCGGCCCACGCCGCGCACATCACTGCGCCCAGCTCCACCGGTCTGCCGGCCTCGAGGTTGGCCCGCACGGTGGGCAGGGTGAAGGTCGCCATCCGGTTCCCGCCGTCGGTGGCGAGTCGCACGAGCGTGTCGCGGATTCCGGGGTTGGCGAACCGCTCGACCAGCGTGGCCATGTAGGCGTCGAGGTCGATGCCGGGCAGCGGGCCGAGGGTGGGCGCCGCCTCCTCGGCCATGTAGCGCTCGAGGAAGGCGCGGACGAGGTCGTCGCGCATGGCCTCGTCGACGAGCGTGTAGCCGAGGGGTGCGCCGAGGTACGCGATCGCCTGGTGGCTGGCGTTGAGCAGCCGCAGCTTCATCAGCTCGTAGGGGCCGACGTCGTCGACGAGCTGGACGCCCACCTCCTCGAGCGGGGGGCGCCCGAGGGGGAAGTGGTCCTCGACGATCCACTGGGTGAACGGCTCAGCCGGCACCGGCCACGCGTCGCTGACGTCGAACTCGCTGGCGAGGGCGTCGCGGTCGGCGTCGGTGGTGGCCGGCGTGATCCGGTCGACCATGCAGCTCGGGAACGTGACGGCCTCGTCGATCCAGTCGGCGAGCGACGGGTCGATCCGCCGGGCCAGCCCGACGACGGTCTGGCGCGTCACGTCGCCGTTGCCCTGCAGGTTGTCGCACGACAGCACCGTGAACGGCGGGTGCCCGACGTCGCGGCGCCGGCGCAGTCCCTCGACGACGTAGCCGAAGGCGGTGCGGGGTGTGGCCACGTGCGCGACGTCGTGCTGCACGGCGGGGTCGGCGACGTCGAAGAGTCCTGTCGCGGCGTTCTTCAGGTACCCGCCCTCGGTGACCGTGAGCGTGACGAGGCGGACGTCAGGATCGACGAGCCGGGTGAAGACGGCTTCGGGGTCGTCGGGTGCGAGGAGGTACTCGAGCAGCGACCCGACGACACGCGGCTCAAGCGTTCCGTCGGGATGCCTGACCACGACGGTGAACAGGCAGTCCTGGGCGTGCATGACGTCGCGCATGGCGGAGTCCTGCGGTAGCACGCCGACGCCGCAGATCCCCCAGTCGAGGGCCGAGCCGCCCTGCATGAGCTGGTCGAGGTAGACCGCCTGGTGCGACCGGTGGAAGTTGCCGACGCCGAAGTGCACGATGCCCACGCTCGCCGCCGACCGGTCGTACGTGGGGGTAGGGATCTCCAGCTGGGCGAGGGCGGCGCTGCTCAAGCGGGGCACGGACGAGTCCTCTCACGCGGTCGATCGGGCGCAGGGCTACACAACCAAGGCCGACGTCCGGTGACGAGCGTCGAGGGCCAGGTCGACCGAAAAGCATCGACAGTTCAGGACATCGCATGCGCCTCGCGAGATGCGGTCACGCTCTGGCGGCGCGCAGGTGAGCCAGCACCAGGCCGACCGGCACGCTGACGAGCAGGACGGCGAGCACCCCTCGGTAGGTCCACGTCCCGAGGGTGCCGTGCAGACGTCGCGAGCGCAGCAGGGCGATGGCCAGGGCCACCACGCACGCCAGCCCACCGACGTCCACGAGCAGGGGGAGCGTCACCAGCGTGCCGGTGATCACCAACGCGTTGCCGGTGTTCCAGGTGCCGACCTGCGCCCAGCCGCTCGACGCCCGACGTTCCGCACCGGGCGTCACCAGGCCGGCAACGCCCATGGCGGTCTGTCCGACGCCGCCGACCAGCACGAGGTAGGCCGCGACCCAGCTGCCGTGACCCAGGTCGAGCGGCGACGTCACTGCGGCGACGAGGCCACCCGCGACGACGCACGCGACACCGAGCGCGACGAGGGTCCGGGATGAGGGATCGCGCGGGAGGAGGTCGAGCGGCGCAGGCTGAGTGGTCGCGGAGGCGTGTGAGGTCACCCTCCGAGTTTACACGGGAACGTCGGTGTAAACTCGGTGCGTGACCGGTGAACCGCACCACCAGACCCTTCGCGGCGCCCTCGAGCGCGAGCACCGTGAGATCGACGCCGGCATCGAGGCCTTCCTCGCGGCACCCGAGGACGCCGATGCGGCAGAGGGCCTCTCGACGTCCTTCACCGCGCTGCGACGGCACATCTACCTGGAGGAGGAGTTCCTCTTCCCACCGTTGCGCGCGCAGGGGCTGATGGCTCCGGTGCTCGTCATGCTCAAGGAGCACGGCGAGCTGTGGGACGCGCTGGACGAGATGGATCGTGCGACCATCGACGGCATGGAGCCAGAAGCGTTGCAGCACAAGCTGGAGCACGTGCTCGACCTCCTCGACCGGCACAACGCCAAGGAGGAGCCGATCGTCTACGCCGCCGCGGAGCGCCTGCTGGCCCCGGACGCGGCTGCGCGGCTCAATGACCTCGTGTCGACCAGGTCGCTCCCCACCGGCTGGGTGTGCGAGCGCGCCCGCACGCACTGAGGCCCCGGAGTGGCGACGTCCACGATGTTGACCTTCGGGCACGGCCGGCTCGACCGTGAGGAGCTCGCCGACCTGCTCGAGTCGGCGGGTGTCGAGGCGATCGTCGACGTCCGCCGCTTCCCCGGCAGCCGCAGCAACGCCGCCGCGTCACGTGGAGCGGTCGAGCAGCTGGCCGCCGAGGTCGACATCGCGTACCGGCAGGACGCTCGGCTCGGCGGACGGCGCTCGCTGACCAAGGACGAGGACGCCGCCTCTCCCGATACCTGGTGGCAGGTCAAGGCGTTCCGCGCGTACGCCGGCTGGACCCGCAGCGAGGAGTTCCGCGCGGGCCTGGCCGACCTGCTCGCGGAGGCGCAGACGCGCCGTACGGCGATCCTGTGCTCCGAAGCGGTGTGGTGGCGCTGCCACCGCCGGATCATCAGCGACGTCGTCGCGGTGGAGGGCGGCGTCCGGGTCGAGCACCTCATGCACGACGGCCGGCTCGTCGAGCACCCCGTGAGTGACGGCGCCCGTGGAGGCCCCGGCGGTCGCCTGGTCTGGGACGGTCAGGCGGGCGGCCGGACGAACCCGGTCTCGTAGGCGTACACCACCGCCTGGGCGCGGTCGCCGCCTAGGCTGGCGGCGAGGAGGATCGCACGGGCACGTTGGGCGTCGGGACGCTCGCCGACCGGTGCGTTCGCTGTTGGGTGGCGCCCGCCCCGTGCACCAGGCCGGCTGACGAAGGAGACGGCATGCAACAGGCGAGGTCCGAGACCACGATCGACAACGACGTCGTCCGCGTCACCACCTGGACGATCGGCCCGGGCCAGACCACCGGGCCACACCGCCATGCCCTCGACTACGTCGTCGTGCCCGTGCGCGGGGGCGAGCTGGTCATGACGTCCGCGGACGGCGTCACGCGCACCACCATGGAGCCAGGCACGTCGTACTTCCGCTCCGCCGGCGTCGAGCACGAGGTGTCGAACGACGGCGAGGTGACCGTCGTCTTCGTCGAGGTCGAGGTCGTCTGAGGGTCCGCGGTTGAGGGGGTGAGGCAGCGCCTCAGTCGGTCGACGCTGCACGGGGGTCCATCGCGAGGCGGACGCCCATGAGCAGGCTCCAGGCGAGGAAGTAGGCCAGGCCGAGCAGCCCCACGACCTCCAGCGGACCGCCGTCGTAGCTGCCGGCGTCGACGAGTGCGAACGGCACTCCCGCGAGACTCAGCCACGTCAACCAGCGCGGGACGAACGCCGAGCGCAGTCCGGCGATGCCAGCGGCCCCGAAGAGCAGGACGGCGGGCAGAGCCGACACGTCGAGCAGGCCGCTCTGCAGCGAGCCGAGGGCCTGGGTGACGGCCGCGTCGCCGCCGGCGTCAACGTACAGCGCCGCAGCCAACGCGGTGCCTTGGGCCGCGAGCACCAGACCGCCGGTGAGGGCCCCGCCGACGACGGCGACGGGACCGAGGGACGACTCCCGCGGCAGCGCGCGCCGGATCGCCGTGACGACCGCGGCGGTCAGCGCGAGGAACGCGACTGCGGCCAGCGCCCGCACGTAGCTCTGGGCGATGGCGTCTCCGGTGTGCTCGGCCAGCCACGACGGGTCGGCAGCGGGCGAGACGTCGCCTCCGGGCGGCGCCGGGAAGGCGGCGGCCGCGACGACCAGCAGCGCGGTGTACGCGGCGCCGGACAACGGCAGCAGGCGTCCGGTGACGTCGGGACGGCTCGGGCGCAGGCGGGTGGCGGTGGCATCGGTACGGGTCATGAGGACCTCCAAGGAGCGATGAACGGGACGGCTCCACGGTCGTGCCGCGTGCCGGTCGGCGTCGTCGGCCCTCGCGGCAGCACCGGTACGCCGGCAGTCCCCACTACGTCCGTCCCGGGTACGCCGCACGACGTATGGGTATGTGCCTCAAGGCAGACGCCGCAGCCGCCCACGACGCGTACGGTGTGCGACATGGCTGCTGCGCCGGGCCTTCGCCGACTTCGCCCCTGGGGTGACAGAGCGCTCTGCGCCGTCCTGGTGGTGATCGGCCAGTGGCAGATCTGGGGTGGTTGGCACGACGGGGGCGTCGGGGCTCCGCCGTCCGGAGACCGCGTCGCCCGGGCAGCGCTCGCACTCGTGATCGCGGCGTCCCTGCTGTGGCGGCGCCGGTTCCCGCTCGCGGTGGTGGCTGCAGTCTGCGCCGGCATCGTCACCCAGCTGCTGGTGGTGACGCCGTATGTGCCGTTCCTCACCGGCCTGCTGCCCATGGTGATCGCCAACTACAGCGCCGCTGCGTACGGCCGGCGGTGGCGTGCGGCCAGCCTGCTGCTCGTGATGGGCGCGCAGGTCGTCGTCTACGTGCGCATCCCGCAGGAACGGACGAGCGGCGAGGTGCTGTTCGGCTTGTTCGTGGCCCTCGGCACGTGGGTGGTCGGCGACGTCGTCCGGACGCGGTTCCACGGCGCCGAGCGGGTGCTGGGGGACGCCCGTCAGCTCGTCGCACAGAGCGAGGCGGCCACTGCGGCCGCTCTCGCCGACGAGCGCAGCCGCATCGCCAGAGAGCTGCACGACGTCATCGCCCACAGCGTGAGCGTCATGGGTGTGCAGGCCGGAGCCGCGCGGATGCTGATGGACCGACGGCCGGACGCCGCACGCGCCGCGCTGCTGGAGGTCGAGGCCACGGCCCGGTCGGCGGTCGAGGAGCTGCGCCGGCTGCTGACCGTGCTGCGCGACGACGGTAGTGCGGCCGAAGGCCTTGCGCCGCAACCAGGTCTGGGTCAGCTCGGCGAGCTGGTGGCTCAGGTGCGTGCGGCCGGGCTCGACGTGACGCTCGATGCGTCGGAGGCCGCTCAGGAGCTGTCGCCGGGACTCGACCTGGTGGCGTACCGGATCGTGCAGGAAGCGCTGACCAACGCGCTGAAGCACGCCGGCGCAGCGACTCTCGTCACCGTGCGCGCCGCTGAGGACGAGCTGCGGATCGACGTGACCAACGGTGCGCCACAGCCGGGCCGGCGCGGGGACCCGCTGCCCGAGGGTGCCCGACACGGCCTGATCGGCATGCGCGAGAGAGTGCAGCTCTACGGCGGCCGACTGGTTGCCGGGCCGTCCCCCGACGGCGGCTTCCACGTGCGAGCCGTGCTCCCGACGGACGAGGCGCGACAGCTGGGGCAGGTCTCGTGATCCGCGTCGTGATCGCGGACGACCAGGCGTTGGTGCGCAGCGGTTTCGGCGCCATCCTGTCGAGCGAGGACGACATCGAGGTCGCCGGCGAGGCGGGCACCGGCGACGAGGCGACCGAGCTGGTGGCCCGTACGTCACCGGACGTGGTGCTCATGGACGTCCGGATGCCCGGCAGCAACGGGATCGAGGCCACGCGACGGATCACCACGGCCCACCGCGCCAAGGTCGTGATGCTCACGACGTTCGATGTCGACGAGCACGTCTACGACGCCTTCCGCGCCGGAGCGTCAGGGTTCCTGCTCAAGACGGTCTCACCCGAGTACCTCGTGCACGCCGTACGAGCGGCGCACTGCGGCGAGACGCTCCTCGCGCCGGCGATCACCCGACGCGTCGTCGAGCGCTTCACGGCAGCTCCGAGGCCCGGCGACGGACGCCGTCTCGAGCGACTGACCGACCGCGAGCTGCAGGTGCTGCGGCTCGTGGCGCTCGGTCTGTCCAACGACGAGATCGCTAGTCGGCTCTACCTCAGCGCCGGCACCGTCAAGACCCACGTCGGTCGCATCCTCGCCAAGTACGACCTGCGCGACCGCGTGCAGGCGGTGGTGCTCGCCTACGAGACCGGCGTCGTCCAGCCCGGGTCAGCCCGCGAGGAGTGACGCACCGGCAGCCGTCAGGGACGCGAGGCCAGACCACGGACGGCCAGCACCGCACCGAGCAGCGCCACCAGCACGTAGACCGCCCGCTCGAAACGGTGGGCCGGACCCGTCGCCTGGTCGCGGCGACGCGTCCGGCTGTTTGAGAATGTGGGGTATGACGCCTCCCGCGACGTCCCGCCTCGCTCGCTCCTGGCCCGTCGCGGCGCCCGCGCTGGCCGCCGTCACGCTCGCCGCCACCTGGGGGCGCGACCTCGGTGTGGGTCGGCCATCGGCTGCATGCGCGGATTCCGGCGTGCGCGACGACGTGCCGCGTCAGATTCGTCGTCCCGCTGACGACGCGCGTCGCGGCCGACAAGGTCTCCTTCGCGGCCGGCCACCCGGGCCTGCTGATGGCTGTGTTCGGCGTCTTCCTGTTCCTGTCCATCGCGCCCTGAGGTCGCCGCGCCCTACCCGCTTGCCGTATCGGGAGGGGCTTGCGAATCTGGCAACCCACATTCTGGAGGTACGCCGATGAGCGGCTCACAGGCCTGGGTGGCCGACACCTACTCCGGGCTCGCCGACGTCCTGGAGCGCTCGGCGGCCAGCTGGGACGCGCCGTCGCTGTGCGAGGGCTGGCAGACGCGGCACGTCGTCGCGCACGCGACCATGCCCGTGCGGCTGACGCCAGAGCGCTTCGGAGCCGAGATGGCGGCGGCCCAGGGCGACTTCGGCGTCCTGTCGAACACGGTGGCCGCCCGAGACGCCGCGCTGCCGACGCAGGAGCTGCTGAGCCAGCTCCGGTCGCCTGACCTGCACGGGTGGCAGCCGCCGGGCGGCGGGGTGGCCGGAGCGGTCAGCCACGCCGTCATCCACTCGCTCGACGTCACGATCCCCCTCGGGGAGCGACCGGTCGCACCGGCTGAGGCCGTGCGCGACGTCCTCGACCAGCTCACGGCCTCGCACGGCGCGTGGTTCGGCGTCGACCTGAGCGGCGTCCGGCTGGCAGCAACCGACACCGACTGGGCCTGGGGTGACGGTGACACCGTCAGCGCCGAGAGCGGCGAGCTCGTGGCCCTCCTCAGCGGTCGAGCGCTCCCGGACGGGCGGCGCCTGCCCCGCCGATGAGGCGCGACCCGGCGTCAGCGTCGCCAGTACAGATGGTGGGTCACGCCGCTCGGGCTGGGGACGACGTCGCGGTGGAATCGGTCGAGGAGTTCGTCGGGGGAGTCCCACAGCCGCAGGCCCGAGCCGTACGTCACCGGTGACACGGCGACGTGCAGCGTGTCGACCAGGTCGGCGTCGAGGAACTGGCGGATCGTGCTCACCCCGCCGCCGAGCCGAACGTCCTTTCCGTCGGCCGCCTCGCGGGCCCGGGCGAGGACGTCGGCCGGTTCGCCGTCGACGAAGTGGAACGTCGTGTCCGACAACGAGAACGACGGCCGGGGGTAGTGCGTGAGGACGAAGACCGGCGTGTGAAACGGGGGTTCGTCACCCCACCAGCCGCGCCAGTCGTCGTCCTCCCACGGGCCGCGCACGGGGCCGAACTTGTTGCGGCCCATGATCTCCGCACCGATGTTGTGGTGGAAGGCGCGCACCATGCAGTCGTCCAGGCCGCGCGTTCCGCCGGAATCTCGTCGACCCGGCCAGCTCGCGGTCGGGAACGCCCAGGACATCAGCTGCCCGGGATCCACGTGACCGAACGGTCGCTCGAGCGTCTGGTCCTCACCGGCGCCGACGCCGTCCATCGACACGGTGAAGTTCTGGACCTTGAGCAGCTGGGGCACGGGCATCTCCTGTCGTGTGGGAACGAGAGTATGACCGTCCCTGCCACGCGAACTCATCGCTGGTGCAGGACCACGCCGAGGTCGGGGGTGTCCGACCTCGGCGTGGCGGTCAGGCGCGGACGCGCTGTCGAGCCAGGCCGAGGGCGCCGCGGATCGCGACGAACACCGTCGAGGCGAGGATCAGCACGTCCGGCACGATCTCTCGGGCACCCGACGAGCCGGCGTCCCCGGTGATGATGTGCAGGCTCAGAAGCACCAGCAGAGCGGCGAACACCGTGACGGCGCCGAGCGAGAGACGCGAGCCGCGCACGGCGAACCACGCCGTGAGGGCGACCAGCACGAGCGAGATCTCGATGGGCAGGATCGGGCTCTGGTCGGGAGTGAGCAGCGCGGCGGTGATCAGCAGGACGACGGTGGCGGCGACGCCCACGAGGATCGGGGTGCGTGCGGGGCTGGCGGTCATGGCTGCTCCTTCGGTCGTGACGATGACGGTCGGTGGTGATGACGGACACCGAACCGGGCCGGGCGTCACGCCGTCACGAGGTGGGTGTCCCGAACACCTCGGGACACCGAACTCCGGACGCCAGGACACCACAGCCCCGATGATGGGGCGCATGCGCGACCTGAGCCGCAGCCGTCGTCGGACGTGGGTGCACGGCACTGCGCTGCTCACGGTGGCGCTCGTCGTCGTCGCGGTCGCCGTGGCACCGTGGGAGAGCGCCCGACCGGCTCCCGGCCACACCACCGCCTGGCTGGCCCAGCTGTTCGGGGCGCTCACCTTCGGCTACGTCGGGGCGGTGATCGCCGACCGGACGCGGCCGCCGGTCACGGTCGTCGGCGCGGTGCTCCAGGTGCCGGGGCTGACCCAGGCGGCGACGTTGCTGACGTCCTCGCTGCTCTACCGGGCGGCGGTCGACCGCGCGGACCTGCCCGTCGTCAGCTGGCTCGACGGCTGGCTCTGGGCGCCAGGGCTGCTGTGCGTCCTCACCGTGCTGCCGCTGGTCTACCCCGGCGGCGCGGCGCTGCCGCGGCTTCGGCCGGCCCTGTTCGCTGGGGTCGCCGTCACCGTGCTGGGAACGGTTGTCGTGGCCGCTCAGGCGCTGCCGAGCAGCGGCGTACCGACGTCGCTGACGGTTGGCCTCGTGGGGGTGGTCGCGGCGTGCGTGGTCTGCGGGGTGGTGAGCCTCGTCGCACGCTCCCGTCGCGGTGACGCCCGCACCCGAGGGCAGGTGGCGTGGCTCGCCGGTGCGGTCGTCGTCATCGTCGCGTTCGAGCCGCTGCAGACGGCCCTACCGCGGCCCCTGGCCACTGCGGCGCTGGCCTTCCTCCCGCTGCTCGTGCCGGTCTCGGTTGGTGTCGCGGTGCTCCGTCACGGCTTGTACGACATCGACCTGCTCGTGACGCGCACGCTCGCGTACGTCCTGCTCGTGGCCGTGCTGGTGGCGCTGTACCTCGCCGTCGTCGTCGCAGCCTCGCACCAGGTGGCTGGTGGTGCCGTCCAGGTGCCGGCTCTCGTGGCGGCAGTCGCCGTCGCCCTCGTCGCTGACCCCGTGCGGGCGCGGATCCAGCGCGTCGTCCGACGGTGGTTGTTGGGCGCATCGGCTGAGCCGCAACGACTGCTGGCGGACCTGGCCCAGCAGCTGGGCTCGAGCCCGTCGCTGCGGCACGCGCCGCAGACCGTCGTCGACACCGTCGCGGCGGCGTTCCGTGCGCCGTGCGTCGAGCTGCTCGCCATGCCTGATGACGGGCCGCCCACCGTGGTGGCCCGAGCTGGCACCGAGGTCGCCGGCCACTCGGTCACCACCCCCGTGGAGTACGGGGGACGCGTGGTCGGTGCCCTGTGCACGGGACGCGACCAACCCGCCGAACCCCGCGAGCTGCGGGCACTGGGCCATGTCGCCATGGCGCTCGGTCCGGTGCTGGACGGATGGCTGGTCGCCGCCGAGCTGCAGCGCTCGCGTGAGCGCGTGGTGGCCGCCCGCGAGTCCGAGCGCTCGCGACTGCACCGCGACCTGCACGACGGCCTCGGCCCCACGCTGGGTGGCATCACGCTCGCCGCGCACGCTGCGCACAACCTCGTGCGCAGCGACCCGCCGGCCGCCGAGACGGTGCTGACGCGCCTGAGCGAGCTCGCCGGCCAGGCGACGGCGGAGGTCAGGCGCGTCGTCGACGGGCTGCGGCCGTCGACGTTGGAGTCGCACGGGTTGGTCGAGGCGATCCGGCGAGAGGTGCACGTGGTCGACGGGCACCCTGTCGTGCACGTGATGAACGACCCCCTCCCTGACCTTCCGCCGGCCGTCGAGGTGGCGGCGATGCGGATCGTGCTCGAGGCCGTCACCAACGTGCGCCGACACGCGAACGCCCATCGGTGTGAGGTGCGGTTGGCGTTGGACGGGCAGGTGCTCACGGTGATCGTCGACGACGACGGCAGCGGGCCGCCCGGGGTCGACTACGGCGGTCGCGGTGTCGGTCTGGAGTCCATGGCCGTCCGCGCGAGCGAGCTCGGCGGCGTCTGCCGACTCGGGGTCTCACCGCTGGGCGGCACGAGGGTGCTGGCGCGACTACCGGTGAGGGAGTGCGCGTGAGCGAGCCGAGTCACCACGGGCTGCGCGTCATGGTGGCCGACGACCACCCCATCTTCCGGGAGGGGTTGCGGCTGCTGCTGGGCTCGGTGGGTGGGATCGACGTCGTGGGGGAGGCCGCCACGACGGACGACGCTGTCGGACTCGCCGCCACGTGCCTTCCGGACGTCGTCGTCCTCGACATCGACATGCCGAGCGACGGCGGCATCGTGGCGATCCCACGCATCCGCGCGGCCGCCCCGGGCTGCGCCGTCCTCATGCTCACGATGCTCGAGGACGACGCGACGCTGGCCGCTGCCCTGCGTGCCGGCGCAGCCGGGTACCTCGTGAAGGGCGTGGGGCAGCAGGAGGTCGTGGCGGCCCTGCGGACCGTGGCGTCCGGCGGCTTCGTCACGAGCGCGGCCGTGGCCGGCCGGGTTCGCTCCACGTTCCTCGCCTGCGACGAGGTGCGGCCCGCGCCGTTGCCGCAGCTGAGCGAGCGTGAGCGCGAGGTCGTTGCACTCGTCGGGAAGGGGCTCGCCAACCCCGCCATCTCCGACCAGCTCTACCTGAGTCCCAAGACAGTGCGGAACCTCGTGTCGTCCGCTATGGGCAAGCTGGGCGCGCCTGACCGGACGGCGCTCGCCATCGCTGCGCGCGACGCCGGTCTGGTGCAGTAGTCCTCGGGGCAGCTCGGGGTCTTGACGCGCTGAGGTTCGGTCACTAACGTACAACCACATGGTTGTAGATCAGCGCGAGCTCACCGACGCCGAGGTCGACCGGATCTTCCGGGCCCTCGCTGACGCCACCCGGCGCGACATCGTCCGCCGCACTCTCATGAGCGAGGCGACGGTCTCGGCGCTCGCGCAGGACTACGACATGTCGTTCGCGGCCGTGCAGAAGCACGTGGCGGTGCTGGAGAGGGCGGGCCTGGTGACCAAGGAACCGCAGGGTCGTGAGCGCCTGGTGCGCGGCAACCCGACCGCCATCCAGCGCGCCCAGGCGCTCCTGGACTCCTACGAGCAGCTCTGGAGAGAGCGCATCTCGCGCCTCGACGCGCTGCTCGCCGACGACGACCACTGAGCCACGACGTTCACCACGAGAGGACCACCGCCATGCCCGTCACGTCCGTCCACCAAGACCCCGAAGCCCTGACGATGACCGTCGTCGCGGACTTCGCCGCCCCCCTGGAACGCCTCTGGGACGCCTACGCCGACCCGCGCCAGCTCGAGAGGTTCTGGGGGCCGCCGACGTACCCGGCGACGTTCACCCGGCACGACATGTACGTCGGCGGCCGCTCGGCGTACGCGATGACCGGCCCGGAGGGAGACGTCTCGCGCGGCTACTGGGAGTTCCTCGACGTCAAGGCGCCGTTCTCCTTCGAGGTGCGCGACGGCTTCGCCCACGCCGACGGCACGCCCAACAACGACCTGCCCTCGATGCGCATGACCTTCGCGTTCGAAGCCACCCCAGGCGGTTCGCGGCTCACCACCACCACGTACTTCGCCAGCATGGCCGAGCTCGAGCAGCTGGTCGGCATGGGCATGGAGGAGGGCATGCGCCAGGCCATGGGCCAGATCGACGACGTGCTCGCCGACCTGCACACGTTCGCCGCCGACCTGCCGGCCGCGGCCCAGGTGCTCAGCGACACCCAGGTACGCGTCGCCCGGGTCATCCGCGGCTCGGTGCAGCAGGTGTGGGACGCCCACCACGACCCGAAGCTGCTGCAGCAGTGGCTGCTCGGGCCGGACGGCTGGTCCATGCCGACGTGCGAGACCGGCACCGAGGTCGGCCAGACCTACCGTTACGAGTGGCGCCAGGACGACGGGGGAGCGACCTTCGGGTCCACCGGGGAGGTGCTCGAGATCGCCGCGCCGCACCGCGCCGTCACCTCCGAGCGGATGTACGGCGACGGCATCCCGGACGACGCACCGGCCACCACCAACGAGCTCACCCTCACACCCACGGACGGCGGCACGCTGCTCTCGCTCGTGATCACCTACCCCGACGCCCAGACCCGCGACATCGTCCTGGGCACCGGCATGGTGGGTGGTATGGAGACCAGCTACGAGCGGCTCGAGCGCACGGTGCTCGCCGGCTGACGGGCCCGCTGATCGGCCCCCGGCTCCTCACGCTGCGGCGCTACAGTCGCAGCGTGAGGAGCCGCTGCGCGCTGGTCGTCGGCTTCGACCGCAACCCCACGAGCCGGGCCGCGCTGGGGTTCGCGGTCGACCTGGCGCAGCGGCTCGCTGCCGACGTGCACGTCGTGCACGCCATCGACCTGTCGGACTACCCGGTCGACCCGGACTCGGCCACGTGGGAGGACGACGCGCAGGCCGCCGTCGCCGGTGAGCGGGCGTTGGCGGCCGAGGCGCTCAAGGACTTCACCGGGGCGTGGACCTACCGGCAGGCGCACGGCGAGCCGGCTGAGGTGCTGGCCAGCGTCGCCGACGAGGTCGACGCGCTCATGGTCGTCGTCGGGAGCCGGCGCGAGGGGCCGGGTGCGGCCATCAGCCACCTGGTCAGCCCGTCGGTGAGCAAGCGGCTGCTCGGCCACGCGGCCACGCGACCCGTGCTGGTCGTGCCGCGCGTGGCGGCGCTCAGCTGACGGCCGTGACGAGCGCGGCCGCGGCCGCCCAGCCCCCGAAGGCGGCCAGAAGGCCCGCAGCCAGGCTGGCGACGACGTTGACCAGCGCGCTGCCCACGGCGCCGTCCTCGACCAGTCGCACGGTCTCGAAGCCGAACGTCGAGAACGTCGTCAGCGCGCCGCAGAACCCGGTGCCGACGAGGGTCGCCACCCACGACGGCCACCCGGCCGCGGTGCTCGCGCCCACCACCGCGCCCAGCACGAGCGAGCCCAGCACGTTGACGGTGAGCGTGCCCCACGGCATGGCCGACCCCTGCCGCGACCGCACGTGCTGGTCGATCACGTAGCGCAGCGGTGCTCCGACGAAGCCGCCGACCAGCACGAGCAGCAGCGTCATGCGCCGTCCCCTCGGTGGCGCCGGTGGGCGCGGCGGGTCCGGACGACCAGGGCTCGGGTGAGGGTCAGCGCCACCCACACCGCGAGCAGCCCGGCGAGCAGTGAGCCCAGAAGGTACGCGGCGGCCAGGCCCGGCCGCCCGTCGACGAGCAGCGACCGCGTCTCGAGCGCGTAGGTCGAGAAGGTCGTGTACCCGCCGAGCACTCCCACGCCGAGGAAGGGGCGCACGAAGCGCCGCGGCGGCCACACGTCGACCACCAGCACCATGAGGACGCCGAGGGCCAGGCACCCGCTGACGTTCACCCCGAAGGTCGCCCACGGGACGTGGCCAGGCGCCGACGGGGCGACGTGCGCCAGGGCCCAGCGGGCCGCCGAGCCGAGCGCGCCGCCCGCGCCGATGGTGAGCAGCACCGGGCCGTCGCGACGCGGTGGGTGGCTCACGCGCTGCTCCTTCCCTCCCTGCGCCGTCGGCCGCCACCGTACCCGAGCGGTCGCACCCCGCTGTGCCGACCCGAGGTGCGATCCCCCAGGCTAGGTGCCGTGCCGGACCAGTCATCAGCCCTTCGTCGGCTGCTGGCCGTCGTTCCCGGGCTGGGGCTCGTCGCGGTGCTGACGCTCGTCGCGTACGCGGTGACGTGGGCGCTGCCGGGCATCAACTCGGCCACGGCCGCCGTGGTGCTCGGTGCGCTGGTGGCGAACCTGGGCCTGCACTGGGCGCCGTTCCACGACGGGACACGGTTCGCCGCGCACCGCCTGCTGCGCGTGGCCGTGGTGCTGCTGGGCCTGCAGCTCGCCCTCGGCCAGCTGGCGAGGCTCGGCGGGGTCGGGCTCGCGGTCGTCGTGGTCACGGTCGCCGTCACCTTCACCGGGACGCGGCTCGTGGGGCGCTGGATCGGCGTCCCGGGCCCGCGAGCCCTGCTCGTCGCGACCGGCTTCGCCATCTGCGGGGCCTCGGCCGTCGCCGCCATGAAGGAGGTGGCCGACGGCGACGACGACGACGCCGCCGTGGCGGTCGCTCTGGTGACGTTGTGCGGCAGCATCGCGATCTTCCTGCTCCCAGCCTTGCGCGGGCCGCTCGGCCTGGACGTCGCGGCCTTCGGCACCTGGACGGGCGCCAGCGTGCACGACGTCGGCCAGACCGTCGCGACCGCGAGCCAGGTGCCGGGTGCGCTCACCGCCGCCGTGGTGGTGAAGCTGAGCCGCGTCGTCCTGCTCGCACCGCTGGTGCTCGGGGTGGGCGTGCTGCGCAGCCGGCGCACGGCCGACGCCGTGGCCACCCGGCGCCCGCCCCTGGTGCCGCTGTTCGTGGTCGGTTTCCTCGCCGCGATCGCCCTGCGCAGCAGCGGGATGCTGCCGCCCGCTGCGCTGTCGGTCGCCGAGACGACGCAGCACCTGCTGCTCACCGCCGCCCTGGTGGGTCTGGGGACCGGCATCCACCTCGCGACCCTGCGCCGGACGGCGGGACGCAGCCTGCTGCTCGCCCTCATCAGCTGGGTGCTTGTGGCCGGCGTCGCCTACGGGGGAGTCGTGCTGCTCGGCGCGTGAGCGGTCACCTGCCGCCGACCGTGCTCTCCCGCACCACCAGCTCGAACGGCGCCTCCACCTCGTGCGGGCCCTCGGCGTCGGAGCCGTCGAGGCGGCCGGCGAGCAGATCGACCGCGCGGCTGGCGATGGCCTGCTTGTCCGGGCGGATGGTGGTGAGGCTCGGTGTGCTGAAGCGGCCGTCCTCGATGTCGTCGAACCCCACCACCGCCACGTCGTCGGGCACGCGCACGCCGCGCTCGGCGAGGGCGCGCAACGCGCCCAACGCCATCAGGTCGTTGAAGCAGAAGACTGCGTCCGGAGTGATCCCGGAGTCCAGCAGGTCGGCCATGGCCACCGCGCCGTCGGCGCGGTGGTAGGAGTCGGTAAACCGCACCAGCGCCCGGTTGGGCTCGATGTCGTTGGCCCGCAACGCTTCTGCGTAGCCACGGGCACGCAGCCGAGCGGTGCCGGCGGACTCGCGGCGCTGCTCGCCGATGGCGGCCACCCGGCGTCGTCCCAGCCCGAGCAGGTGCTCGACGGCGGTGCGGGCCGCGGCCACGTTGTCGATGGCCACGTGGTCGACCGGTCCGTCGAAGACCCGCTCGCCGAGCAGCACCATCGCGGTGCTGTCGCGGCGGGTGAGCAGCTCCTCGCGCCCCGAGGCCAGGGGGCTGAAGATGAGCCCGTCGATGAGGTGGCTGCGGATGCCGTCCATCACGAGGCGCTCGCGGTCGGCGAGGCCATCGGTCTGGTCGACCAGCACGGTCCACCCGCGCGCCTCGGCCGCCCGCACGACGTGGCGCGCGAGCTCGGCGAAGTAGGGACTGTCGATCTCCGGCACCGCCAGGGCGATGAGGCCGGTGCGCGAGCTGCGCAGCTGGCGGGCGGCCAGGTTGGGGCGGTAGTTGAGCTCGTCCAGGGCGGCCTGCACGCGCTCGCGCGTCGCCGGCGCGACGTGCTGGAAGCCGTTGACGACGTTCGACACCGTCTTGATCGAGACGCCTGCTCGCTCGGCGACGTGACGCAGGCTCACCACCCCGCGTCTGGACCTCGGCACCGCACCAGCCTAGCCCTCAGGTCTTTACAACGTTGGAAACGACCGGTAGGAATGGGCGACATCCGACATCCCCGACGAAGTGGAGCGGACGTGGGGTCTTCAGGAGCCGTGCTCGGCACGGCGCGGTTCGCGCTCGACCCGGCCTTCGTGGTGGCCCCGGTCGACCGCCGGCTGTTCGGCTCCTTCGTCGAGCACATGGGCCGCTGCGTCTACACCGGCATCTACGAGCCCGATCACCCGACGGCGGACGCCGAGGGCTTCCGCCAGGACGTCGCCGACCTCACGCGCGAGCTGGGCGTGTCGGTGGTGCGCTACCCCGGCGGCAACTTCGTCTCGAGCTACCGCTGGGAGGACGGCGTCGGCCCGCGGGCGGAGCGCCCTACGCGGCTCGACCTCGCCTGGCGAGGGATCGAACCGAACGACGTGGGGCTCAACGACTTCATGACGTGGGCCCGCCGCACGAACGTGGAGCCGATGATGGCGGTGAACCTCGGCACGCGCGGGGTCCAGGAGGCCGTCGACCTCATCGAGTACGCGAATCACCCCGAAGGCACCTACTTCTCCGACCTGCGGCGTTCGCACGGCGCCAAGGACCCGCACGACATCCGGTTGTGGTGTCTCGGCAACGAGCTCGACGGCCCGTGGCAGATGGGCCGCAAGACGCCGTACGAGTACGGACGCCTGGCCGCTGAGACGGCGAAGGCCATGCGCATGGTCGACCCACGCATCGAGCTCGTGGCGGTGGGCAGCTCCAACTCGAAGATGCCTACCTTCGGCGCCTGGGAGCGCGAGGTGCTCGAGCAGACGTACGAGCACGTCGACTACATCAGCCTGCACGACTACTACGAGGAGCGTGAGGGTGACCTCGCGTCGTTCCTCGCGACGTCCGTCGACATGGACGCGTTCATCGCGGCCGTGGTGGCGACGGCCGACAGCGTCGGCGCGCGGCTGCGCAGTCCGAAGCGGCTCAAGCTCTCGTTCGACGAGTGGAACGTCTGGTACCAGGCCAAGTTCGTGGGCCAGCAGAACCTCGACTGGACGTTCGCGCGAGACCTCATCGAAGACGAGTTCAACGCCGCGGACGCCGTGGTCGTGGGCAGCCTGCTCATCACCCTGCTGCGCCACGCCGACCGCGTCGGTGTCGCCTGCCAGGCCCAGCTGGTGAACGTCATCGCACCGATCCGCACCGAGGCGGGTGGTACGGCCTGGCGGCAGACGATCTTCCACCCCTTCGCGCACACCGCGCGGCTGGCCCGCGGCACCGTGCTGCGGGTCGAACCTCGTGGCCCGCAGGTCGACACGGCCGCGTTCGGGCCGGTGCCGGCACTCGACGCCGTCGCCACCTACGACGAGGCCACCGGAGAGGTCGTGGTGCTGGCGGTCAACCGCAGCACCAGCTCCTCACTCGCCCTCGACGTCGACCTGCGCGGTATCGAGGCCGCGCACGGCGCGCTGCGGCTCGTCGAGCACCTCGTCCTGGCTGACGACGACGTCCGGGCGACGAACAGCGCTGCGCACCCCGATCGCGTCACCGCCCGCGAGGGCCGTGACGCCAGCACGCAGGACGGCCGGCTCGCGGCCGTGCTGCCTCCGGTCTCCTGGACGGCGCTGCGCCTGCAGCCGAGCTCCAGCCAGACCTCGACCCCCACCTTCGCGTCCTCCCAGAGCTGAGCGAGGTCCACCGTGCGACAAGGCCTGCCCGCAGTCCTGACCGTCCTGAGCGCCGCGGCGCTGGCGGTAACCACCGTCGCGCCGGCGTCAGCGTCGACGCCAACGCGCAGCGGCGATCGCTACGTCAACCCGGTGAGCGCGGCGTTCGCCGACACGTTCGCCGACCCCTCAGTCATCCGCGGCAAGGACGGGTACTGGTACGCGTACGGGACGTCTGACCCGCTGCGCGGAGGCGAGAAGACGCCGCACCGCATCCCCATCGCCCGCTCGTCCGACCTCGTGACCTGGACGTACGTGGGCGACGCGTTCAGCGACGCGACGGTGCCCGGTTGGGCCGACACCTCCCGCGGTGCAGCGCTGTGGGCGCCCGACATCCGTTACGTCGACGGCCAGTACCGCATGTACTACGTCGTCACCGAGACCACGGCGACCGACGAGCCGAACGACAACGCCGTCGGCCTGGCCACGGCGCCGACGCCCGCCGGCCCGTGGACCGACAGCGGCGCACCGGTCGTCGGCCCGCGGCGCGGCGGCGCAGGGGAGCCAGGCAACTTCCTGTGGACCTTCGACCCGTCAGCCGTCACCGACACCGACGGCAGCCAGTGGCTGTTCTACGGCTCCTACTACGGCGGCATCTTCGTCCAGCGCCTCACGGACGACGGCACCCGCGTGGTCGGGGACGCCACGCGCGTCGCCATCGACAACAAGTTCGAGGGCGCGTACGTCGTCCGCAAGAACGGTTACTGGTACCTGTTCGCCTCCACCGCGAACTGCTGCGCTGGCCCAACCACCGGGTACAGCGTGCAGGTCGGCCGGTCTCGAGACCTGCGCGGCCCGTACGTCGACCGCGACGGCGTCCCGCTGACGGCGTCCCGGGCAGGTGGCACGCCGGCGTTGGTGCAGAACGGCAACCGCTGGGTCGGGGCCGGTCACAACGCGGTGGTCACCGACCTCGCCGGCCAGGACTGGATCGCCTACCACGCGATCGACCGCGGCACGCCCTACCTCGACGGCACGGACGGCATCAACCGGCGGCCCATGCTGCTCGACCGGCTCGACTGGATCGGCGGCTGGCCGACCACGCGCGCCGGTGCCGGCCCGAGCGCGACCCCGCAGCCCCCGCCGGCCACCGGCGGGGTGCGTAGCCTCGACGACGGCACGGTGCCGCCGTCCGGGTGGGCCGCCGTGGGTAGCTGGACTTCCGTCGCCGACGCGCAGTCCGGCCGCGCTGCTCACTCGCAGGGGCCGGCCGCTCTGGTGAGCCGGCGCTCGGTGGGCGGTGACGTGCGGGTCGAGGCCGACGTCCGCAGTGGCGGCGCGGCCGTCGGCCTGGCGGTCGGTGACCCGCGAGCCCGCGACGGCGTCGTCGCCACCGTGCAGCCGAAGACGCACCGGCTCGTGCTGCAAGAGCGCCGGGCCGGCCGGGTCGTGCGCTCGCAGACCGCCGTCCTGCCCGCCGGGGCCGACCTCGCGAGGTGGCACTCGCTGGCCCTCGACGTCCGGCGCCGCACGGCCCACGCGCAGCTCAGCTCAGCCCGGCTGGGTGACCCCCTGGCCGACCTGACGCTGGTGCTGCGGGCCGACCCCGGCCCGCGCGCTGCCGTGGTCGCCGACGCCGCGGGTGCCGTCGTCGACAACCTCAGCGTGAACCGCGCGTCGCGCCCGGTGACCCGCCCGGTGCGCGACGACGTCCCGAGCCGGCTCGACCCCTCGGCGAGCGACGAGTTCACCGGCGGTGCTCTCGCGCCGGGCTGGTCGTGGGTGCGCGAGGACCCGGCCGCCACGGTGGTCGACGGGATGCTGCGCTGGCCTACCGAGGCGGCGGACCTGACCGGCACGAGCAACGACGCCGGCGTGCTGCTGCGCGATCCCGGCGCCGGCGACTGGACCATCCAGACCCAGGTGACCAACGACCTCGGCACCGACGACGTCCGCAACTTCGAGCAGGGCGGGCTGGTCGTGTACGTCGACGACGACCTGTTCGTCCGGCTGTCGCACGTCGCGATCTGGAACACCCGGCAGACCGAGTTCGGCAAGGAGATGCCGTACGCAGGTCGCCTCTCGTACGGCGGCACGATCGTCGGGCCGCCCGACACCACGACGCTTCTGCGGATCACCCACCACGTCGACCCCGCCACGGGAGAGCACCTGCTGCGCGCGTGGAGCCGGCGCCCGGGTGACCCATGGGTGCGCGGCGGCGTCTGGGCGCTGCCGGCCGGATCCCAGCTGCGCGTCGGCCTGGTCTCGCAGGGCGGCACCGGCGCCACGAACGACTTCGACTACTTCCGTCTGTACCGCTGACCCGTCTGCACCCCCGACCCGTCTGCACCCCTGAGCGGCAACCCTCACCCCGAGAGAGGCACCCACCATGTCCGAGCTCATCACCCCCGACGGCTTCAGCCGTCGTCGCTTCATCACGCTAGGCGGAGCCGTCGCGACCGGCGCGCTGCTGAGCGCCTGCGGGGGAGGCAAGTCGGCCAGTGACACCGCCGGTGGCAAGGCGGCCGGCAGCACCTTCAAGGGCACCTACGACGGTCCGGCGATCACGCTGTCGTACTGGAACGGCTTCACCGGTGGTGACGGCCCGTTCATGAAGAAGATGGTCGAGCAGTTCATGAAGGACCACCCGAAGATCACCATCACGTCCAACACCGTCGAGTGGGCGCAGTACTACCAGCGCGTCCCCGCTGCGGTGCAGGCCGGCAAGGGCCCGGACGTCGGTGCCATGCACCTCGACCAGCTGGCCACCAACGCCGCCCGCAACGTCATCGTGCCCATCGACGACCTCGCCACGTCGTTGGGCCTGACCGCGGACGACTTCCCGAAGGAGGTCTGGGACGCCGGTATCTACAAGGGCAAGCGGTACGGGATCCCGCTCGACGTCCACTCGCTCGCGCAGTACTACAACACCGACATGTTCAAGCAGGCGGGCATCAGCGAGGCGCCCACGGACGACGCCTCCATGCAGGACGCCCTGGCCAAGCTGAAGTCGGCCGGCATCACGTACCCGTTCTGGATGCCGAGCCGTTGGCCGGCGCACCTGATGTTCCTGTCGCTGCTGTGGCAGTTCGGTGGGGAGCCCTACGCGCCGGACGGTGCCAAGGCCACGTTCGACTCCGACGCAGGCGTCAAGGCACTCACGTGGATGGTCGACATCGTCCAGAAGGGCTACAGCCCGACCAACGTCGCCCAGGACTCGCAGTACGTCGGCTTCAAGAACAAGAAGCTCGCCACGACGTGGGACGGCATCTGGCAGATCAACGACCTCAAGGCGTCGGGGCTGCCGTTCGCGCTGGCGCCCCTGCCGAACATCGGCGGCCAGCCGCTCGCCTGGGCGAACTCCCACAACTTCTACATCACGCGGCAGGCCACCAGCGAGGAGAACAAGCTCAACGCCGCGAAGACGTTCATCGACTGGATGAGCAAGCACTCGGCTGAGTGGGCAGGGGCCGGCATGATCCCGGCGCGCAAGTCGGTGCGCGAGAGCGCGAAGGTGCAGGACACCGTGCAAGGACCGATCGCGGCGCAGGTGCAGAACCTGCGGTTCCTGCCTCCGGTGCCCGGGCTCGGTGACGTGCAGGCCCAGACGCTCGAGATCGCGGTGGCCGACGCGGTGCTCGGCAAGAAGCAGCCCGCCGACGCGCTGAAGTCGGCCGCCGACAAGGCGACCCAGCTGATGGAGGCGAACAAGAAGAAGTTCGAGGCCTGACCATGACGGCCCCGCAGACCGACCGCCCGACGCCTGGAGCCGCCCTGGCTCCGGGCGCGGCGAGCGGCGTGGTGCCGGGGGACACCGCCCGCAGCCGCCGACGACGCAGCACCACGAACCAGACCGGTGCCGCGTGGCTGTTCATGACGCCCTACCTGGTGCTGTTCGGGGTGTTCGTCATCGCCCCGATCGTCTACGGCGTCTGGATCAGCCTGCACGACTACGACTACACGCTGCCGGGCAAGCCGTGGGTGGGGCTCGACAACTACGTCAAGCTCGTCGACCCGAGCTCCACCACCTTCTCCGACTTCTGGTCGGCGATGCGGGCCACCGGCATCTTCACGGTGCTCAGCGTGCCGTTGCTCCTGGTCATCCCGTTGGTCGTGGCACTGGTGATGAACAAGAAGTTCCCGGGCCGCAACCTGTTCCGCGCGATCTACTTCGCGCCGTACGTCCTCGGCGTCGCCGTCGTCGCCGTGATCTGGCGGTTCCTGCTCGACTCCAACATCGGCGTCGTCAACCAGTACCTCGGGGCCGTCGGCCTGCCGGACAACATCGCCTGGCTGACGTCGACGCCTGCAGCCTGGGTGGCGCTCGTCGGCGTCACCGTGTGGTGGACGCTCGGCTTCAACGCCGTCATCTACCTGGCCGGGCTGCAGGACATCTCGCCCGAGCTCTACGAGGCGGCGCGGGTCGACGGCGCCAACCGGTGGCAGAGCTTCTGGAACGTGACGTTCCCTGGCCTGCGTCCGGTGCTGTCGTTCGTCACGATGATCACGATCATCGCGTCGGCCAACATGTTCGGGCAGGCCTACCTCATGACGCGCGGGGCTCCGGGCGTCGAGACCCGCACGGTCATCTACTACATCACCGACACGGGGCTGCGGAACTACCACATGGGGGACGCCGCGGCGATGTCGTACGTGCTGACGGTGATGCTGATGCTCCTGAGCGTCGGGGTGTTCTGGCTGTTCCGCGAGAGGAGGGCCTGAGCCATGGCCATGACCGCGACCGTCCGACGGCGGCAGGCCGCCGGCCGCTACGTGCCCCTGACGGTGCTCGGGCTGCTGTTCGTCAGCCCGTTGCTGTTCATGCTCGTGACGTCGTTCAAGACGCGCCAGGAGTCGGCCGCCGTCCCGCCGACGTGGATCCCGCGGCACCCGACGACGCAGGCCTACGACTCGGTGCTCAACGCCTCGGGAACCCCCGTGCTGCACTGGTTCCTCAACAGCATGGTGGCCGCGTCGGCCAACGCCCTGCTGGTGGTGCTGACCGCTGCCCTGGCGGCATACCCGTTGGCGCGCATGGATTTCAGGGGAAAGCGGGTCGTCTTCGCGCTCATCGTGGTGACCCTCTTCGTGCCGCCCGTGATCCTCGTCATCCCGAACTACCTCATCGTCGGCGACCTGCGCTGGCTCGACACCCTGCTGGCGGTGATCGTCCCCACGGCGGCCGGCGCGTTCGGCGTCTTCTTCCTCCGGCAGTTCTTCCTGTCGCTGCCGCGCGAGCTCGAGGAGGCCGCTCGCCTCGACGGGGCGAACCTGCTGCAGGTGTTCCTGCGGGTGGTGCTGCCGCTGTCGAAGCCTGCGCTGGTCACGCTGGCCGTCCTGTCGTTCCTCACCAACTGGAACGACTTCCTCTGGCCCGTGTACGTGCTGTTCAGCCCTGAGTCGCAGACGCTGCCCGCTGGCCTGGCAACGCTGCAGTCCGCGAACAACGTCCGTTACGACCTCCTGATGGCCGGGGCCGTCGTGGCCAGCGTGCCGGTGCTGCTGCTGTACGTCTTCGCCCAGCGCTTCATCATCGAAGGCGTCTCCCGCTCCGGGCTGAAGGGGTGAGGGAGCTGAGCTCATGACCGTGCCTCTGCCCCAGCTGCGCCTCACGCGGCTGCGCCGGCACGTACGCAGCACGGGCGGCGTGACGGTGGCCGAGGTCGTCGAGATGTTCGGTGTCTCGCCGATGACCGCCCACCGCGATCTCGCGGCGCTCAGCCGCACGACCCCCGACGTGCAGCGCGTGCAGGGGGGCGCCGTCCGGACGTCGTCGTCGCCGTGGGAGCGGCCCGAGGGCTAGCGTGGCCGCGTGGCAGTGACCTGGCGGTCGGCGCTGGCCTGGCGGTTGCGACGCCACCAGCTCGACCCACCTGGCCGCGGCGCGGTGGTCGACGTCGTGCGGCAGCTCGGCGCCGTGCCCGCGTGGCCCGACAGCACGGCCGAGCTCGCGGTCGCCGCGCGCCGCGGCGGTCGGGTGGGGGACGCCACGCGCGCGCTCGAGGCGCGCGAGGTGGTCAAGGCGTTCACCTTCCGCGGCGGCACCCACCTCATGACGCCGCAGGACGCCGGCGCCTACCTCGCGGTGCGTGCGTCCGGTCGCATGTGGGAGCTGCCCAGCTGGCGCAGCTTCTACCAGCTCGAGGCGTCGGACTGGCCGGCCTTTCGCGCCTTCGTCCGCGATGCCGTGGCCGAGCGGCCGCTCACCGTCGCCGAGCTGGCTGCGAAGCTGCGCCGCAGCCGGCGCTACCGCCGCGTCGGCGAGGCCATCGCCGAGGGCAACGAGACCGTTCTCAAACCCCTCACCTGGCAGGGCGACGTCGGTCTGGGCAGCGGCCCGCAGGGAAGGCTGACCCTGCTTCGGCTCGAGGACGTCCCCGGCTGGGCCGGCCTCCCCGAGCTCGAGGAAGCCGGCCACGCCGTCGTCACGGCGTACCTGCGCACGCACGGGCCCTCAACGGCCGAGCGGGTCCACGAGTGGGTGGGCAAGGGGCTCGGCGGCCGCCGGCGGGACGTCACGCGCTGGCTGTACGCCCTCGACGACCAGCTGGCGCGCATCAGCATCGAGGGCGAGGTCGTGCTGGTGCTCGCGGACGACGTCGATGACCTGCGTGCGGCGCGCCCGTCGTCCGCTGTCGTGCTGCTTCCGGCTCGCGATCCCTGGGTCATGGCGCCCGGGACGTCGGACGTGCGGGTGGTGCCGCCAGCGCGCCGCCAAGACGTCAGCCAGTCGGCGAACCTCGTGGTGCACGGTGGTGTCGTGGCCGGTACCTGGAAGGTGCAGGGCGAACGCCTGACGGCAGACTGGTTCCGCGAGTGCATGCCGCCCGAGCCCGCCGCGCTCGAGCGCGCCGTCGAGGCACTGGGCGCCGCGCTCGGTCGTCCGCTGCGGCTCAGTCCAGCTCGGTGATGGTGCGCTCCAGCGCACTGCGTGCCGCGTCCAGCATGCCGGCGGGCGGCAGCTGGTCCAGCAGCCAACGACCACGGTCGAGGTCGGCCAGGATCTGCTGCCGAACGGCCGCGGGCGCCTCCGGCAGCAGCGCGCGGTAGACGTCGAGCACCCGGGACGCCGTGAGGTGCTGGTGCGACTCGTGCGCCACCACGAGCAGGCCGTAGATGGCGTCGAGCAGCTGGTCGAGGTAGGTGTCCGGGTACACCACGCTGAGTGGCTCCGTCGGCTCCTGGCCGCGGTCGTCGTCCTCGTCGAAGCGGCGCGCCACGAGGTCCTTCAGGATGTCCAGGCCCTGGCGAGCCACCTGCGGACTGTGCTTGGACGTCGACCCGCTCGTCCAGGCGATGTTGGTGATCTCCGCGACGCCGGTGGTGGCGTCGCGGGAGATGTCACGCCACTGGTCCAGCAGGATGGCGGAGCGGATGTCGTGGGCGAGCGTGCGCGCCACGCCCTCCTCGTCGTCGTAGACGGTGGCGATGACGTCGCCGTAGGTGACGGCCTGGCCGAGGGTGACCTGCAGCCGGATCTCGGCCCGGGGTGCCCGCTCCAGCGCGCGGCCGAGGCTCTGCACGTCGATGCCGGTGACGAACCCGGTCTGGTCCGAGCGGTACCGCGCCGTCACGCCATCGGTGCGACGCGGTGCTCTCAGGGTGCAGCGGCGCAGCGGCGCCTGCAGGCTGCGCGCCGTGAGGGTCTGCCGGTGGATCTGGCGCAGCACGTTGGCCGGCCGCATCTGGTCGATCGTCACGTAGATGAGCACCAGCAGCAGCACCATCGCGACCACCGTGAGCAGCGTCGCGATCGCTGCCCCCACCACGGGGGGCGTGCCGGTCTGCGCCGCCATCACGAGGTACGCGAACACGCACAGCCCGACGAAGAACCCGAGCAGCAGCTGGTTGATGCGGCGGCGTACGAACTGGTCGAACACGACGGGGGAGAGGTTCGAGGCCGTCTGCTGGGCCGCGAGCAGCAGCACCGAGAACGTGATGGAGGTGACGGTGATCAGCCCGGTCGCGATCGCCTGCAAGGCCGTCGACGCCGACTTGCTGCCGATGACCTGACCCACGGCGTCTCGTAGCCCGTGCAGCACGGCCACGTGGCCCTCGTCGGCCACCACGGAGAGCACCGCGAGGGCCAGGAAGGCCAGCACCACGAGGCTGGGCACCATGGCGAACTCGCGGAAGGCCCGTCGCACCAGCACCAAGCCGTGCGGTGTGCGGGCGGCCAGAGGCTGACCTGTCTCGCGCTTGCTCACGGTCGTGCCACCTCGATGTCCTTCCAGTCGTAGAGCATCTCGTCGCTCAGCGTGCGTAGGGGGGCGTCCCAGCGCGCTCGCAGCGCGACGTACTCGTCAGCGCCTTGCTGCACGTCGGCGACGACGGCCAGTCCAGCGGCCCGGAGCACCTCCACCTCGGCGCAGAACCGGCTGCGCCAGTGCGCGATCCGCTCGTCGTCGGGGGACTTCGCCTCAGCCCGCGGCACCAGCTCCTGCAGCGTCTGCATGCCGGCGGCGACGAGCTGGTAGACCGCCGAGGAGCGGATCAGCCCGCGGTAGCGGTCACCGGCGAGCGCGGTCTGCACGAGCGTCGCGGAGTCCAGCGCGAGCAGGAGCAGCCGGGGGAGGGCGTACCGGTGCTGGCGGAAGTGGAAGTACCGCAGCACCGGGTACGAGCGGTGGGTCTCGGCCGTGTGCGTGAGGAACTCGGCGATCGTCGACAGCTGCGGCCGCGACTGCGGCAGATCGCCGTCGTCAGCGAGGCCGACGAGGAGCTGGACGGGGTCGCCCGTGTCGAAGGTGCGGTGGTGCAGCGTGGCCGAGAAGCTCTTGCGCGACACCAGCGCGTTGTAGACCGACAGGAAGTACGTCAGCACCATGGTGAAGGCGCTGAACCCCAGGGCCGCTTCGGCGATGGTCAGCAGCCGGTAGAGGTCGGTCGACGCGATGACGTCACCGGTGCCGAGGGTGGTCAGCGAGAAGCCGCTGTAGTACAGCGCCGTCGCGAAGTCGGTGTTGGTGTGGCCCTGGGCGGCGCTGATCCCGTGCCCCAGCGCGGGCTGGTACACCAGCGCCCAGCCGACCATCAGCAGCGCCACCCACACGAGGATCGTCACCGCGATCTGCACCGGCCCGCTGTAGGCGAGGAACCGCCGGCGCGTGCGGTGGCGCATCGGTCGGGCGAGCATCGCGAAGCCGCGCCACGTGAGCTTCGACAGCGGACGGCGGATCGGCCCGTGCCCGCTCGCCGGGAAGAGCACCGTGAAGAACACGTCGGCGATCACCAGCGTCACGCACGCGCCGCCGACAACCTGCAGGGCCGCAGGCCAGGCCGTCATCGGATCCGCCACCTCCGCTGCGCTGTGCCGCTCGTGAGGGTCGCGCCAGCGGGCGCAGCGACCGCTCGCACGCGACGGCGCGAGTCCGACGTCAGGGCGAGCACCACGAGCTTGCGGATCGCCACGAGCGCCGCGGCGCCCGCGATCGCCGTCCAGGTGTCGAGGAAGGTCAGGCGCAGCAGCCCGGCGCCGAGAAGAAGGTCGAGCAGGACGCCGAGGGCCGGCCGCGGGCGGCGCGTGGCCGCGAGTGTCAGCGCGGCGAGCAGCACACCAGCCGCAGCGAGCACCAGGGCCGCCGCGCTCGACAAGGTGGCGAGGTTCATGGCCGCGAGGCTGCGGTGTGCGGGCCCGTCGCGGGCGGTCGCGGCTGGGCCGGGTCGTGATCGCGGGCGATGACGTCCTGCTCCTCACGGATCTCGCGGGCGAGGAAGAAGTTCAGGGCCGTCCGGATCGCCGCGACGGCGGCCAGCTTGCCGAGCTCCTCGAAGCTCGGTGCGATCGCGGTGCGCAGGACGTCGGAGGCGAGCTGGAACTCCAGGCCCAGGGCGAGGAACCGGCCCAGGGTCAACCGCACCGGCACGAACGCGTCGGCGTCGCGGCGGGGGAGCACGCCCACGAACCGGACGAACGCCAGGAAGGCACCGGCCACGATCACCAGCGCCCCCGCCGCCTCGACGAGGATCACCAAGGCGTCGACGCCGGAGCGCAGCCAGTCGTCCGAGATCAAGGTCTGCGCGGTCGGCACGCACGCTCCTTTCGTCGGCAGGTGGCCCTCTACGATTGCAGGCGCGCAAGCATTGCGCCTGCCGAACCTCACCCCCGTCCCGCACGTCGGATCCGAAGTGCGCGCCAGGGGCGCCGGGTGACGGCGGGAGGCGGGGCCCGGGCTCGCGGTTGTCTTGACTGGTTCAAGAAAGTACGCGAGGCTCGAGCCCATGGGGACGGCCATCGACTTCGAGGGGATGCTGCGCTCGGCGCAGCTGCGGGTCACGCGCCCGCGCCTCGCGGTGCTCGAAGCCGTGCACGCCCGGCCCCACGCCGACACCGACGCCATCATCGAGGGCGCTCGCTCGCGCCTCGACGACGTCTCGCACCAGGCCGTCTACGACGTCCTGCGGGCGCTGACGGCGGCCGGCTTGGTGCGGCGGATCCAGCCGTCGGGCTCCGTGGCCCGCTACGAGAGCCGGGTGGCCGACAACCACCACCACGTCGTCTGCCGCGCGTGCGGCGCGATCGCCGACGTGGACTGCGCCGTGGGGCACACCCCGTGCCTCACGGCCTCGGACGACCACGGCTTCGTCATCGACGAGGCCGAGGTGACCTACTGGGGCCTGTGCCCCGACTGCCGCGCCGCGGCGTGACAGCCGACCCACCACGAAGGAGCGAGACCGACGTGTCTGCCAGCGAGAGCGAGAACCCGGCGATCCCGGCCCCCGAGCCGAAGAGGACCCGGCCCCACACCAACCAGGACTGGTGGCCGAACCAGCTCGACCTGAACGTGCTCCACCAGCACGGCGCCAAGCCGACGCCGATGGAACCCGACTACGACTACCGCGCGGCGGTGCAGTCGCTCGACGTCGAGGCGCTGAAGCGAGACGTGATCGAGTGCATGACCACCTCGCAGGACTGGTGGCCGGCCGACTTCGGTCACTACGGCCCGCTGTTCATCCGCATGAGCTGGCACTCGGCCGGTACATACCGCATCGAGGACGGCCGCGGCGGCGCAGGTGACGGCGCGCAGCGCTTCGCCCCGCTCAACAGCTGGCCCGACAACGCCAACCTCGACAAGGCGCGCCGCCTGCTGTGGCCGGTGAAGAAGAAGTACGGCAAGCAGATCTCCTGGGCCGACCTGATCGTCTTCGCCGGCAACGCCGCCCTGGAGTCGATGGGCTTCGAGACCTTCGGCTTCGCCTTCGGTCGCGACGACGTCTACCGGCCGCCGGAGGTCATCTGGGGCCCGGAGGACGCCTGGCTCGGCGATGAGCGCTACGCGGGTGAACGTGAGCTGCAGGGCCCGCTGGCCGCCGTCCAGATGGGTCTGATCTACGTCAACCCCGAGGGCCCGAACGGCAACCCCGATCCGCTGGCCTCGGCCCACGACATCCGAGAGACGTTCCGCCGCATGGCGATGAACGACGAGGAGACCGTCGCGCTCATCGCGGGCGGCCACACCTTCGGCAAGACCCACGGCGCGGCGAAGGCCGACTACGTGGGCCCGGAGCCCGAGGCGGCCCCGCTGGAGGAGCAGGGCCTCGGCTGGCGCAACACCTACGGCAGCGGCAAGGGTGACGACACCATCACGTCGGGCCTCGAGGTGACCTGGACCTACCACCCGACCCGCTGGGACAACGAGTTCTTCCACATCCTGTTCGCGTACGAGTGGGAGCTCATGGAGTCGCCGGCCGGCGCGAAGCAGTGGCGACCGAAGAACGGCGGCGGCGCCGACATGGTGCCGATGGCCCACGACGCCTCCACCCGCCGCGAGCCGCGCATGCTCACCTCCGACCTCGCCCTGCGCTTCGACCCGGCCTACGAGAAGGTCTCCCGCCGCTTCCTCGAGGACCCCGAGGCGTTCCGGCTGGCGTTCGCCAAGGCCTGGTACAAGCTGCTGCACCGTGACATGGGCCCGGTGTCGCGCTACCTCGGCCCGTGGGTGCCCGAGGCGCAGCTGTGGCAGGACCCCGTGCCGGACGTCGACCACGAGCTCGTCGACGACGCCGACGTCGCGTCGCTGAAGGAGAAGGTCCTCGCCACCGGCCTGACGACGGCGCAGCTCGTGCGCACCGCGTGGGCCTCGGCCGTCACCTTCCGCGGCACCGACAAGCGCGGTGGTGCGAACGGCGCCCGCATCCGCCTGGAGCCGCAGCGCAGCTGGGCCGTCAACCAGCCCGACGAGCTCGCCACCGTGCTCTCGACGCTCGAGCAGGTGCAGAGCGACTTCAACGGCGCGCACAGCGAGTCCGGCAAGAAGATCTCGCTCGCCGACCTCATCGTGCTCGCCGGAGGTGCGGCGGTCGAGAAGGCCGCGCAGGACGCCGGCCTGTCGGTGAGCGTGCCGTTCACGCCGGGCCGCGCGGACGCCACCCAGGAGCAGACCGACGTCGAGTCGTTCTCCGTGCTCGAGCCCCGCGCCGACGGGTTCCGCAACTACGTGCGGCCGGGGGAGAAGCTGTCACCTGAGACGCTGCTGCTCGACCGCGCGAACCTGCTCACCCTCACAGCCCCCGAGATGACGGTGCTCGTCGCCGGCATGCGGGCGCTCGGGGCGAACGCCGGTGACACCGCGCACGGCGTCTTCACCGACCGCCCGGGCGCGCTGACGAACGACTTCTTCGTCAATCTGCTCGACCAGGGGCTGGAGTGGAAGGCGTCGCAGTCCGACGAGGGCGTGTACGAGGGTCGGGACCGCACGAGCGGCGACGTGCGGTGGGCCGCCACCGCCGTCGACCTGGTGTTCGGAGCCAACTCCGAGCTGCGGGCGCTCGCGGAGGTCTACGGAGCCGACGACGCGCAGCAGAAGTTCGCGCACGACTTCGTCGCCGCGTGGCACAAGGTGATGATGCTCGACCGCTTCGACCTCGGCTGAGGCGAGCGAGCTGCAGCCAGCGGCCCGGGTGGGGTTCGCCCCGACCCGGGCCGCTGTGCTGCTGCGCGCCGCTCGCAAGGGTGCACAATGTCCAGAACCGATCGGGAGGCAACCCTGTGGGGTCACGGCACGCGCACGACCCCGCAGGCGACGTGGGGCAGCTCGAGGGGCTCGGGGGCCTTCCGGCCCTGCTGTCGGCCCAGGCCGACGCGCTCGCCGAGGTGGTCGCGGGCCAGCCGCTCGTGCTCGTCCTCGACGACCTGCTGCGCGCCGTCGAGCAGGCCTCGTCGCGTGAGGTGATGGCCTCGGTGCTGCTGCTGGACGACGACGGCCAGCACCTGCGCCACGGCGCCGCTCCCAGCCTGCCGGCCGAGTACAACGCGGCCATCGACGGCGTGCGCATCGGCCCGAGCGTCGGCTCGTGCGGCACGGCCGCCTACCGCCGCTCGCGCGTGATCGTCGAGGACGTCGAGACCGACCCGCTCTGGGACGACTTCCGTGACCTCGCTCGACGCTTCGACCTGCGCGCCTGCTGGTCGACGCCCATCATCGGCAGCCGGGACGAGCCGCTCGGCACCTTCGCCCTGTACTCGCGCGAGCCGCGACGGCCCGGCGCCGCCGAGCTGGCGGCGATCGACGTCCTCGTGGGCACCTTCGCGCTGATCATCGAGCGCAGCCGTGTGGGGCAGGCCGGCTCGGTGCTGCAGGACGCCGCCGCCCGGCGCCTGGTGCTCGAGCTGGCGATGGGGGCCGGTGGCCTGGGCACCTTCGACTGGGACCTCACCACCGGCGCGCTCGTGTGGGACGGCCAGCTGTTCGACATCTTCGACATCGCGCCCGCCGACCGCGAGCGGCCGATGACGATCGAGGACTTCTACGCCGGCGTCCATCCCGGCGACCGCGACCGCGTTCAGGTGGCGCTCGACCGGGCCGTCAGCGAGGCGGGCGACTTCGAGGTCGAGTACCGCGTCGTCGTGCGCGATGGCCAGCGGTGGGTGGCGGCTCGGGGCCGGGCGCTCACCGACCAGTCCGGTGAGGTCGTCCGGGTGATCGGCGCCGCGCAGGACACCACGTCGCGCAAGGACGACGAAGCGCGCGTCGCGCGGGTCATGGACTCGATGTCGACCGGCTTCTTCTTCCTCGACCCGCAGTGGCAGTTCACGTTCGTGAACGCCGAGGCCGAGCGCGTCCTGGGCCGCCCCCGCGAGGAGCTGCTGGGGAACTCCATCTGGGCCGAGTTCCCCGCCGCCGTGGGGTCGGACTTCGAGACCCACTACCGGCACGCCGCCGACAGCGGTGATCCCGTGGCGTTCGACGCCTACTACCCCGAGCCGCTCGAAGCGTGGTACGAGGTGCGCGCCTGGCCGAGCCCGGACGGCCTGGCGGTCTACTTCATCGACGTCACCGATCGCCGAGCGGCCGAGCAGAACGCGCAGCAGGCGATCAGCCGGGCGGGGCTCATCGCGCGAGTCAGCGAGGAGCTCGCCGGCACCCTCGACGCCCGGGAGTCGATGCGCCGCCTGGCCCAGGTGGTGGTGCCGGGGCTGGCCGACTGGTGCATCGTCACGCTCATCGACGACGACCGGCACGCCGGCACGCGCCGAGGGCTCGGCGAGGCAGTCGGCTGGCACACCGACCCAGACCGGCGATCGCTCGTCGAGCGGTACGCGTCGAGTCGGCTCGACCAGATGACCGACCACTCGCTCGTGGTGCGCGCCGTCGAGACCTCCGCGGTGCAGGTGCTGAACGGCAACGCCCTCGACGAGCTGTCGACCATGTTCGAGACCGACGCCGAGCCGTTGCGGTTGCTCACCGAGCTCGAGATCGACTCCGCGGTCGTGCTGCCGCTCAGCGGGCAGGAGCAGTCCGTGGGCATGCTGTCGGTGGTCAACGACCGGGAACGAGGTGAGTTCTCGGACGAGGACGTGCAGCTGCTGCGCGAGATCGCGGCGCGGGCCGGCATCGTGCTCGACCGCGCCCGCCTCTACCGCCAGCAGCGCGCCGTCGCCGAGACGCTGCAGCGCTCGCTGCTGCGCACGCCGCAGGCCCGGCCCGACGTGGCGCTGTCGGTGGCGTACGTGCCCGCGGCCGAGGTGGCCCAGGTGGGTGGCGACTGGTACGACGCGTTCAACCAGCCCGACGGCTCGACCACCGTCGTGATCGGCGACGTGATGGGGCACGACCTGCTCGCAGCCGCGGCGATGGGTGAGATGCGCACGCTCGTGCGGGCCCTCGCCGCGCGGCACGGCGGCCACCCGGCGCGCACGCTCACCGACGTCGAGAGCGTCATGCAGCAGCTGGGGGAGGAGACGCTGGCGACGGTGTTCGTGGGTCGGGTCGCGCCGTCTGACGACGGCGGCGCGCTCGAGCTGCAGTACTGCCTCGCCGGCCACCCGCCGCCGCTGCTGCTGCACCCGAACGGTGAGGTGGAGACCCTCGACGACAGCGGCTCGGCCGACCCGCTCCTCGGCATCGGCCACATCGGGCGCCGGCAGTACACCGTGCCGCTCGAGGACGGCGCCCTGCTCGTGCTCTACACCGACGGGCTCGTCGAGCGGCGCGACCAGCCGGTCGACGTCGGCATCGCCATGCTGCGCGAGGCGCTCGGTGAGCTGGTGCGGACCGACCCCGAGACGGTGCGCGACAAGCTGCTGGCGCGCATGCTGCCCGCCCGGGCCGAGGACGACGTCGCGCTGCTGGTGCTCGCGGTCGACCTCACCGGGCGCGGCCCGCGGACTCAGGAGCGCCACCCGCTCGACTAAGTTGCACATCAGTGTGCAATCTATCTACAGTGGAGGGGTGCCGACCCCCTCGCGCCGCGCTGATGCCGTGGCCAACCGCCGCGCCGTGCTCGACGCCGCGCTCGACGTGCTCAGCGCCTCGCCCGAGGCGTCCCTGAGCGACATCGCCGCGCGCGCCGGTGTCTCGCGGCGCACCCTCTACGGGCACTTCGCCAGCCGCGAGGACCTGCTGGCCGAGCTGGCGCGCGAGGTGGGCGCGGCGGCGGCCGAGCGGTTGGCGGCCGTGCCGACGTGCGACGACGCCGTCGAGGCGCTCGCGGTCTTCGTGCACGCGACCTCGGCCCTCGTGGCGAGCCACCACCGGCTCGCCGACCTCTCGCGCGCACCCGGGGTCCGCGAGCAGGTGTCAGGTGCCACGCAAGCTGTGCGCGCCCGCCTGCGTGAGCTCGTCGTGGCGGCCGGAGCGCAGGTCGACCTGCACGGCGCCGGCCCGGACGCCGTCGTGCGGCTGGTGCGGGCCATGCAGTGGGGACTGTTCGACGCGGTCTCGCAGGGGGAGATCGCCGAGGAGCAGGCGGCCGTGGTGGCCACCCGTTCGGTGCTGCGCGCGCTGGGGATCGCCTCCGACCACGTCGAGCGGCTGGTGTCCGCGCTGTGAGCGATCAGGTCGCAGGCATCCTGACCGGGCGGGCCGTGGCCGTCGGTGGCGGTCACGCGCCGCTGCTCGAACCCACGGACGTGATCGTGCGGACCGGCGAAGCTGTTGCCGCAGTAGGAGATCCGGGCCACGGCCACACGGCTCTCGCGCTGGCGCTCGCCGGGCGGCTGGCGCACGAGGGGTCGGTCGACGTCGACGGCGACAGCCGTGCGCGCCACCTGCAGCGGGCCGTGGCGCTCGTCGACGTCCCGGGCGTCAGCGAGCCGGACGGCGCCCTGCCCGTCACGACCGTCGTCGTCGAGGAGCTGGCGACCGCCGGACTGTCGACGCGCCGGTCGGCGGTGCACGACGTCCTGGCTGAGCTCGGCCTCGCGCAGCCGCCGCACCGGTTCGACGCCCTCGACGCGCGCACCCGGGTGGCTCTGCTCGCGGGGCTGGCGGCCCGGCGTCCCGACGTCCGCTTCCTGGTGGTCACGCTGCCCGAGCGACACGGTGCGACGCCAGAGGCCTGGTTGCCACCGCTGCACGCGCTGGCCGCGAAGGGCCTCGGCGTGCTCGTCACCGTGGGCCTCGGCACCGGCCGCCTCATCCACCTACCCGCCGCCGAGATCGGCGGCGCCATCATCGCCTCGAAGGAGACCGCGTGAGTGCCCTGCGCATCGCGCTGACCGAGTTGCGCCGCATCACCGCCGGTCGGCTGCCCCGCATCGCGGTGCTCGCGCTCATGATCGTGCCGACGCTGTACGGCGGCCTGTACGTCTACGCCAACCACGACCCTTACGCCGCAACGGATCGGGTGCCCGCCGCGCTGGTCGTCGAGGACTCCGGGGCCGTCGTCGACGGCGACCGCACGAACGTCGGCCGCCGGGTCGCCGACGACCTGCAGGAGAAGGCGAACCTCGACTGGCACCGCGTCTCGGCGACCACGGCCGAGCAGGGTGTACGCGACGGCCGCTACGACTTCGCGCTGACGATCCCGCGTGGCTTCACCACCGCACTGACCAGCCCGCAGCGTCAGCGCCCCCAGCAGGCGCAGTTGCGGCTGACGACGAACGACGCCAACTCCTACCTCGCCTCGACCATCGCGACGAACGTGTCGGGGCAGGTGCGTGACGCCGTCGCCCGCCGGCTCGGCGCGCAGGCCGCCGGACGGTTCATGCTCAGCCTGAGCCAGGTGCGGGCGGGGCTGGTCGACGCGGCCGAGGGCGCCGGACGGCTCGCCGACGGCGCGCGGTCGGCCCACGACGGCGCGGCGCAGCTGGCGAGCGGCGCCACCCGCGTGGACGCCGGCGCAGAGCAGCTCGCCGCCGCGAGCTCACGGCTCGCTGACGGTCTGAGCTCGCTCGACTCCCGCACCCGTGACCTGCCGGAGCAGAGCCGCCGGCTGGCCGAGGGTGCGCGGCAGGTCGCTGACGGCGACGCGGCGGTCGAGGCGAGCGGACGTCACGTGGCCGCAGCGGCGCAGCTGGCAGCGCAGCGGTACACCGAGGGTCGCGCGCAGCTGCAGCAGGCGCTCGCCGCCACGGACCTTCCGGCGGATCAGCAGCAGTCGCTGCTCGACCGGTACGACGCGGCTGGGGCGCCGCTCGACCGGGCGCTCGGCGACGTCCAGCAGAGCAGCGGTCGGCTCGACGCGCTCGCTGCTGGGGTCGAGCGGGTGGCCGATGGTACGAAGCGGTTGGCGGACAACGCGTCTGCGCTGTCGAGCGGCATCACCAGCGCCCGGCGCGGAGCCGACCAGCTCACTGCCGGATCACGGCAGCTCACCGATGGCACGCGCCGGCTGTCGGACGGCGCGGGCGAGCTCTCGGGCGGTACGCGCCGGCTCGCCGACGGAGCGTCCCAGCTCGGCACGAGGCTGAAGGACGGCGCCGCGCGCATCCCTGACCCCTCGGCCAGCACGCGCGACCGCATCGCCTCCACCATCGGCGATCCCGTGCGCGTCGCGAGCACCTCGCAGGCGAGCGCGGGCACCTACGGCGCGGGGCTCGCGCCGTTCTTCATGGCCCTCGCGGCGTGGATCGGCGCCTACGTGCTGTTCCTCCTGGTGCGTCCGCTGTCCGACCGCGCGCTCGCGTCCAACCAGGCGCCACTGCGGGTGGCGGTCGGTGGGTGGCTGACGCCCGCGCTCGTCGGGGTCGTGCAGATGGGGGCGCTGCTCGCAACGATCGCGATCGGGCTGGGCATCGAGCCCGCCCACGCCGCGCTGACCTGCGGCTTCCTGGTGCTGGTGTCGGTGACCTTCGTGGCGATCGTGCAGACCCTCAACGCGTGGTTCGGGGCAGTGGGTCAGTTCCTCGGCCTGGTGCTGCTGGTGACCCAGCTGGTCACCGCGGGCGGCACCTTCCCGTGGCAGACGATCCCCGAGCCGCTGCACGGGCTGCACCACGTGCTGCCCATGTCGTACGCCGTCGACGGGTTGCGTCAGCTGCTGTACGGCGGTCTCGGCTCGCTCGTGACGCGCGACGCGCTGGTGCTCGCCGCCTGCCTGGTCGGGGCGCTCGCGCTGTCGACAGTGGCCGCACGCCGACGTCGGGTGTGGACGCCCGCGCGCATCCGCCCCGAGCTGGTGCTCTGACGCCCAGCGGCCGCCGGGGCGGCTGAGGCGTCAAGGCCGGGTCAGGGCCGGCGCCCTGGGCGTCAAGGCGGCGTCAAGACGTCAGCGGTGCCTGAGCCCCCTGCGGCACGGTGGCGTCGTGACCACCCTCATCGCCATGCCGAAGCGGCTGCTCGTCGGCGAACGGCTGCGCAGCGAGCGGCTCTCGGAGACCTTGCTGCCGAAGAAGCTCGCCCTGCCGGTGTTCTGCAGCGACCCGTTGTCGTCGAACGCCTACGCCACCGAGGAGATCCTTCTCGTCCTCAGCCTCGGTGGACTGTCGCTGCTGCACCTGGCGCCTTGGGTCGCCGGGGCGGTGGTGCTGCTCCTCTGCGTCGTGGTGCTGTCGTACCGGCAGACCTGCCACGCCTACCCGAACGGCGGCGGCGCGTACACGGTGAGCCGCGAGAACCTCGGCCCGAACGTCGCACTCGTGGCGGCGAGCGCGCTGCTGGTCGACTACGTGCTCACCGTCGCGGTGTCGGTGGCGGCAGGCGTGGCGAACATCGTGTCCGCGTTCCCCGCCCTCGCCCCGCACGCCGTCGCGCTGAGCCTGGCCTGCGTCGCGGTGCTCGCGGTGATGAACCTGCGCGGGGTCCGTGAGTCCGGCACGGTCTTCGCGATCCCGACGTACGGCTTCGTCGCGTCGGTGTTCGTGATGCTCGCAGTCGGTGGCTACCGGGCGCTGACGGGTCACGCGCCGGTGGCCGAGTCGGCGGCCTTCTCCGTGGTGCCCACCCACCACGCCTCAGGGCTGTTGGTCGTGGCGCTGCTGCTGCGTGCCTTCTCGTCCGGTTGCACCGCCCTGACCGGCGTCGAGGCGGTGTCGAACGGCGTCCCGAGCTTCCGGCGTCCCAAGGCCCGCAACGCTGCGGCCACCCTCGCGATCATGGGCGGGCTCACCGTCACGATGTTCGCCGGCATCACCGCGCTGGCCATGGTGTCGAAGGTGCACGTCGTCGACGACCCGGCCCGGCTCGTCGGGGCACCGGCCGGCTACGACCAGCGCACCGTGATCGCCCAGCTCGGGGCAGCCGTCTTCAGCCACAGCTCGATCGGCTTCTTCCTGGTGCAGGCGTTCACGGCTGCGATCCTGGTGCTCGCGGCCAACACCGCGTTCAACGGCTTTCCGATCCTGGCCTCGATCCTGGGTGGGGACGGGTACCTGCCGCGCCAGCTGCACCGTCGCGGCGACCGGCTGGTGTTCTCCAACGGCATCGTCGTGCTGGCGCTGCTCGCGGGTGTCCTGATCTACGCCTTCTCCGCGTCGACGACCCGGCTGATCCAGCTGTACATCATCGGGGTCTTCGTGTCGTTCACCCTGAGCCAGCTGGGCATGGTGCGGCACTGGACCTGCGAGCTGCGGCGGTCGACGTCCGGGCAGCGGGCCCACCTGCATCGGGCCCGGGCCGTCAACGCCGTCGGGGCCGGGGCGACGGGGGTCGTGCTCGTCGTCGTGCTGGTCACGAAGTTCACGCACGGCGCCTACATCGTCGTCATCGCGATGCCGCTCATCTTCGCGCTGATGAAGGGGATCGAGCGGCACTACGGCCGTGTCGAGCGCGAGCTGCGACCCCAGCCGGCCGGCGTCTCGCTGCCCTCGCGAGTGCACACCGTCGTGCTCGTCTCGAAGCTGCACGCTCCCACGCTGCAGGCGCTGGCGTACGCCCGGGCCACCCGCCCGACGACGCTCACGGCTCTCACGGTGCAGACCTCACCGGGGGAGACCGAGGAGCTGCGGGCGCAGTGGCTGGCGCGCGACGTCCCCGTCGACCTCGTGGTGCTCGACTCGCCGTTCCGCGACATCACCGGCCCGGTGCTGGAGTACATCGCGCACCTGCGTCGCACGAGCCCGCGCGACGTCGTGGCCGTGTTCATCCCCGAGTACGTCGTCGGCCACTGGTGGGAGCACCTGCTGCACAACCAGTCCGCGCTGCGGCTCAAGGCGCGACTGCTGTTCCGACCCGGGGTGATGGTGACGAGCGTGCCCTGGCAGCTGCGCTCGGCGGGATCCGACCACGAGGCACCGGACCGTCGTGTCACAGTCGACTCGTGACGAGGTCTGCGACGTCGACGGGCCGTGACCGCAGCGGGCTGCGGGCGCTGGCGGGCGCGCTCGCCGGCAGACGTCGCGCCACCGGCCTGGGGCTCGCCGTCGTCGCTCTCCCGGCGCTCACGGCGGTTCTCGTCGCGGCCCGAGGCAGCATGGGTCTCGGCAGCGTCCTGCTCCTGTTCCTCCTGGTCGTCGTGCTCGTGGCGGCGGTGGGCGGGGTCCTGGTCGGTCTGGCCGCCGCGGCGGCGGCCTTCGTGCTCGCCAACTACTTCCTCACCCCGCCGTTCCACACCTTCGTCGTCGAGAGCCGTGACTCGGTCATCGCCCTGTCGGTGTTCGTGGCGGTCGCCGCCATCGTCAGCGTGGTGGTCGATGCCGCCGCCGACCAGCGGGCGCGAGCCGCGCGCAGCGAGCTGGACGCCGAGGCGCTCGGACGCGTGGCCGTGGAGCCGCTGGTGGGGCGCACCGCCGAGAGCCTCCTGCGCGACCTCGCGCAGACGTTCGGACTCACCGGAGCGGAGCTGCGCGAGATCGGTGGCAGCTCGCGTGTGGTGGCCCGTTACGGGCCCCCGGTGGGCGCGGGCACGGTGCGCGTCGACGCCGGCGCGGGCCGCGAGGTCGTCGGAGACGGGCCGGTGGGTTTCGCCGCGGATCGCCGCGTGCTGCGGGGGATGGCGCACGCGGCCGCGCGGGCGGCGGACGCCGAGGTGCTGGCCGACGAGGCGGCGCGCGCCCGGCAGCTCGCGGAGGTAGACCGGTTGCGTGCGGCCCTGCTCGCGGCAGTGGGTCACGACCTGCGCACACCACTCGCCACGACGAAGACCGCGGTCACCACGCTGCGGCTCGGGAGCGCCCTGAGCGACGACGAGCGCGACGAGCTGCTCGCGGCGATCGAGGGCTCCACCGACCGGCTCACCGACCTCGTGAGCGACCTGCTCGACCTCAGCCGGCTGCAGGCCGGTGCCGTCGTGGTGTCCGCGGAGCCGGTGGCCGCGGACGAGGTCGTGGCGCGCGTGCTCATCGACCGCCACGTCAGCGCGGTCGCGAACGACGTGCCCGACGACCTGTCGTTCGTGGTGGCGGACGCCGCGCTCCTCGAGCGCGTGCTGGCCAACCTGGTCGCGAACGCCTGCGCGCACGCAGCGCCGAGCGAGGTGCGCGTGGTCGGCCGGCGTCGCGGAGCGGTGGTCGACCTCGCCGTGGTCGACCACGGGCCTGGCGTCGCCGAAGCGGACTGGGCGCGCATGTTCCTGCCGTTCCAGCGGCTCGACGACCGGGCGAGCGGGCAGCACACCGGGCTCGGTCTGGCCATCGCCAAGGGGCTCACCGAGGCGATGGGCGGCTCGCTCACCCCCTCGGCGACGCGCGGAGGCGGCCTCACCATGACGGTGACGCTGCGCGTCGCCGCACCGGCCCGGACGCCCGTCGAGCCGTCGGGTGCGCCGTCATGACCCGCGCGCTGGTGGTCGAGGACGAGATCGCGCTCGGGCGCGCGCTCGCCATCAACCTGCGGGCGCACGGGTACGACGTCGAGGCGGTCGCGGACGGCGCGTCGGCGCTCGCGGCCGCGGCCCGACGTCCGCCCGACGTGGTGGTGCTCGACCTGGGCCTGCCCGATCTCGACGGCGTCGAGGTGGTCGAGGGTCTGCGCGGCTGGTCGAGCGTGCCGATCGTCGTGCTGTCGGCCCGGCACGACCGAGGGCAGAAGGTCGCGGCGCTCGATGCCGGCGCGGACGACTACGTCACCAAGCCGTTCGACCTCGTCGAGCTGCTCGCGCGACTGCGGGCTGCGGTGCGGCGGGCGACACCGGCCGAGGGAGCGGTCGGGCTCGAGACGGCCTCGTTCACCGTCGACTTCGCGGCTCACACGGTGCGTTCGAACGGGGCGCAGGTGCGGCTGACCCCCACCGAGTGGCACGTGCTCGAGGTGCTCGCCCGCCATCCCGGCAAGCTGGTCACCCAGCGCGAGCTGCTGCAGCAGGTGTGGGGGCCGCACTACGGCAGTGAGTCGAACTACCTGCGCGTCTACGTCTCGCAGCTGCGCCGCAAGCTCGAGCCGGACCCCTCACGCCCTCGGCACCTCATCACCGAACCCGGCGTGGGGTACCGGCTGGAGCCCTAGCGCCGATCGCTCTCGAGCAGGCCGTAGACGAGGCTGTCGGTCCACTCGCCGTCCTCCCACCAGCTCTGCCGCAGGTGGGCCTCGCGCTGCATGCCCAGGCGCTCGCAGAGGCGAGCCGACGCGACGTTGCGTGGATCGAGCTGCGCCGCCACGCGGTGCAGCCCGTAGGTGTCGAAGGCGATGTCGAGCACCGCGGCCGCAGCCTCGGTGGCCAGCCCTCGCCCGGCGACCTCAGGGTGGAACGCCCAGCCGATCTCGGCGAGGCGCTGGGCGTCGTCCGTGCTCCACAGCGCGACGTCCCCGACGACGCGGCCGTCGAGCACGGCCACGACCCCGAGCCCGCGTGCCTCGCAGGTGAGCCCGCGCCGCTTCACGCGCTTGGCCATGTGCTCGGGCGTGCTCTCGTCGTCCCAGGGCGCGAAGGGCACGTACCGCACGACCTCGGGGTCGCCGTAGTACGCGCGCAGAGCAGCGGTGTCCTGCGGCTCGTGCAGGCGCAGCACGAGGCGCTCGGTGCGAAGGGGCAGCTTCGGCTCGTCCACGTCCGCACCCTAGCGACGTCCCCCACCGTGCACATCGGATCCACGGTGCACGCCTGGAGTGAGGCCGCCGCGCCCTTCGGACCCGATGTGCGCGGTGGGAGCGGCGCCCTCGTCCGGTAGAGTGGTGTCACCGGCTTGCACCTCGTGGCTCCCACGTGAGCTCGCGACGCGACCGGCGCACCTGCACCGGCTGCCTGCACGGCGGCCGGCCGCGGCGCTCGACGCCGCACCCGACGGCGCTGCACCGCCGCGGATCTCGGGGCCGGGTCGGTCCCGTGTCGTCACGCCCTTGCGCCTCACGGCGCCGGAGGAGGAGTCCTTGGCCGGACGAGGCCAGCGCACAGCCACGACGTCGCGCTCCAGCAGCTCCAGCGGCCGCGACCGGCGGCGCACCAAGCACACGGACGACGAGGGCCTGATGCCCGTGCTCGCCAAGGCGGTGCGCGAGGTCGAGGCTCAGGCCCAGCGCGGCGCCATCCGGCGCAGCGGGCGCACGAAGTTCCAGGTCATCGCCCTGCTCGTGCGCGAGGAACGCGCCCGCGTCAAGGCGCAGGACGACGTCACCGAGGTCTGGCGCGCCGAGCAGCTCAAGCGGCTCGACGGCATCGCGACGATCCTCGCCAAGATCGCCGCGCGCGACCCCTCCCTGCTCGGGCTGCTCGCCGAGGACGCCTCGGTGACGGACGACGCCCGCATCCTCAAGCGCGACATGATGCTCGAGGGCGGCCTCGAGCCGCCGGAGGAGCTGGTCGAGCCGCAGGTGCCTGACCCGGCGTCCGCCCGCTCGGTGATCCCGATGTCGGTGCGCGCGCGCCAGCTCGCCAACCCGTTCCTCGAGCCCGACTACGAGGCGGTCGGCGAACGCCGCCGCCGCACCGGCCTGCTCACGGGCTGGGAGCTGCTCGGTCCGCTGTTCCGCTCCTTCGAGCAGGGCGGCGACTCCTCGTGCATGCAGCTGCCCGAGCCGGCGACCCTCAAGGGTCCCGACGGCCTGCAGCTGATGCACCACCAGGGCCAGCTCGTGGCCGCGGCGGCCCAGGGGCACCGCAGCTTCCTGCTCGCCGACGAGCCGGGCCTCGGCAAGACCGCGCAGGCGCTGCTCGCGGCGCAGGCGGCGAACGCCTTCCCGCTGCTCGTCGTGGTGCCCAACGTCGTCAAGACCAACTGGGCGCGCGAGGTGCACCTGTGGACCCCGAGCCGCGTGCCCACCGTGGTGCACGGTGACGGTGAGAACGTCGACGGCTTCGCCGACATCGTGATCGTCAACTACGAGATCCTCGACCGCCACGTCGGCTGGCTGGGGTCGTTCGGCTTCCGCGGCATGGTCGTCGACGAGGCGCACTTCATCAAGAACAAGTCCTCGCAGCGCTCGCAGAACGTGCTGCAGACGGCGGAGCGGATCCGGCAGCGGATGCTGCGACCGCTCATGATGGCGCTCACCGGCACCCCGCTGGTCAACGACATCGAGGACTTCCAGGCGATCTGGGAGTTCCTGGGCTGGATCGAAGCCAAGGCCCCCCGCGCCGAGCTGCTGGCCGCGCTGGAGGAGAACGGCTGGACGCCCGCCGACCCGCAGTTCTACCCGGCCGCCCGCTCGACCGTCGTCGACTTCGGCATCGTGCGTCGCCGCAAGGTCGACGTCGCCTCCGACATCCCGGCCCGTCGCATCGCCGACCTGCCGGTCGAGCTGGACGACGACGCCGGCCGCTCGATCCGCGAGGCCGAGGCCGAGCTCGCCCGGCGCCTGCTGCAGCGGTACGACGCCGCCCTGGCCGCACGGTCGTCGTCCACCACCACCGACGGCATCGACCACGAGCTCGTGCGCGTGGTCGCCAAGGCCGAGCGCGACGCCGAGGCGGCCAGCACCGGCGAGAACGTCTTCTCGCTCATGCGCCGGATCGGCCAGGCCAAGGCCGGGCTCGCCGCCGACTACGCCGCCCAGCTGGCGCGCAGCGTCGGCAAGGTGGTCGTGTTCGCCAAGCACATCGACGTCATGGACACCGCGCAGGAGACGTTCGCGCGGCGCGGCATGCGCTACTCGTCGGTGCGCGGTGACCAGACGCCGAAGGCGCGCCAGGAGAACATCGACGCGTTCACGAACGACCCCGATGTGCCCGTCATCGTCTGCTCGCTCACCGCGGCGGGTGTGGGCCTGAACCTCCAGGTGGCGTCCAACGTGGTGCTCGCCGAGCTGTCGTGGACCGACGCCGAGCAGACCCAGGCGATCGACCGCGTGCACCGCATCGGCCAGACCGAGCCGGTGACCGCGTGGCGCATCATCGCGGCGCAGACGCTCGACACCCAGGTCGCCCAGCTCATCGACAGCAAGGCCGGGCTCGCCGCCCGAGCCCTGGACGGCTCGGACGAGGAGGTGTCGGTGTCGGCCGACGTCCAGCTCGAGGCGCTCGTGGGCCTGCTCACCGAGGCCTTGCGCCGCCGCTGAGCCCGCCCGCGCCCTACGCGCGGTTGCGGACGTCGTCCGGATGGCGCATCGCCCAGCGCACCACCGACGTCGCGGCCGCCCCGAGCGGGCGGCCGACGAGCCGGTCGGTGACGGGCAGCGACGGCAGTCGCAGCGGGGTGCGCGCCCAGCGGGGGAGCAGGGCGACGGCGCCGGCGGCCAGCGCCAGGTAGCCGGGTCGGGCAGCGATCGGCAGCGGTGGGTGCACCAGCAGGAAGCGCGCGGCCTCGCGGGCGGCGGGGGTGCTCGCGAGCTCGGGGCGGTAGCCGTCGATCGTGGCCCGCAGCTGCTCCACCGTCGTCGGCGGGTCGACCACACCGAGTCGCCCCGCCACCACGGCCGCCTGCTCGACGTACCGGTCGGCTTCAGCGGGCGTCAGCGGTGCGTCGGCGTAGCGCTGGAACGCGGTGAGGAAGCTGTCGGCCTCGGTGACGTGCACCCAGCGCAGCAGGTGCGGGTCGCTGGCGGCGTACGGCCGGCCGTCCGGAGCGGTGCCGCGCACCCGCTCGTGGATGCGGCGCACCCGGGCGATCTGCTGCTCGGCGTGCTCGATGGTGCCGAACGTCGTCGTCGCGAGGAACTCGCTCGTGCGCTGCAGCCGGCCCCACGGGTCTCCCTTGTAGCCCGAGTGCGCCGCGACGCCGGCCATCGCCAGGGGGTGCAGCGACTGCAGCAGCAGCGCGCGGATGCCGGCGGGGAACATCGCGGCGTCGGCGTGCACCCGCCAGATCGGGTCGTCGGGCGTGAACCAGCGGGGGCCCTCGCTCAGCCAGATGCGCTCGGCCTTGCGCTGGGCGTCCCGGCCGGCCACGCGGGCGCGCAGGGCACCGGCGAGCTGCGTGCGGGCCCGGTGGAGGGCGGGGTCGAGGAGCGTCACATCAGGTGCGAACGGCGACCTGCCGGCTCCTGTTCCGGCTGGCGCGGTTCGCTGCCAGCCCCTCGCTCGTCAGTGACGGACCGGGCTCACCCACCCCACCGGACGCCACCGACGTCAGCAGCGACACGACGGCGGCCGAGGCGGCGACCGACAGGCCACCCAGCCAGTCGACGTCCAGGACGCCGGACCCGTTGGCGGCCAGCAGCGCCGCGAGCGTCTGGGCGAAGGTCTTGACGGCGCGCTCGCCGGCGGCGGCGAGGAACGCTCGGCTGAAGTACGACATGGCTCCTGCTCCTGCTCCGCGGATCGAGGCGACCCGCTGATGACAAGAGGCGAGCGGCTGCCGTCCTGATGCGTCGAGCCGGGAACTTCCTGGCGTCGGTGGGTCAGGGCCGGTCGCCGGTGCGCGCCTCGCGCGAGGAGTCGGCGCAGTACTGCGACCACGAGCCGGGGTAGAGCCGGCCGGGAGCGAACCCCGCGAGCTCGAGCGCGAGCAGGCTGTGGCAGGCCGTGACGCCGGACCCGCAGTAGGCGACGACCGAGGATCCCGGGTGAACTCCGGCCTCCTGGAACCGTTGCCGCAGAACGTCTCTGGGCAGGAAGTGCCCATGAGCGTCGAGGTGCTCGCGCGTGGGGAGGCTGCGGGCTCCGGGGATGTGGCCGGCGCGCGGGTCGACCGGCTCGGTGGCGCCCGCGTAGCGCTCGTGGTCGCGGGCGTCGAGTACGACGTGTCGCGGGTCGGTGGCGTCGTCGACGGTGGCGAGCAGCGTCGCCGGCCACTGGCGCGCCGTGAACCGCGCAGCCGCAGTGGGGGCGACCAGCTCGGTGCTGAGCGCGCCTGCCCAGGCACCCAGGCCGCCGTCGAGCAGCGCGGCGGCGTGCCCGGTGGCGCGCAGCATCCACACGAGCCGGGCCGCGATCACCCCGCCGGCGTCGTCGTACGCCACCACGGCGGTGTCGTCCCCGATACCGGCCGCGGCCATGCCCTCGGCGAACACCGCCGGGTCGGGCAGCGGGTGGCGCGCGCCGCTGGCGTCCGGTGGCGCGGCGAGCCACCGGTCGAGGTCGACGAAGACGGCACCGGGAAGGTGCCCGGCGTCGTAGGCGGCACGCCCCGACCGGCCGTCGAGGTACCACCGGACGTCGGCCGCCACCACGTCATCGCGGTGCGCGGCCAGCCACTGCCCGCCGACCACGACCGGCAGCGCGCGAGGTGCGGGAACCTGCATGCCAGCACCGTGCCACACCTCCCGCGCCGCCACCGGCCGAGCTCACCGCCGGGCAGCATTCGCCCCGGAGGACCATGGTCCCTGGCGAGCACCACCCGTCGGCGGCGAACCTCAGGTCGAGCCACTTCCACCGGTTTCGACCCGGACTTGACCCGGAGGTCCCGATGACGCACGTGCAGCCCGCCCCCGCTCCGTCCGAGGCGGTGGCCGACGTCGCGCCGTTCGAGGCCTCGGCGCGCGTCACGGCCGGGGTCGCGGTCATCACCGCCACCGGGCCGCTCGACGGCGACGCGTTCGGCGCGCTGCGCAAGGCCGTGCAGGCCGCGCTCAAGGTGCGTACGGCGCACGTGGTGCTCGACGTCAACGGGGCCGAGCTGGGCCAGGAGTCGGTGCTCGTCCTGGGTTGGATCCGCGCGGTGCTGGCGCGCCAGGGCGCCTCGCTGTCGCTCGTGACGGCGTCCCACGCCTCGATCAGCTGGTTGCAGGAGTTCGGCCACGACGCCTACCGGGTGCTGCCGACCGTGCCGCTGGCTGTGGGCGTGGCCGGGGGAGTCAGCCCCCGCAGGCAGCGGCTGGTGCCGCGCCAGCTCGTGGTGCGCTGAAGCCCGCGGCTGCTCGCCGCGGTGTCGGCGTCGCGTCATAGGCTCCTCGCGACGACCGAACCCGAGGGGGCCGAGTGCTGCACCTGCACCGCAGCGAGCGCGCGGACGCGCTCGTCGGCGCCCTGGCGGACGTCCTCGCCGATCCGCCGGACGACCCGTTCACACCGGACGTCGTGGCGGTGCCCACCCGGGGCGTCGAGCGCTGGCTCGCCCAGCGGCTGTCGCACCACCTGGGCGCGGCGCCATCCCCGGGCGAGGCCGGAGTGTGCGCGAACGTGTCTTTCGGCTCGCCCGCCCGGCTCGTGCGCGAGGCGCTCGCGGCCGCGGTCGGCCTGGAGGCGGACGACGACCCCTGGCGCACCTCGGCGCTGACCTGGCCGTTGCTGCAGGTGGTCGACGAGTGCGCCGGTGAGCCCTGGTGCGCCGTGCTGGGGCGCCACCTCGGGGCGGGCAGCGACGACGAGCTGCGGCAGGGGCGGCGCCTCGTCGTCGTGCGGCACCTGGCCCGCCTGTTCAGCGAGTACGCCCGGCAGCGCCCGTCGATGGTGCAGGCGTGGGCGCAGGGCCGCGACGACGACGGCACGGTGGTGGATGGTGCAGCGCAGCCGGTGCCACGCGACCTGGCCTGGCAGCCGAGGCTGTGGCGGGTCCTGCGCGAGCGCGTCGGGGTGCCGAGCCCGGCCGAGCGCCTGCCGCTGGCGGTGCAGCGGCTGGTCGACGATCCGGCGGTGCTCGACCTGCCCTCGCGGCTGTCGGTGTTCGGGCCGACGCGGCTGGCCGCCGACCAGCTCGCCGTCCTGCAGGCGCTGAGCGTCCACCGTGACGTGCACCTGTGGCTGGTGCACCCCTCGCCCGCCCTGTGGCGCGCCGTGGCCGGGCTCGCCGCGCCGTCGCCGCGCCGCCGCGCGCTCACCTCACCGGCGCGCCAGCCGCTGCTGGCGTCGATGGCGCGCGACGTCACCGAGCTGCAGCTGCGGCTGGCGGCGCTCGGGCCGGCGTCCGACCACCACCACCCGGCGCCGCATCGGCCGGACACCGTGCTCGGCGCGCTGCAGCGCCGCGTGCGCGACGACGACGCCACTGCCGCCACCCAGCCGCTCGTGCCCGGTGACCACAGCGTGCAGGTGCACGCCTGTCACGGCCGGGCGCGGCAGGTCGAGGTGCTGCGCGAGGTGCTCGTCGGGCTCTTCGCCGACGACCCGACGCTCGAGCCGCGCGACGTGGTGGTGATGTGTCCGGACGTCGAGGCGTTCGCCCCCCTGCTGGCCGCGACGTTCGGCCTGGCCGGGGAGTCGGCAGGCGCCCAGCCGGTGCCCGGCGACCTGCACCCTGGCCAGCAGCTGCGGGTGCGCCTCGCCGACCGCTCGATGCGCCTCACCAACCCCGTCCTCGAACTCGTGAGCACGCTGCTCGACCTGGCCGATAGCCGCGTCACCGCCTCGCAGCTGCTCGACCTGGCGGCCACCGAGCCCGTCCGCCGCCGGTTCCGGTTCGACGACGACGCGCTCGACCGCCTGCGCGAGTGGTCGGTGGCGGCCGGCGTCCACTGGGGCGAGGACGCCGCCCGGCGGGCGCGGTTCGGGCTCGGTGCGCTGCGCCAGGGCACCTGGGACACCGCCCTCGACCGGCTCCTGCTCGGCGTCGCCATGGCCGACGAGGACGCCCGGTTCGTCGGCTCCGCGCTGCCCCTCGACGATGTCGACAGCACCGACATCGACCTCGCCGGCCGCGTCGCCGAGCTGCTCGACCGGCTCTCCGGCGTGCTGCGCGGCCTCGACCGCAGCGCGCCGGTCGAGCAGTGGCTCGACCAGCTCGACACCGCGCTCGACCAGCTCGCCGACACCGCACCCGCCCACAGCTGGCAGCTCGTGCAGGCCCGGCAGGTGCTCGCCGACGTCCGGCAGGCGGCGGCCGTCGCGCGGGCCGGCGCACCGCTGCGGCTGCCCGACGTCCGGGCGCTGCTGGCCGACGGGCTCGCCGGCCGGCCCACGCGGGCCGGCTTTCGCACCGGTGCGCTCACCGTCTGCTCGCTCGAGCCGATGCGAGCCGTCCCCCACCGGGTGGTGTGCCTGCTCGGCCTCGACGACGGCGCGTTCCCGCGCTCGGCCAGCGTGGACGGCGACGACGTGCTGCTGCGCGACCCGTGCCTGGGGGAGCGCGACCGGCGCAGCGAGGACCGCCAGCTCTTCCTCGACGCCGTCGCCAGCGCCGCAGAGCACTTGGTGATCGTCTACTCCGGCGCCGACGAGCGCACAGGCGCCGTGCGGCCGCCCGCGGTGCCGGTGAGCGAGCTCCTCGACGCCGTGGAGCAAGCGGTCGCCGCCGACCCCGCCGCCACGCGCCGTCAGGTGCTGGTGCGCCACCCGCTCCAGGTCGTGGACGAGCGCAACTTCACGCCGGGAGCCCTGCAGCGGCCAGGACCCTTCAGCTGGGACCGCCGCTCGTACGGCGCGGCGCTCGCCGGCCGGGGGGAGCGCGACGAGGGGCTCGATGACCGGCTGCTGGTGACCCGCCCGCTGCCGAAGCAGCCCCGACCGGCGCACGTCGACCTCGACGACCTCGTCGAGGCGTTCGAGCACCCGGCGCGCTGGTTCCTGCGCCGGCGACTGGGGGTCTCGCTGGCCGGGGAGGTCGACGACGTCGATGACCGCGTGCCGCTGGAGCTCGGGCCACTCGATGCCTGGCAGGTGGGTGACCGGCTGCTCGCCGCGTGCCTGGCCGGGGTCGACCGCGACCGAGCGGTGGCCGCGGAGTGGCGGCGCGGCGACGTCCCGCCGGCCGAGCTGGGGCGCGCAGCGCTCACCGACCTGGTCGACCGGGTGACGCCGATCGCCGGCGCGGCGCTGGCTCGGGTGCACGAGCCGGCCACCGCGGTCGACGTGTGGGCTGAGCTGCCGTCCGGTCTGGCCGTCGGCGGCACCGTGTCGGGCGTTCACGGCGACCTTCTCGTGCGCACCGTCTACTCCCGGCTCGGCCCCAAGCACCGGCTGCGCGCGTGGGTGCAGCTGCTGGCTCTGGTGGTGAGCCGGCCCGACCGGCCGTGGCGCGCGCTCACCGTCGGACGACCGCAGGGCACGCGCCCCGGGGCTCTGGCGGCCGAGCTCGTCGCCCCGCCGCCCGCCGTCGCCGAGCAGCGCCTCGAGGAGCTCGTGCGCCTGCGCGAGCGGGCCGAGCGCGCACCCTTGCCGCTGCCGGTCGACACGGCGTTCGCCTACGCCGCGGCGCGGCACGCCGGCAACCAGGTCGTGCAGGCCGCCGAGACCGCCCAGCAGCAGTGGGCCGCCGAGCTGCGCTTCGGCGACGAGTACCGCGACCTGTGCTGGGGACGGGACTGCCGGTTCGACGTCCTGGCCGGCGAGCCGGAGGCCGACGAGCGGCGCTGGTGGCCGCAGGAGACCACCCGCCTCGGTGTCCTGGCCCGGCGGGTGTGGCAGCCGTTGCTCGATCACGAGACGACGGGCTCGCTGTGAGCGCGCCGCAGGTGTTCGACGTGTGCGGCCCGCTGCCGTCGGGGACGACCGTGCTCGAGGCGAGTGCAGGCACCGGCAAGACGTTCACGATCGCCGCGCTCGCGACGCGCTTCGTGGCCGAGGGCGTGGCCGAGCTGTCGCAGCTGCTGCTGGTGACGTTCGGGCGGGCGGCGACGTCCGAGCTGCGCGACCGCGTGCGCGAGCGGATGGTCAGCGCCGAGCGGCTGCTGCGGGCACCGGGTGCCCGCGCGAGCGCGGACGACGTCGTGCGCCACCTGGCAGCGGTCGACGACGCCGAGCTCGATCGCCGCCGGGGCCGGCTCACCCGCGCGCTGGCGCAGTTCGACGCCGCGACGATCGCCACGACCCACGGGTTCTGCCAGCAGATGCTGGCCTCGCTCGGGGTCACCGGCGACCACGACGCCGGGGCCGTGCTGGTGCCCGACATCGCCGACCTCGTCGACGAGGTGGTCGACGACCTCTACCTCCAGCGGTACGCCGCCGCGGCGCAGCCGACGCTCACCCCCGCCGAGGCACGCCGCGCCGCGCGGGACGCGGTCAGTGACCCGCTCGCCGTGCTCGAGCCGCGGACGCTCGACCCGCACACCGTGCCAGGTCACCGGGTGGCCTTCGCCGGCGCGGCCCGGCGCGAGGTCGAGCACCGCAAGCGCGTGCGACGCGTGCACGACTACGACGACCTCGTGCTCCTGCTGCGCGATGCCCTGCTGCATCCGGTCCACGGGCCGGTGGCGGCCGAGCGCGTGCGGTCGCGGTACCGCGTCGTCCTCGTCGACGAGTTCCAGGACACCGACCCGGCCCAGTGGGACATCCTGCGCGCGGCCTTCCACACTCACCGCACGCTGGTGCTGATCGGCGACCCGAAGCAGGCGATCTACGCCTTTCGGGGCGGCGACGTCGTCGCGTACCTCTCGGCGCGGCGGGTGGCTGACACCACGGCGACGCTGGGGCGCAGCTGGCGCAGCGACGAGCCGCTGCTGCGCGGGCTCGACCACCTCCTGCGCGGTGCGGCGCTGGGCGACGACGAGATCCTCGTCCGCCCGGTCGAGGCCGCCCACACCGGGCGCCGGCTCGACGGCGGCCCGCCGCTGCGCCTGCGTCAGGTCAGCCGCGGCGCGCTCGGCAGCCGGGGCAAGGGCCTGCCGCGGGTGGGTCCCGCGCGCGAGCTCGTGGTGCGCGATGTCGCCGTCGACATCGTCCGCCAGCTGCAGTCCACGCGGCTGCGCGACGGCGACGGCTGGCGCCCGTTGCTCCCGGCCGACGTCGCGGTGCTGACGCGTCGCAACGCGGACGCGACCGCGGTGCGGGACGAGCTGGCGTCGATGGGTGTGCCGGCCGTGGTGTCCGGCCTGTCCAGCGTCTTCGCCACTGCGGCCGCCGCGGACTGGCTGACGCTGCTCTCGGCGCTGGAGCAGCCGACGCACGCCGGGCGCGCCGCGGCCTTGGCCCTCACGCCCTTCGTCGGCTGGGACGCCCAGCGGCTGGCGCAGGCGAGTGACGCCGAGCGCGACGACCTCAGCGACCAGGTGCGCACGTGGTCACGCGTCGTCACCGAGGGCGGCGTCGCCGCGCTCGTCGAGTCGGTGGCCGCCGGCGGCGTCGCCGAGCGGCTGCTGCGCACGCGCGGCGGCGAGCGGGCACTCACCGACGTGCGGCACGTCGGGCAGGCGCTGCAGGTGGTTGCCGTGCGCGAGCGGCTCGGGGTGTCGGCGCTCACCGACTGGCTGCGCCGGCGCATCACCGAGGCCGGCGAGGACTACGCGGAAGACCGCTCGCGCCGGCTCGAGACCGACGCGGCGGCCGTGCAGGTGGTCACGGTGCACGCCAGCAAGGGCCTGGAGTTCCCGGTCGTCTACGTCCCCTTCGGCTGGGACCGCTTCGAGTCGCGGACGCCGCAGACTCTGCGCTACCACGACGACGACGGGCGCCGCACGATCCACGTCGGCGGCCCGGACGACCCGGGCTACGCCGCGGCCCGCGAGCGGCACCTCGACGAGGAGCGGGGCGAGGACCTGCGGCTGCTCTACGTCGCGCTGACCCGCGCGCGCTCGCAGGTGGTGGCCTGGTACGTGCCGTCGTCCACCTCGGCCGGCGGCCCGCTCAGCCGCGTGCTCCTCGGCGACTTCGCCCCCGGCCAGCAGCCGCCAGCGTCCGTGCCGACCGCGACGGACGACACGATCGCTGGCCGCCTGCACGACCTGGCGGCCCGATCAGGGGGCACGGTGGCGGTCGAGACGGTGCAGACGCTGCCCGAGGCCGTGCGCTGGTCGCCTGCCGCCGTCGAGCGGGGTGAGCTGGCTGTCGGCGCCTTCACCCGCCACCTCGACCTCACCTGGCGGCGCACCTCGTACACCGCGCTCACCGCAGCGGCTCACGACCTGGCCGTCGAGGCCGCCGAGGCCGCGGTGGCGAGCGAGCCAGAGGTGACGGGTACGCAGGACGAGCACGCCGTCAGCGCCTCGGCGGCTCACCCCGCGCCGGGGTCGCACTCGGCGGAGTGCGGCCACCTGACGCCTGCGCTCGCCGACTTCCCGGCCGGCGCCGCTTTCGGCACGCTGGTGCACGAGGTGCTGGAGCACGTCGACACCGCCGCGCCCGACCTGCGCGTCGAGCTCGAACGCGCCTGCGCCGCAGCGGGTACCGCCCGAGTGCCCGGCGTCGACCTCGCGGGGCTCGCCGGCGCGCTCGAACCGGTGCTGCGCACCCCGCTGGGCCCACCGGCCGCAGGCCTGTGCCTGGCCGACGTGGCACCGGCCGACCGGCTGGCCGAGCTGGAGTTCGAGCTGCCGCTCGCCGGTGGCGACCGGCCGGCCCACGCCGGTTTCACCTTGGGTGCCGTTGCGCGCGTGCTCGCCGACCACCTACCGGCCGACGACGTCTTCGCCGACTACCCGACCCGCCTGGCCGAGATCGGCGCGCTGTCGGGCCGCGTGCGCGGCTACCTCACGGGCAGCCTCGACGCCGTGCTGCGCGTGCGCGACGCCGACGGCGAGCCCCGGTACCTCGTCGTCGACTACAAGACCAACCGGTTGGCGCCGCCGGACGAGCCGCTCACCACCTGGCACTACCGGCCCCAGGCGCTGGTCGAGGCGATGACGCGCGCCCACTACCCGCTGCAGCTGCTGCTCTACAGCGTGGCCCTGCACCGGTACCTGCGCTGGCGACAGCGGGGCTACGACCCGCAGCACCACCTCGGCGGTGGGCTCTACCTGTTCGTGCGCGGCATGTGCGGACCCGACACCCCGCGAGTCGACGGCGTGCCCGCGGGCGTGCTGGCCTGGCGCCCTCCCGCTCCGGCGGTGGTCGAGCTGTCGGCACTGCTGGACGGTGTCGACCGTCAGGGCATCGACAGGCGGGGAGGCGACCATGACCGCTGACGCCTTCGACGCGCGGCGAGCCGTGCACGCGAGCGCGCTGCTGGCGACGTTCAACGCCGCAGGTGTGCTGTCGAGCGCTGATGTGCACGTCGCCACCCGGCTCGCCCGGCTGACCCGTGAGGACGACGAGCGCGTCGTGCTCGCCGTGGCGCTGGCGGTGCGCGGCGCCCGCACGGGTTCGGTGTGCGTCCGGCTCGACGACGCGGCGTCGCTGGTCGCGACCGACGTCGACGACGAGACCGTCGTGGTCGACCCGGCCGACCTGCGCTGGCCCGACCCGGGGCCCTGGCTCGAGGCCGTGCGGGCGAGCCCGCTCGTGGCGGCCGGTGTCGGCGGTGCCGCTGACCGCCCGGCGCGGCTGATCGACGGGCGGTTGTACCTCGACCGCTACTGGCGGGACGAGCAGCGGGTGCGCCGGCAGGTCGACGCGCGCCTCGCCGCCGACGACGTCGAGGTCAGCCCGCACGTGCTCGCCACCGTGCTCCAGCGGCTGTTCCCGGCGCCGGGTGACAGCCGGCAGCGCCTCGCCGCCGCCGCCACCGCACTCAGCCGGTTCACCGTGCTCACGGGTGGCCCCGGCACGGGCAAGACCACCACGGTGGCGCGGGTGCTCGCCACGCTGCAGGCGGTGAGCGGCGGCCAGCTGCGCATCGCGCTCGCCGCGCCTACCGGCAAGGCGGCCGCGCGGCTGCAGGAGGCGGTGCGGCACGAGCTGGGTCGCCTCGACGACGCGGACCGCCGCCTCGTGGGTGACGTGGGCGCCAGCACGGTTCACCGACTGCTGGGGTGGCGGCCGGGGTCGTCGACGCGCTTTCGGCACGACGCGAGCCATCACCTGCCGCACGACCTGGTCGTGGTGGACGAGACGTCGATGGTCTCGTTGCCGCTCATGGCACGGCTGCTGGAGGCGGTGCGGCCGCAGGCCCGCGTCCTGCTGGTCGGTGACCCCGACCAGCTGGCGTCGGTCGAGGCCGGGGCGGTGCTCGGTGACCTCGTCGCGCGTGCCGCGCCCACCAGCCGGCTGCCCGAGCGGCTCGCCGCCGCGGTCGCGGCGGACCTGCCGGAGGCACCGGACGCGGTCGACGCGCTGCGCGCCGGCGTCGTGCGGCTCGAGCAGGTCCACCGGCACGGCGAGGACATCGGTGCGCTCGCGGCGGCAGTGCGCGAGGGGCGCGCCGACGACGTGCTCGACCTGCTGCGGGCCGGGGGAGCGGCGATCGACTTCGTGCAGACCGCTGCCGACTCGCCCAGCGACGCCGAGCTCGCGGGCCTGCGGGCCGACGTCCAGCGCGCCGGGCGCGATCTCGTCCACGCGGCTCGGGGCGGTGACGTGGCGGCTGCCTTGACCGCCCTCGACGACCACCGGCTGCTGCTGGCGCACCGGCGTGGCGCGGCGGGCGTCGCGCACTGGGCGCCGGTGGTGCAGGAGTGGGTCGACGACGCGTCGGGTCGGCCCGACGCCGCGCGCGGGCCGTGGTTCGCCGGCCGACCCCTGCTGGTGACCGCCAACGACCGCGACAGTGGCCTGTACAACGGCGACACCGGCGTCGTGGTGGCTGACGGCGAGGCGGTGGTGGCGGCGTTCGGTGACGCTGGCAGCCCCCTGCTCGTGCGGCCGCACCGACTGCCCGCGGTGGAGACCGTCTACGCCATGACGGTGCACCGTGGGCAGGGCAGCCAGTTCGCCCGGGTCAGCGTGCTGCTGCCGCCGGCCACTTCACCACTGCTGACCCGCGAGCTGCTGTACACCGCGGTCACCCGCGCCCGGCACCATTTGCGGGTGGTCGGCACCGCGGCGGCTGTGCGGGCCGCCGTCGAGCGGCCGGTGCGCCGGGCCAGCGGGTTGCGCGAACCCTGACACCGCGGGCTCCGGCAGCCAGACGCAGCCGCCGCCGGGCGCAGCGGTCAGCCGCGTGGTCAGCACGGTCAGCACGGTCAGCACGGTCGAAGTGGTCACCGTGGGCGACGGATCGCACTCAGGCTGCGGCGGCGTCCTTGCGCGGGCGGCCGCGCGGCCGTTTGCGCGCGACGACCACCCCGCGGGCGAACAGCTCCCCACCCCAGACGCCCCACGGCTCGCGCCGCTCGAGCGCACCGGCCAGGCAGCCGGCCCGCAGCGGGCAGCCGCCGCACAGCGCCTTGGCCAGCTCCAGATCCGCCGGTTCGTCGGCGAACCACAGCTCACCGCCGCGGTCACGGCAGGGCACGGTCGTGGTCGGCGTGACGGTGATGGTCTGGGTGGTGGTGACAGTCTGGGTGGTGGTGATCGTCGCGGTGGCGAGATGACGGGGGCGGGTGGCGGAGTGGTTCACCATGCTGCGTGGCTCCTGGCAGGTCGGCTCGGTGCGTCGAGCCTGATCGTCTGAGGTACCCGCGCGCCTGAGGAGAATTCCCTATTCCTGCGGCCGGCGGCTTCCTGCGGCTTGCGGGGCGCGTGGGTCACCATGGGGGTATGGCGGCCGGGCAGCGGATGTTCGTGGCGCTCACGCCGTCGCGGGAGGCGATCGAGGACCTCGAGGAGTTCCTGGAGCCGCGGCGAGCGGCCGATCGCGACCTGCGCTGGTCGGCGTCCGAGCAGTGGCACGTCACGCTGGCCTTCCTCGCGCAGGTGCCCGACCGCTGCCTCGACGACCTCGTCGACCGGCTGGCCCGCGCGGCGCGCCGACGTACGGCGTTCGTGGCCGCTCTGCGTGGCGGCGGCGCCTTCCCGCACAGCGACCGCGCGAAGGTGCTCTTCACGGGGGTCGACGTCGGCGAGCACGGCGGCACGCTGCACCGGCTGTCGGACTCGGTCCGCGCCGCGGCGAGCAGGGCCGGGGCACCGCCGGACGGCGCGCGGTTCCACCCGCACGTCACGCTCGCGCGCACGTCCCGACCGATGCCGGTGGTGCGTTGGGTGCGGCTCCTCGACACCTACGCCGGCCCGTTGTGGGCCATCGACGAGCTGCACCTGATCGCATCGCACCTGGGCGAGGGGCCGCGGCGACGACCCCGCTACGAGGTCGTCGCCACCCTGCCCTTCGCCGGTGAGAGTGCCGGTGCGAGCACCGGCGCGAGCGACTAGCCGGCCGTCGCCGGCTCGACCACAGCGGGTGACTCCCGCCGGAGGTGGCCAGGTGCGGCGAACAGGAGCACCGCGACCAGGCCGATCACCGACACGGCTGCGGGCAGCAGCAGCGACTGCGCCATCGCCGAGGCGAAACCGTCGCGCAGCGCGGGCGGGAGGTGCGTGCCCGGCGACAAGGCGCCCGTGCGGCCTCCTGCGCCACCTGGCAGCTCAGCCATGAGCCGCGACAGCATGAGGGCGGCGATGGCCGCGCTGCCGAGCACCGCACCGACCTGCCGGGTCGTGTTGTAGACGCCGGCGCCCGCACCGGCCTGCCGCATCGGCAGGTTGCGGGTGGCGGTGGAACCGACCGGTGCCCACATGAAGCCGTTCGCGACGCCCAGCAGCGAGATCGGCAGCAGCAGACGCCAGATCGCGACGTCCGGCGTCATGGTGAGGCTGAGCCACACCAGTGACACCGGCAGAGCGAGCAGCCCGACGCCGGCCACGTAGCGGGGGTGCACGCGGTCGGTGAGGCGCCCGACGAACGGCGCCAGCACGCCGGAGAGCACGGCCATCGGCACGAGCAGCAGCGCCGAGCGCGTGGGGCTGAGCCCCTTCACCAGCTGCGCGTACAGCATGAGCGGGAACGCCATCGCCGTGATGGTGAACCCGATCGCCGTGATGGCCACGTTGGCGAGGGAGAAGTTGCGGTCGGCGAACAGGCCCAGGGGCAGCAGCGGCTCACCGCGTTGCTTCGCCTGCCACCACAGGAAGAGGGCCACGACGACGACGCCGGCGATGATCAGGCGCCACACGGAGATCGGGCCGGTGATCGTGCCCCAGTGGTAGGACTCGCCCTCCTGGATGCCGAAGACGATGAGGAACATGCCGACGGCGCTGAGCGCCACCCCGAGCAGGTCGAACCGGTGGGCGTGCGTCTCCAGAGTCGGCACGAGGCGCCAGGCCAGCACGAAGCCGACGACACCGACCGGCACGTTGATGAAGAAGATCCACTCCCAGCCGAGCCCGTCGACGAGCACCCCGCCGAGGATGGGTCCGACGAGCGTCGCCACGCCGGCCACGGCACCCCACAGCGACATGGCCTGCCCACGCTGGTGGGCGGGGAACGTCCGGGTGATGACGGCCATGGTCTGCGGCGTCATCATGGCGGCGCCCAAGCCCTGGAAGACCCGCGCCACGATGAGCTGACCGATCGTGCCGGTGAGCCCGCACCACAGCGAGGCGAGGGTGAACACGGTGAGCCCGGTGAGGTAGAGGTGCTTCGGGCCGATGCGGTCACCCAACCGGCCGGTGACGAGCAGCGGCACCGCGTAGGCGAGCAGGTAGGCGCTCGTGACCCAGACGACGGCGTTGACGTCGGCGTGCAGGCCGCTCATGATCGCGGGCGTTGCCACCGACACGATCGTGGAGTCGACGAGGATCATGAAGAACCCGAGCACGAGCGCCCACAGCGCCGGCCAGGGGTTCAGCTCTTGCTGTGGTGTGGCCATGCCAGCTCCTGGTGCTCGAGTCGGTGGATGAGGGTGGCGATCCAGTCGCGTTCGGCGCGCTGGACGGCGCGCAGGTAGTCGGCTGCGCACCAGTAGGTCTCGGGGACGTCGTCGGCGCGTGCCTGGTCGATGAAGTCGGTGAGCCGGTCGATCTCGCCCTCGAGCGCGTGGACGCGGTCGGTGAGCTGGTTGACGACCTGGTCGGCTGGCAGGTTGTGGGACTCGCTGAGCGCGACCGGGAACTCGGGGTACTCGTTGACCGGGGCGTTCAGCATCTCCAGCAGCCGCCAGCGCAAGGCGGCCCGGCCGGTCGAGGTGATCTCGTAGGTCGTGCGCTCGGGCCGGTTGCCCGATCGCTCGGTGCCGCAGGCGCGCACGTGGCCGAGGCCGTCCAGGCGCTCGACCGTGTGGTAGAGCGAGCCGGGCCGGACCTTCACCAGCTCGTCCTCGTGGCGGTCGAGCAGGAGCTGGTACATCTCGTACGGGTGCATGGCCCGCTCGGCGAGCAGGGCGAGGACCGACACCGCCAGCGGCGTCAGGGCACCGGCCACGCCGACCTCCTCGATGCTCCAGGCGGAGTACACCTGCCCGAATATTCCGGGAGGAATATTAGCGCGCCGTCGCCCGACGCGGAATGACGGCGACGGCTCGGCGTCCGGCGTCGGGCGTCCCGCGTCCCCGACCCCCCGACGTCCACCGACGTCCACCGACCCGCTCTCCCCGCCCGTGATCATGCACGCCAGCGCACCTCTCCGCCCTCTCCCCGCCCGTGATCATGCACGCCAGCGCACCCCTGGGGAGGATCACTCCAGCTCTCGATGGCAACGGGGGCACCCAGCTCGCATCACAGTGCAACGGGGTGCCCCCGCGCCAGACGGCGGGACGCCGGGGGTTTGGATGCCGAGGATTCCGGCGATGCCGGTGCGCTGGCGTGCATGATCACGAGCGAGGAGGGGGCAGCGACAGGGCTCCGTCAGCGCGTGGCGGCGACGCTACTGACGGCGGGCTCGGGCGAGGACGTGCGAGACGCGGGGCAGGCCAGGGCCGGGGGAGAAGCCGAAGCGGCGCGCCTCCTCGACGCTGAGCCCTGCGGCGGTCGCCGTCGCGAGCGGGTCGCGGTCGAGGTGGCACCCGGCGGCCAACCGCGACCACATCGGCGTCACGAGCCGCTCCAGCGCACCCACCACCAGCCGCTGCGACCGGACGTGCTCGTACACCAGCACCGAGCCGCCGGGGCGCAGCACGCGCACCGCCTCGGCGAAGGCCACCCCAGGGTCGCGCACCGAGCAGAGCACGAGCGAGAAGACGACGACGTCGACGCTGCCGGTGGCCAGGGGCAGGTGCTGCGCGTCGCCGGCCACGACCGCGACCGGCACCGGCGCCTGCGCTGAGGCCTGGTGCGCGTGGACTCGCAGCGTCGACTCCGGCTCGACGGCCACGACCCCGCGGACCGCCGGCGGGTAGTGCGCGAACGTCAGGCCGTGCCCGGCCCCCACCTCGATGACCACGCCGTGCGCCGACGCCACCAGCTCACGGCGCACCTCGGCCTGCCCACGCTGCTCCGCGTGCTGGGCGAGCTCGGTGTACCGCTGCGCGAACCGCGGGTGGTCGAAGCTCACGCGCCCCGTCTCTGGGACGCGCGGCCCTTCACCGCGTACATCGCGGCGTCCGCGCGCTCGAGCAGGTCGCCGACCTCGACGCCGTCGGCAGTGGTCGCCACGCCCACGCTCGCGCGCAGCGACAGCGGGCCGGCGGGCGAGTCGATGCGGATCGCCGCGATGGCGCGCGTCGCCCGCTCGGCGAGCAGCTGGCCGGCTGCGGCGTCCGCACCGGCGGCGAGCACGACGAACTCGTCGCCGCCGAGCCGCACGACCGTGTCATGGGCCCGCGCTACCGACCGCAGGGCCACGGCGACAGCCCGCAGCACCTCGTCGCCGACCACGTGACCGTGCCGGTCGTTGATCGCCTTGAAGGCGTCGAGGTCGATGAGCAGCAGGCTCGTCGGTGCCCGGCCGACCTCTACCTGGGCGCCCACCTCGGCGGCGTGCAGCGCCTCGGTGAGGGCGCGACGGTTGCCGACGCCGGTGAGCGGGTCCTCCGCGGCGGCCCGCACGGCGATCTCGTTGTCGCGGCGCAGGCGCTCGACGTCCAGTGCCGCGCGGGCACCCTGGAGGGTGCTCAACCGTTGTTGCCACAGCACTCGGGAGAGCAGCTGCCCGTAGGCGCGTCCGGCAGTGGCGCCGGGGACGTCGGCGGCGGCCTCCAGCTCGACGAGGAGCCACCGGGCGCTGGCGGCGACCTGCCAGTCACCGGCCACCTCGGAGTCGCGGGCCGCCTCGTGGGCGACGTCGAGGGCCTCCGAGCGATCGCCCAGCTCCCACAGCACGCGCGCCAACGCGGTGCCGACCGATGCCCGCCCGCCCTGGTGCGCGCGGTGCAGAGGGCTGGCCAGCGCCGTGCGAAGTTCCTCGAGCGAGGCAGTGGCGTCGGTGAGTGGTCGAGAGCACAGCTCCATCGCCTCGCAGCTGGCCTCGAAGCTCGCGGCGCCCACGCGCCGAGCCTCCGCGACCGCGGCCGCAGCGTGCTGGTGGCCGACCGTGCGGTGCTGGACGACGTCGGCGTGCGCCGGGTCGACGCGCTCGAGCTCGTCGGCCCACCGCAGGTACATCTCGGCGAGGTTCATCAGGTCGATGGTGGTGGCCTCGACGAGCGGGATCGGGCTGGCGGGTATGCGCACTGCGGCCTCGAAGTGCGGCTGAGCCAGCTCGTAGAGCCGCAGCTCCAGGTAGCAGTAGCCGAGCCCCGTGTGGGCCCAGTTGCGCAAGGCGAGGTCGTCACAGGCGGCGAGGGCGACCTCGCTGCGGGCCAGGTCGATCAGGGCACCCTCGACGGCGCCCGAGCGGGCCTGGGCCATCGCGCGCATCGACAGCGCGTTGGCCGCCCAGCCGGGCTCAGCGGCCGCCTCGGCGAGCTCCAGGCACCGGTCGGCCGCGGCGATCTGCGCCGACCCGTCACCGCGGACGTGCTCGGTGACCGCGATGGCGTACCAGAGGCCGGCCTGCTCGAGGGCGGGCGACGTGGCAGCGCCCTCCAAGGCCGACTGCGACAAGGCGATGGCGTCGTCGGTGTGGCCGTCCTGCGCGAGGCTCATCACTCGCGCAGCGGTCGCGGACAACGTCATGCCCCCATCATCGGCCGTCCGCGACGCGGACCCGAGCCCTCACCGCACATTCACGGTCGGCGTGGCGCCCGTAGGTGGTGAGTTGTTCGTATTCGTCCCCTGCCCATGACCTCCAAATACCTGTTTGACGGTCAGCATCTCGGGCACCAGACTGCCGGCGTGGACGACCAGACCGAAGGGCTGCGTGCGCTGGCGCACCCGTTGCGCCTGCGCATGCTGTCGCTGCTCACCGGCACCGCCCTCAGCGCCGCCGAAGTGGCCCGTGAGCTCGGTGGCACGCAGGCCAACGCCAGCTACCACCTCCGCCAGCTGCACGCCGCAGGCCTGCTCGACGTCGTCGAGGAGGTGAGCGTGCGCGGGGGGCGCGCTCGCCGCTACCGCCACGTGGCGACCACCGACCAGCCCCTGGCCGGCGCGGGCGACGGCGACCACGTCCTGCTGGCAGCGGCGCTCGCCACGGAGCTCCAGCGGCGCACCGCGCTGCGGCAGCCCCGCGTCCCGGCGCCCATGGCGGACGCCGAGCTGTGGGTGCCACCGGAGGTCTGGCGCGACGTCTGCGACCGGGTCACCGCGGCCATGACCGACCTGCACGCGGCAGCGCGGCCGCCCCGCGAGCAGGGCACCGTGCGCACGAGCGCCACCGTCTCGCTGTTCGCCATGAGGCAGGAGGCGCCGTGACCACTTCGGTGGAGCCGCCCGGTGCACTAGCACCGTTGCGGCACAGGGACTTCCGCTGGCTGCTGGGTGGACGGTTCGCCAACTTCCTCGGCAACGCGATCGCCCCCGTGGCGCTCGCCTTCGCCGTCCTCGACCTCACGGGCTCGGTGAGCGATCTGGGCCTGGTCGTCGGCGCGCGGTCGGCGACGAACGTCGCGCTGCTGCTCTTCGGAGGCGTCGTCGCCGACCGTCTGCCGCGGGCCATGGTGCTTCGCGGCTCGGCGGTCGCGGCCGCGATCACCCAGGCCGCAGTGGCGGCCCTGGTGCTCACCGGCACGGCCACCGTCGGGCTGCTCATGCTGCTCAGCGCCGTCAACGGCGCTGTCGCGGCCATGGCCTTCCCGGCGTCCGCGGCGCTGACGCCGCAGACGGTGCCTGCGGCCGTGGTGCGCCAGGCCAACGCCGTGCTGCGGCTGGCCATCAACAGCGCGACCGTCGGCGGCGCTGCGATCGGCGGTGCGCTCGTGGCCGCGGTCGGCCCGGGCTGGGGCATCGCCGTGGACGCCGCGACGTTCGCGGTCTCTGCCGTCTGCTTCGCGATGATCCGCGTCCCCGACGTGCCGCGGGTGGCGGAGGAGTCCACGAGCACCTTGGCTCAGCTGCGCGAGGGATGGGGCGAGTTCGTCAGCCGGCAGTGGGTGTGGGTCGTCGTGCTGATGGCCATGGCGGGGAACGCGGCCTACACCGGGGGCGTCGTGGTGCTCGGCCCGGCGGTCGCCGACGCCTCGTTCGGACGCCGCGGCTGGGGTCTGGCGCTCGCGGTCGGCACGGTCGGCATGGTGGTCGGCGGCCTGATCGCGCTGCGCTGGCAGCCGCGGTACGCCCTGCGGTGGGGCACCGCCCTGGGGCTCACCTGGGCGCTGCCCCTGCTGGCGCTCGGCGTCTCGCCGAGCTGGGCCGTGGTCGCGGCAACGATGTTCCTCGCCGGATTCGCCCTCGAGCAGTTCGGCATCGCCTGGGACGTCTCGTTGCAGCAGCACGTCCCGCCCGACCGGCTGGCGCGTGTGTACTCCTACGACGCGGTGGGGTCGTTCGTCGCGATCCCTCTGGGTGAGGTGGCCGTAGGCCCCCTCGCGAGCCGGCTGGGCCTCGAGCCGACGCTGATCGGCTGCGCTGCGGTGGTGCTCGTCGCGGTGGGGGCGGCGCTGTGCAGCCGCAGCGTGCGGTCGCTGGCACGGGTCGACGTGCACGCGGGCTGAGCCTGGCGCGGGGCCACCGGAGCCACCGCTAGCGCAGGACGGCGAGCACCTCGTCGTGCAGCAGCCCGTTGGTGGCGACGGCGTTGCCTCCCCAGGGCCCAGGTTCGCCGTCCAGGCTGGTGAAGCGCCCGCCTGCCTCGGTGACGATCGGCACGAGCGCGGCCATGTCGTGCACGGCGAGCTCGGGCTCGCAGGCGATGTCGACGGCCCCCTCGGCGACGAGCATGTACGACCAGAAGTCGCCGTACGCGCGCGTACGCCAGCACAGACGGGTCAGGTCCAGGAACGGCTCGAGCCGGTCGAGCTGCTCCCAGCCCCCCAGGCTCGAGTACGACAGCGAGGCGTCCCGCACCGACGGGACGCGCGAGACGCTGATGCGCGTGGCCTGCGACAGGCTGCGTCCGGTCCAGGCGCCCGACCCGGTGGCGGCCCACCAGCGGCGCTGCAGGGCCGGCGCCGACACCAGACCCACCACGGGCTCGCCGTCGTCGACGAGCGCGATGAGGGTCGCCCACACCGGGACGCCGCGCACGAAGTTCTTGGTGCCGTCGATCGGGTCGATCACCCAGCGCCGCTGGCCGTGGCCGGTGGTCTCGAGCTCCTCGCCGACCACCGCGTCGCGTGGCCGGGTGCGCTTGAGCTGCGAGCGCACGAGCTCCTCGGCGCGGACGTCGGCGTCGGAGACCGGCGTGAGGTCGGGCTTGGTGTCGACCTCGAGGTCGCCCGCGCGGAAGCGGTCCATGGTGAGCCCGTCGACCTGGTCGGCGATCACGTGCGCCAGGCGGAGGTCGTCGTCGTAGGAGGGCACGTCCGCAACCTACCGTGACGGGCCCCGGTGGTTACGGTGGTCGACATGGCTGCGACTCCCCACGACGGGCTCCCGCGCGAGCAGCAGGCGGTGCTGCGGGCGTTCGTCGACGACGACGGCCGGCTGCGGCGCATCCCCGCCCGCCGCGCCAAGCGCCTCGTCGTGCTCGACCGCATCGTGCAGGTGTTCGAGGTGGGGGAGCGGTACTCCGAGCTGGAGGTCAACGCGCTGCTGCGCGCGTTCCACGACGACGTGGCCGCGTTGCGGCGCTACCTCGTCGACGAGGGCTTCCTGTCGCGCGAGCACGGCGTCTACTGGCGCACCGGCGGGACGGTGCTGTTCGACGACTGAGACCTCAGTCCGAGGTCTCGGTGCCCGAGCGGGCCCGCAGCACCCGGCGCAGCGAGTCCAGGCGCGAGCGACCGGCCGGCCCGGCGTGCCCCTGCTCGACCCACTCGTCGAGCGCGCAGTCCGGTTCGTCGTGGGTGCAGCCGCGCGGGCAGCCCGCCGTGCCGGGCTCGAGGTCAGGGAAGGCGTTGATGATCCGCGCGAGGTCGATGTGCGCCAGCCCGAACGAGCGCACGCCCGGCGTGTCGATCACCCAGCCCTCGCGTCCGGGCAGCCGGAGCGCGACGGCCGACGTCGACGTGTGGCGGCCTCGACCGGTCACCTCGTTCACGTGGCCGACGGACCGGTCGGCGTCCGGCACGAGCGCGTTGACGAGCGTCGACTTGCCGACCCCGGAGTGTCCGATGAACACACTTCGCCTGCCGCGCAACCGTTCCCGCACCGCGTCGAGACCGACGATGGTGCCGTCCGGCTCGCGGTGCGTCACGACGTACGGCACGTCGAGCGGCGCGTAGCTGCCGACGAACGACGCGGGGTCGGCCAGGTCGGCCTTGGTGAGCACCAGCAGCGGCTGCAGGCCGGCGTCGTACGCCGCCACGAGGCAACGGTCGACCATGCGCGGCCGTGGCTCGGGCTCGGCGAGCGCCGTGACGACCACCATCTGGTCGGCGTTGGCGACGATGACGCGCTCGTAGGGATCGGTGTCGTCAGCGGTGCGCCGCAGCACCGAGCGGCGCGGCTCGACGCGCACGATGCGCGCCAGGCTGTCGGGCTCGCCGCTCGTGTCGCCGACCAGGGCGACCTCGTCACCGATGACGATGCCCTTGCGCCCCAGCTCGCGCGCCTTCATCGCGATCACGGTGCGCTCGCCGTCCGCACCGTGATCGCCGCCCGTTCCGTGCGCGCCGTCCGTGGTGACCAACGTCGTGTACCGGCCCCGGTCGACACCCACGACGAGGCCGGTCTCGGCGTCCTCGTGGCGGGGCCGTTCCTTGGTGCGCGGTCTGGTGCCTCGCCTGGACGGCCGGACGCGGACGTCGCTCTCGTCGTACTCGTGCGTTCGGCGGCGGCTCATCGACCGCTCACGACGCCGGCTCGTCGAGGCCGAGCATCGCGTCCCAGTGCTGGGTGAAGTTCGGCAACGTCTTCGCCGTGGTGCCGACGTTCTCGACGACCACGCCGTCGACCGCCAGGCCGATCACCGCTCCCGCCATCGCCATCCGGTGGTCGTCGTAGGTGGCGAAGCTCCCGCCGTGCAAAGGCTTCGGCGTGATCCGCAGGCCGTCGTCGGTCTCGACGACGTCACCGCCGAGCGCGTTGATCTCAGTGGCCAGCGCTGCCAGGCGATCGGACTCGTGGCCGCGCAGGTGGGCGACGCCCCGCAACCACGACGGCGAGTGCGCGACAGCGGCCAGCGCGGCCACCACCGGAGTCAGCTCGCCGACGTCGTGCAGGTCGACGTCGACGCCCTCGACGGCCCCGTCGCCGACGACGGTGAGGCCGGCGTGGTCGAGGGTGACGTCGGCGCCCATGGCGTCGAGGATGTCACGCAGGCCGTCACCGGCTTGGGTGGTCTGCATCGGCCACCCGGGGACGTGCACCCGGCCGCCGGTGACGAGGGCTGCGGCGAGAAACGGCGCGGCGGTCGACAGGTCGGGCTCGACCTCCAGGTCGAAGGCACCGATGTCGCCCGGCAGCACCCGCCACGTGTTGGCCTCGCTGTCGTCGACGACGACGCCGCGGTCGCGCAGCACCTCGACGGTCATCGCGATGTGCGGCTGGCTCGGCACGGGCTTGCCGTCGTGGTGCACCGTGACGCCCCGCTCGAAGCGGGCGGCGGCGAGCAGCAGGCCGGAGACGAACTGGCTGGACGCCGACGCGTCGATCGTCACGTCGCCGCCGGGCACCACGCCCCGACCCCGCACCGTGAACGGCAGGGCCCCCCGGCCCTCGTCGTCGACGTCGACACCGAGGGCGCGCAGGGCGTCGAGCACTGGAGCCATCGGCCGCTGGCGGGCCCGCGGGTCGCCGTCGATGCGCACGTCGCCGTCGGCCAGTGCGGCCACGGCAGGCAGGAAGCGCATGACGGTGCCCGCGAGGCCGGCGTCGACCTCGATCCCGCCGTGCAGCGGCCCGGGCGTCACGAGCCAGTCGTCGCCGTCGTCGCTCACCTCGGCCCCGAGCTGCTGCAGCGACCGCGCCATGAGCGTGGTGTCGCGCGAGCGCAGCGGGCGGCGCAGTCGGCTCGGCCCATCCGCGAGGGCGGCGAGCACGAGCAGCCGGTTGGTGAGCGACTTGCTGCCGGGCACCACGACCCGCGCGTCCACCGGGCCGCGAGCGACGGGGGCGATCCAGTCCTCGCGGACCTCGACGTCAGTCATGGTGCACAGTCTCGCCAACCCGCCCGCCGGACGTCGAACCCGACCGCCTCGTGGTCGGGCCCGAGTGATGGCGCGCTGCCCCCTGGATCAGTCGAACGGCAGCGTGTCGGTGACCTGGTGTCGGGCGAGGCGCGCCTCGCGACGGGCCGCCTTGGCCGCTCGCCGAGCGTCCTTGCGGGCGTGCTTGGCGGTGCGGGACGCGTCCTTGGCGGCGTGGTGCGCGCGCCACGACAGGCCGGGGCGGCCGCCGGTGTCGACGGCCGCGATGAGCAGGCCACCGAGCATGCTGAGGTTCTTCATCAGGTGCAGTCGCTGCGCCCGGCGCTTGTCGGGGTCGTCCTTGACCTCCCAGAAGCGGTGCGCGGCAGCGGTCGTGGGCACCAGGCTGACGGCGAGCGTCAGCGCCGAGAGGCGGGGGAGGCGACCGGTGGCCAGCAGCGTCCCGGCGCCCACCATGGTGGCGCCGTTGGCGCGCACGAGCATCTCCGGGTCGTCCGGTAGGCCCAGCTTCGGCGCGTACTGGTGGATGAGGGGGCCGACCGTACCGACCTTCGCGGCCGGGTGACGCAGCTGGTCGAGGCCGCCGTCGATGAACATGGCGGCGAGCAGCGGTCGAGCGACACGACGAACGACGGACATGGATCCTCCCGATGATCAGCTACCCCCATCCTGCCGACCCACCGCCGACCCCGCGACCCGGGAAGCGACATCCGTCCTGTCGGACCGACCTGGCAGGCTGGCTCGCATGTGCGGTCGCTATGCAGCCAGTGCCAACCCCGACGAGCTCGTCGAGGAGCTCGAGGTCGAGGCCGACGAGACCCACGGCGGGGTCGCTGCCGACTACAACGTCGCGCCCACGCACCCCAGCCCCGTGGTGCTCGAGCGGGCGCCGCGCGACGACCGCGAGGCGCCGCCGGTGCGCCAGCTGCGCGTGCTGACGTGGGGGCTGGTGCCCTCGTGGGCCAAGGACCCCTCGGTGGGCAACCGGATGATCAACGCCCGTGCCGAGTCGCTGCTCGACAAGCCCGCCTACAAGCGCGCCGCCCTGGCGCGGCGGTGTCTGGTGCCCGCCGACGGCTGGTACGAGTGGCAGACCAGCCCCACGGCGCGCGACGCGAAGGGCAAGCCCCGCAAGCAGCCGTTCTTCACCCACCTCGCGCGTGGTGGCCGCCTGGCCTTCGCCGGCCTCTACGAGTTCTGGCGCGACCCGCAGCGCACCGACGACGACGCCGACGCCTGGCGCACCACCTTCACGATCATCACGACCGAGGCCGAGGCGGGGCTCGACCGGCTGCACGACCGCATGCCGTTCGTCGTCCCACCCGAGCGATGGGACGCCTGGCTCGATCCCGCGGTCGACGACCCCGACACGGTGCGGGCGCTGCTGGAGCCGCTGCCGCCCGGCCGCTTCGAGGCCTACCCCGTCTCGCGGCGCGTGGGGGACGTCCGGGCCACCGGGCCCGAGCTGCTGCAGCCGGCGCCGGTCGAGGAGCTCGTGGGCGTCGTCGACCCCATGACCGGTGAGCTGATCGGCGACCGCGAGGCATGAGCGCGCGCGTGCGCCGCCGCGTCGTGGACGTGCCCACACCCGAGGGTCTGGCGCGTGCGCACGTCAGCAGGCCGCCGTCCGCGCGCGGGACGCTCGTGCTCGGCCACGGTGCCGGGGGAGGGATCACGGCGCCGGATCTGCAGGCGGTGGCGACGGCCGCCGTCGCCGCCGGGTGGGCCGTGGTGCTCGTCGAGCAGCCGTGGCGCGTGGCCGGTCGCAAGGTCGCCACGGCGCCACCGAAGCTGGACGTCGCGTGGCGGGCCGTCGTCGACGCGCTGAGGTCCGGCCGCGGGGCGCTGCCCGCGCCGCTGGTGGCCGGCGGCCGCAGCGCGGGGGCGCGGGTGGCCTGTCGCACCGCCCAGGCCGTCGGCGCCACCGCCGTGGTGGCGCTCGCCTTCCCGCTGCGGCCGCCCGGCCGGCCGGACGCGCCCTCTCGAGCCGACGAGCTGGTGCAGGCCGCCTCCGCGGCGGCGGTGCTCGTGGTGCAGGGGCGGCGCGACCCCTTCGGCGCCCCCGAGGAGGTCGAAGCCGCCCGCACGGGTGCCCGCGTCGTCGCGGTCGAGGGTGACCACGGCCTGAAGGTCGAGCCTGATGCGATCACCTCGGCCGTGCTGCAGCTGCTGCGCGAGGTCGACTCGACCAACGTCTGACCCGATGCGCACCAGGTGGGTCGGAATGACCACTTCGGCAGGCGCGTTCAGACGACGTGCTGACCGCAGTCCCGGACCGAGCCGTCGACGCGCACCCCCTCGCGCGCCCGCCGGCAACCGCTTCAACCCCGCCCCGCCGATGGGTGCTCGACGAGCCGATGCGCCCTACGGCGATATCGTGGACGGCGATGACTGAGACCACCGGCTCCGCCGGAACCGAAGAGACGACCCGAGCCCCCGAGGCCGAGTCGCAGGCTGAGCGGGCCGCGCGCTTCGAGCGCGACGCGCTGCAGTACGTCGACCAGCTGTACTCCGCCGCGCTGCGCATGACCCGCAATGCCGCCGACGCCGAGGACCTGGTGCAGGAGACGTTCGCCAAGGCGTTCGCCGCCTTCCACCAGTACCGCCCCGGCACGAACCTCAAGGCGTGGCTCTACCGCATCCTGACGAACACCTACATCAACACCTACCGCAAGAAGCAGCGCGAGCCGCAGCAGTCCGACACCGACACGATCGAGGACTACCAGCTCGCCCGCGCCGAGTCGCACACCTCCACCGGCCTGCGGTCGGCCGAGGCCGAGGCGCTCGACCACCTGCCCGACAGCGACGTCAAGCAGGCGCTGCAGCAGATCCCCGAGGACTTCCGCATGGCGGTCTACTACGCCGACGTGGAGGGCTTTGCCTACAAGGAGATCGCTGAGATCATGGGCACGCCGATCGGCACCGTGATGTCACGGCTGCACCGCGGACGGCGCCAGCTGCGCGAGCTGCTGCAGGACTACGCCCGCGAGCGGGGCCTGGTCGGCGCCGGCACGGACGGCGGAGGCGCCTCATGAGCTGCGGCAACCCGCACGAGACCGACTGCACCGAGGTGCTCGATCGCGTCTACGAGTACCTCGACAACGAGCTGGAAGAGCTCGACTGCGCCAAGATCCGCCAGCACCTCGATGAGTGCGGGCCATGCCTGAAGCAGTACGACCTCGACCTGGCCCTCAAGGCGCTGATCCGACGCAGCTGCGCCTGCGAGCCGGCGCCGCAGGAGCTGCGCACCAAGATCCTCACCCGGATCACCATGGTGCGGATCGAGCTCGAGGGCTGAGCTCGCGCCGACACGACGAAGGCCCCGCCCGAGTGCTCGGGAGGGGCCTTCGTCGTCAGCGGGCTGGGCCTCAGGCGTTGGGCTTCTTGCCGTGGTTGGCGGCGTTGCCCTTGCGGCTGCGGCGCTTGCGGGCGCGCTTGCTCATGCGTCGCTCCTCAGTCGGTCGGATCGGGATCTGGACCATGGTCCCATACGCGGGTCTACCATCCGACTGCAGGCCGCCGGACGCCGTCCGGTGGCGCACAACTGAAGAGCGCGCGACATGGACTGCCGTCGAGGTCTTTACGGTGCCCACCCTGGCCTGTAGTTTGTCCGGTAAGCCCGTTCCGGTAGGGATCTGGCTGACTCGGGGTGTTCCGCTCCCTGGGTCCGGTACGCCGCTGAGGAGTGGTCCCCATGAGCAAGATCGTCTCCGCTGTCGAGAAGTTCCTCTCCGCCCAGCCGCACTGGACCTGGGAGGGCTGACCGCCCGGGTCTCTGCACGAGACCTGACCTCTCGCCGGTCCGTGCCGCGCGCTCTCGTCCCAGGACGGAGGGCGTGAGATGGACCGGTCACTGAGCCGCGTCCGCGCCTACGTCGGGGTGACGGCGGTGCTGGCGAGCGTCGCGCTCGTGCTGACCTGGCGTTGGCGCCCGCCCGTCGACTGGTGGTCGATCGTCGTCCTCGGGCTGCTGTGCGCGGTGAGCATCCACTCCCGGGTGCGTCGCCTCACCTCGACCACGGGCCTGTCGACGAGCTCGATCGTGCAGCTGGCGGCGGTCGTGCTCGCGGGCCCCACGGGAGCGATCCTCGTCGGTGTCGCGTCGTGGCTGCTCGAGTTCCGGTCGAGCAAGCGCCGCGTCTGGCTCCTGAACGTCAGCCTGTTCGCGCTCATGGGTGCGGGCGCGAGCGCCACGTACTACGCCATCGGCGGCACGGCCGACCCGAGCCGACTCGACACCACCGGCGCGATCGTCAGCGACCTGGCTCTGCCCCTGATCCTCGCGAACGTGGTCATGGCCCTGGTCAACGCGATCGTGCTGGCCGGCGTCGTGAGCCTCGCCGAGGGCGTGCCGTACCGCGAGGTGCTCACCGGCACCCTGCGCAGCGGGGGCATCGCCTACGTCGGCTACGGCCTGTTCGGCCTGCTGCTCGTCGTCCTGTGGTCGTCCGCCGAGGTGGGTCCGCTGTCCGCGGTGCTCGTGCTCGCGCCGCTCTTCGTGGCTCGGTGGGCGTTCGCCCAGTACGCCGAGCAGCACGCCGCCCACGAGCGGACGGTCGCGGCGCTGGTGCAGGCGGTCGAGGCCAAGGACCACTACACCCGCGGCCACAGCGAGCGCGTGGCTCGTGCGTCGGTGATCATCGCCCGCACCGTGGGCTTGTCGCAGCAGCGCACGTCCACGCTGCACTTCGCGGGCATGCTGCACGACGTCGGCAAGCTCGGCGTCCCGACTCGCGTGCTGCAGAAGACCGGGGCGCTCACCGACGAGGAGTTCGCCACCATCGCCCGCCACCCGGTGCGGGGCCTGGAGATGGTGCGAGAGATCGCCTTTCTCGGCGAGGCGTTCCAGGGGATCCTGCACCACCACGAGCGACTCGACGGGCGCGGTTACCCCATGGGTCTGGTGGGCCGCGCCATCCCGGAGTTCGCCCGGATCATCGCCGTCGCCGACGCCTTCGACTCCATGACGTCCACCCGGTCGTACCGGCGGGCGCGGTCGGTCGAGGAGGCGCTGGAGGAGCTCGACCACTGCCGGGGCACGCAGTTCGACCCGCAGTTCGTCGCTGCGCTCACCGAAGGCCTCCAGCGCACCACCTGGACGCCCGCTGCCACCCCTGACGACGACCTCGACCTCGATGTCGACCTCGACGTCGAGCTGGAGGTCGACGTCGTCCCTGGCGGCGTGGCTCGGGCCGTGCGGGCCGACGAGCGCGCCGGCCCGGTCGACTCGCGCGACCACGACGACCCGGCGTTCGCCGAGGAGCGGCGCGTGCCGCTCGAGCTGCCCGCCGATCCCGTGGACGACGGCACCGGACGGAGCGAGCCGTGAGGGCCCCGGCGGGCGCGCGGCCTCGGCTGTCGACCACGGGCGCCTTCACCGCCATCGCCGCCGTGATCACCGCGGGTGCGGTGGGTTCGGTGGCCGCAGGAGTCACCGAGCACGGGCTGGCCGGGCTGCCGGTGGTGCTGGCGTTCGGCGCCGCCATCGCCCTCGGGGAGTCGCTGCGCGTGTGGCTGCCCGGCGAACGCGAGGCCGCGCCCATCGGCACGGCGGCCGCCGTGGCGTTCGCGCTCGTCACGCGCGTCGGAACCACGGGGACGTCGATGCGCGCGGCCACGGTCATCGCGGTGATCGCCTTCGCCACCCTGCTGGGGATCCTGCCGCACTTGCTGGCCTCCAGGGCCCCCGACCTGGCCGGCCTCGTGCACCGGTTCCTGGCCGTCTCGTTGCTCGTGGTGCTGTGGCGCGTCGTCCCGCTCACGGCCGACGGCTCGCTGGCCGAGGCCGGAGGTGGCTGGCACGGCTACCGCTGGCTGCTCGCGCTGCTCATGCTGGTGGCGGCGGGCGTCACGATCACGGTCGACGCCGTGCTCGCGGCGGTGATGCGGGCGGCCGACGAGAACGCCCGGTTGCGTTCAGTGCTGCGCGACGAGCTGCGGGTGGCCGGAGGGCTCGGCAGCGCGATCGGCACCAGTGGCATCCTCATCGCGCTCGCCGCCGAACCCATGGGCCTGCTGGCGGTGCCCGTCTTCCTGGCGCCCCTGCTGCTCACGCAGTTCGCGTTCCGCCGGTACTCGATGGTGCAGGCCACCTACCACCAGACCATCCGCTCGCTGTCGCGTGTCACCGAGCTCGGGGGATACACCGAGACGGGCCACTCGCGACGGGTGGCGTCGCTGGCGCTCGCCATGGGCCGTGACCTCGGCCTCACCGAGCGCTCCCTGCGCGACCTCGAGTACGCCGCGCTGCTGCACGACATCGGCCAGCTCTCGCTCACCGAGCCGATCCCTGGCGGGGCCACCGTGATGGCCGCGCCGCTGGAGCAGAAGCGGATCGCCGACCTGGGCGCGGCGGTCGTGCGGCGTACGGGCGTGCTCGACGACGTCGCCCAGATCATCGAGCGGCAGAGCGAGCCGTACCGTCGGCGCCACCAGACCGACGACGTCGCCGTGCCGCTCGCCAGCCGCATCATCAAGGCGGCGAACGCCTACGACGACCTCGTCGGCGACGGCAGCAGCGAGACGCGGCGGCGCGAGGCTCTCGAGCGGATCCACCTCGGCCTGGCGTACGAGTACGACCCCCGGGTGGTGTCGGCCCTCACCCGCGCCGTCACGCACGCGGACTGAGGGCCCGGACGACTGCGCCGGACGAGTTCACCCGGGTGGCTCAAGTCGACCTGCGACCGCGCCGATCTGCTTCACGTGGACGACTCCGGCCTGATCTCCGTCTCGCCGTACCTTCGCGCCCTCGCGGAGCTGCGGGGCTCCGACCTGCACATCAAGGTGGGTTCCCCGGCTCGCGTGCGCATCGACGGGCGGCTCCGCAAGCTGCAGGGACCTTCGCTGACCCCTGAGCAGACCGCCGCGATCGCCGACGAGGTGATGCGCGATGACCTGCGCGAGTCGTTCCAGCGCACGAACGAGGCCGACTTCGCCTACTCGCTGCCCGGCGTCGGGCGCTTCCGCGTCAACGCCTTCCGCACCCGCGGGTCGATCGGCCTGGTGTTCCGTCGCGTCTCCGTGGGTGCGATCCCGCTAGACGACCTCGGCGTGCCGCCGGTGATCAGCCAGCTCGCCCTCGAGCCGCGCGGCCTGGTGCTCGTCACCGGCCCCACGGGCTCGGGCAAGACGACGACTCTCGCGGGCATGGTCGACCACATTAACACCCACCGCGAGTGCCACATCGTCACCATCGAGGACCCCATCGAGGTGCTGCACCGCGACCAGCTCTCGATGATCAACCAGCGCGAGGTGCGCCTCGACACCGAGGACTTCTCGGTGGCGCTGCGCGCAGCGATGCGCCAGGACCCCGACGTCATCCTCGTCGGCGAGATGCGCGACGTCGAGACCGTGAAGGCGGCGCTGTCGGCGTCCGAGACCGGCCACTTCGTCATGTCGACCCTGCACACCACGAACGCGCAGGAGACGGTGGCCCGCATCATCGACTTCTTCCCGCCGCACGAGCAGAAGCAGGTGCGACTGGCGCTCGCCGGTGCGCTGCGCGGCATCATCTGCCAGCGTCTGGTGCCCCGCGCCGACGGCCAGGGCCGCTGCGTGGCGATGGAGATCGCGGTCAACACCGGCCGTGTCGCCGACGCCATCGTCGACCCCGACAAGACGAGCACCCTCACCGAGCTCATCACCGAGGGCGGCTTCTACGGCATGCAGACCTTCGACCAGCACCTCACCACGCTGATCCGCGACGGCGTGGTGACGCTCGAGGACGCCATGAGCGCCTCCAGCAACCCGCACGACCTCACCGTCGAGCTGCGCCGCCTCGGCCTCGTCGCCTGACGCGCCCCGCCCCACCCGTGCACTTCGGATCCGAAGTGCACGTGGCGGCGTGGGGAGGGGTGGGTTAGCGTCGCGGCGTGGGAGGCGTCCGGCGGGTGATGCGCCGGCTGCCGGCGTCCACCGTGCACGCCCTGCGTGGCCACGACCTGCTGCTGTACGCCGCCGGCGTCACCTTCTACGCGGCGATCGCCGTAGTGCCGGGACTGCTCATCGCCACCCGCATGCTCGCCGTGCTCATCGGTCGCGACGGCGTGCTCGACCTCACGGCCGACCTGACGCGGGCCTTGCCGGGCACCCTCGGCGCCGGGGGAGTGGCGGCCGGTCTGCTGCGGCGCGGCACCGAGCTGAGCTGGTTCGGCGTCCTGGTCTCACTGCTGCCGGCCTCGGTGTACGGCGAAGGTCTGCGCCGGGCGTACGTCGCGCTGGCGGACGTCGACGACCGGCTCAGTGGCTGGCGCGGCCGGCTGGCGGCGGTGCCGATACTGGCGCTCGCACCGGTGCTGCTGCTCGCGGTGCTCGGCGTGACGCCGTTGCTGGCCGACCTGTTCGGCTCCGGAGCCGGCGGCCGGGTGCTCGGGGTCTACGTCGCGCTCAACGTCGACTGGCTGGTGGTGTCGGTGCCGCTCGCCTGGACGTTCCGCGTCGTCGCACCCGGCGTCCTCGGGTGGCGCGCGAGCGTGCTGGGCGGCCTGGCGACCGGTGCGTTCGTCGCGGGCTTCCTGCAGGGCTTCGTGCTGTTCCTGTCGCTGCCGCTCGACCTGGGTGCGCCGTTCGGTGGCGTCACCGGCATCGGGGCCGCGGTCGCCGTCCTGCTGTGGCTGTGGGTGCTGCACCTGGTGGTGCTGGTCGGCTGGGCCGCCACGCGCCAGGCGGCGGCGCTCGCCCGGGCCTGACCTCGAGACGCCGGACGGCGGTGCACCCCGTGGGATGCACCGCCGTCCGCTCGAGCGTCGTGCGTCAGCCCGCGAGCTCGGGGATGTCGTGGACGCTGGGGTCACCGGCGTCCGCCCGGTAGTCACGAGGAACGGTGACGTCCTCACCAGCCGGCGCCTTCAGAGCCCGGAACACCAGGGTGAGCACCGCGGCGACGACGACGTTGATGACGAACGCCGTCAGCGCGATGTAGCCGCTCTTGCCGATGATGTCGATCGCACCCACCGACGAGCCGAAGTGCTTGCCCGTCGCGGGGTTGATCTGCTGGTAGGCGGTGATGGTGCCGTAGACCATGGCGACCGCCCAGCCGGCGAGCAGCGCCCACCGGTGGAACCAGCGGGTGTAGAGCCCGAAGACGATCGCGGGGAACGTCTGCAGGATCCACACGCCGCCGAGTAGCTGGAAGTTCAGCGCCAGCGTCTTGTCGAGCGTGAAGACGAACAGCAGCGCACCCAGCTTCACGATGAGCGACACGAGCTTCGACACCGACGCCTCCTGGGCGTTCGTGGCGTTCGGCTTGATCCAGTCGCGGTAGATGTTGCGGGTGAACAGGTTCGCCGCCGCGATCGACATGATCGCCGCCGGCACGAGCGCCCCGATCGCGATGGCCGCGAAGGCGATGCCCGCGAACCACGACGGGAACTGGTCCTCGAACAGCTGCGGGACGACGAGCTGCGGGTTCGGCTTGCCGTCGAGCCCGATCGGCTTGGTGCCCGCCGCGATCGCGACCCATCCCAGCAGGGCCAGCAGGCCGAGCAGGAACGAGTACGCCGGCAGGATCGAGGCGTTGCGCCGGATCACGTGACGGTTCTTGCTCGACAGCACGGCGGTGATCGAGTGCGGGTACATGAACAGCGCCATCGCCGAGCCCAGCGCCAACGTCGCGTACGGCCAGAACTGCAGCGAGCTCGGGATGAACGCGCCCGTCGGCTTGCCCGTCACGGCGTTCGGCTTGGCCATCTTCTCCTGGGCCGCACCGAAGATGTGGTCCCAGCCGCCCACCTTGTGGGGCAGGTAGATGATGGCGACCAGGATCACCAGGTAGATCAGCCCGTCCTTGACGAACGCGATCATCGCCGGAGCGCGCAGTCCGCTGGAGTACGTGTACGCCGCGAGCACCGCGAACGCGATGAGCAGGGGCAGGTCACGCGCGAGCCAGTTGCCGCTGCCGCCGATGCCCATGACCTCGAGCACCGCCTGGATGCCGACGAGCTGCAGGGCGATGTAGGGCATCGTCGCGAGGATGCCGGTGATCGCGACGGCGAGCGAGAGGCCGCGCGACCCGTACCGACCCTTGACGAAGTCAGCCGGCGTGACGAACCCGTGGGTGTGCGACACCGACCACAGCCGCGACATGAACACGAAGATGATCGGGTAGACCACGATCGTGTACGGGACGGCGAAGAAGCCGCTCACGGCACCGGTGGCGAACATCGCTGCCGGCACCGCGACGAACGTGTAGGCGGTGTAGAGGTCGCCGCCGAGCAGGAACCACGTGATGAAGGTGCCGAAGGAGCGCCCGCCGAGGCCCCACTCCTGCAGGCTCCCCATCGGCCCGGTGCTGCGCCAGCGAGCCGCCATGAACCCCATGACCGTCACGAGCAGGAACAGGATGATGACGATCGTCAGCGCCGTCCCGTTGACCCCCGTGGTCTTCTCGGCGCTGAGCAGGGCCGCGCTCATCGGCGCTCCTCACGGTCGGCGCGGCGTCCGGTGCTGGCGACGACGACGCGGTAGGCGATGGACGTGCAGATGGCGGCGAGGAACACCCACAGGAACTGGTACCAGAAGAAGAAGGGGAATCCCCACAGCTTCGGCGTGGCCTTGGCGTAGCTCGACACCCACATCAGGGCGACGACGGGAGCGGCCAGCAGCACGATGACCAGGACGAGCTGCGGGGTGGGAGGGCGACGCGAGACGACCTCGCGATCTCGGTCGTCGGCGGGTCGGTCGACGGGTCTGTCCACGGGGGCCTCCGGGCGGGGTTCGTCGGACGATCGGCGGGGCTCGGATGCCACCGCCGGGCGGGACGATACTCCCGATGTGCCGCTGTGCAACGATCTTGCGCGCCAGGCGGTCGGCGCGTTGCGGTAACCGGTCGCGGCGCCGGCCCCTACCTGCCGACTTGTGACGACTTTCGTACCCAACCTGGACGGCGAAAGGGCCCTAACGCGTCACAAGTGCGGGGCCGCGGTGCCGGGAGGACGACGACGCCCCGGCCCGCAGCGCGGACCGGGGCTTCGAGGTGAGACTCAGGCGGCCTTCTTGGTCTCCCAGAAGATCTCGGCGATCTGGTCGATCTTGGCGAGCAGCTCGTCGGCCTTGCCGGGGTCAGAGGTGCCCTTGGCGCCCGCGGCGCCGGCGAGCTTGGTGGCCTCGTTGAACAGCTGGTGCAGCTGCGGGTACTTCTCGAAGTGCGGCGGCTTGAAGTAGTCGGTCCAGAGCACCCACAGGTGGTGCTTCACGAGCTCGGCGCGCTGCTCCTTGATGAGGATCGCGCGGGTCTGGAACTCGGGGTCGGAGTTGTCCTTCATCTTGCCGATGATGGCCTTCACCGACTCGGCCTCGATCTTGGCCTGCGCGGGGTCGTAGACGCCGCAGGGGAGGTCGCAGTGCGCGCTGACCTCGACGGTGCGGGCGAACAGGCGGGAGAGCATGGGGTGGTCCCTTCTTTCGCGACTCGCGTGAACGATCATGCTCAACTTACCCGCGCGGGTCGGGGAGCGCGCGGGCGGGCCGGGGCCACACGCGCGCCAGCACGACGCCCAGGACGTCGGCTTCGGCGATGGCCCCCACCTGCCACGAGTCGACCCCCTCGGTGGGGCTGTCGCGCTCGACCCACCAGGTGCGGCCCTCGCGGCGCACGGCCCGCTTGACCGACACCGGCCGCGGGCCGTCATCGGCGTCCGGCAGCCGGACGACGACCAGCCGGCCCGGGCGCGGGACGGCGCCCCACCGCACGAGCAACCGGTCGCCGTCGTGCAGCGTCGGCAGCATCGACCGGCCGCGCACCACGGTCAGGCCCCACCGACCTGACAGCGTCAGGCCTCCGTCGCCGGGTCGCCGGGCTCGTGGATGGCGCTGCCGTGATGACCCTCGGCCTCCTCGCGCTGCATGCGCTGCAGGAACGAGCGCGTGCGGGCGTGCTGAGGGTTGGAGATGACCTGGCGCGGCTCACCCTGCTCGACGACGACCCCGCCGTCCATGAAGACGACGCGGTCGGCGACCTCGCGGGCGAACGACATCTCGTGGGTCACCACGATCATCGTCATGCCGTCAGAGGCCAGCTCGCGCATGACCGTGAGCACCTCACCGACGAGCTCGGGGTCGAGCGCGCTCGTCGGCTCGTCGAAGAGCATCAGCTTGGGCTGCATGGCCAGGGCCCGCGCGATGGCCACCCGTTGCTGCTGGCCGCCGGAGAGCTGGGCGGGGTAGGCGTGCGAGCGGTCGGCCATGCCGACGCGCTGCAGCAGCTCGACAGCGTGCTTGCGCGCCTCGGCCTTGCCGATGCCCTTGACCTGCACCGGCGCCTCCATGACGTTCTCGGTGGCGGTCATGTGTGGGAACAGGTTGAACCGCTGGAACACCATGCCGATCTCGCGGCGCTGCGCGGCGATCTGCTTGTCGCTCAGCTGGTGCAGCTTGCCGTCGCGTTCCTCGTAGCCCATGAGGTCGCCGTCGACCCAGATGCGGCCGCCGTCGATCGTCTCGAGCTGGTTGATGCAGCGCAGGAACGTCGTCTTGCCCGAACCGGACGGCCCGAGCAGGCACACCACCTCACCGGTGCTGACGTCGAGGTCGATGCCCTTGAGCACCTCGGTGCCGTGGAAGGCCTTGTGCACGTTGACCGCGTGCACCAGCGGCATCTCGCGCGCCATCTCAGTGGCCTTCCTCGGTGATGCCGGTGGGCTTGACGCCCGTCTTGCTGCCGAAGCCGCGGCCGAAGCGGCGCTCCAGGAAGTACTGGCCGACCATCATGATGCTGGTGAGGATCAGGTAGTAGATCGTGGCAGCCACGAGCACGGGGAAGGTCTTGTACGTGCGGCTGCCGATCGACTGCAGCTGGAAGAACATCTCCGTGGTCAGCGGCAGGCCGATCAGCAGCGAGGTGTCCTTCATCATGGCGATGGTCTCGTTGCCCGTCGGGGGAACGATCACGCGCATGGCCTGCGGCAGAACGACTCTGCGCATGGTCTTGCCGCTCGACATGCCGAGGGCCTGGGCGGCCTCGCGCTGCCCCTGGTCGACGCTGAGGATGCCCGCGCGGGCGATCTCGGCCATGTACGCGGCCTCGGAGAGCCCGAGGCCGAGGATGCCGCCCCAGATGCCGGCGAAGATCTCGTTGGCGTTGAGGGTCAGGAACCGCAGGTCCGACGACAGGCCCAGCCAGTCCATGATCACCCAGTCGAACGGGAACCCGAACGACAGACCGTCGCGGAACAGCAGGCCGAGCACGCCCATCGTGGTGAGCAGCACCAGTCGCGGGATGCTGCGGAAGAACCACGTGAACACCCAGGCGACCCCGGACAGCACCGGGTTGGCCGACAGGCGCATGACCGCCAGGACGACGCCGCCGACGACGCCGACGACCATCGAGCAGATCGTCACGAGGATCGTGCCCTTGAGCAGGCCCTCGATCACCGGGCGCTGGTTCATGGCCTTGGCCACGAACGACCACTCGAAGGCCTTGTTCGTGAGCAGCAGGTGCAGCAGCATCAACGTCAGGACGGCGATGACCGCGACCGCCACCCACCGGCCGTAGTGCCGCAGCGGTACCGCGTCGATCGCCCCGGGGCGCTCGGCCCCGGGGCTCGACATCGGCTCAGCGGTCACGGGTTGACGGCGAAGTCGCTGATCGCGCCGGACTTCACGCCCCACTTGTCGAGCACCTTGTCGTAGGTGCCGTCGGACTTCAGCGCCTTCAGTGCGTCGACGAGGGCGTTCGCGAAGTCCGTCTGGTCCTTGGGCACGACGTAACCGTAGGGCGCGGAGTCGTAGACGTCGCCGACGGTCATGAGCGCACCCGACGACTGCAGCACCGCGTAGGCGCAGACCGGCGAGTCGGCGAGCATGGCGTCCGCCTTGCCCGTGGCCACGGCCGCCGTGGCCTGGTCCTGACCCTTGTACGGCAGGACCTTGATGGCCGGCTTACCGGCGTCCTTGCAGGCCTTCTGCCGCTTGGGCAGGTCCTCCTCCTGCTGCACGGTGCCCGTCTGCACGGCGACCGTGAGGCCGCACGCGGCGTCGGGGCTGACGTTCTTGGGGTTGCCCTTGGCCGTGGCCCACTGCGTGCCGGCGCTGTAGTAGCTCACCATGTTGACCTGCTGCTTGCGCTCGTCGTTGATCGTGAACGACGAGACGCCGACGTCGTACTTGCCGCCCTGGACGCCGGTGATGATGCTCGAGAAGTCGGCGGGCACGAACTCGACGTCGACGCCGAACTTCTGGCCGACTGCCTTGAACAGGTCGACGTCGAAGCCCTGGACGGTCTTGCCGTCCGCGGCGAGGAACTCGCTGGGGGCGTAGGAGGCGTCGGTGCCCACCACGATCTTCTTCGCCGTCTTGACCTTGTCCGGCAGCTTGGCCGCCAGCGCGGAGTCGACGCTCGCGGACGCGACGGTCTTGGTGTTGGAGCTGCCACCGGTCGACAGCGAGTCCGACCCACAGGCGGACAGCGAGATCGCGATCCCGGTGCCGAAGACGACGGCAGCGGCAGCGCGACGGGAGCGGAGCAACAAGGGAGGCCTCCTACGGGGCTTCGGTCAGGTGATCCGCATCCTGCCACCCCGCGGACGGCAACGTCATGCACGTCACAACAACTTCGACCGTCTCGTGACCTTCCAGCCGTGGTGACGACGAAATCCGTGTGGCACGATGGTCACGTCTTGCGGGAGACCCCCGTGCGAAGGCCCCGCGGCCACACCCGGCCGCCCCAGCTCGTGCACTACGGCAGTATCGCCGGCCGCACGCGGGAACGGGTCTCGAGGTCCCCGAAGCAACCCAGATGAGGTGAAACGGACCCATGTCCGCCGAACTGTCCCTTTCTCGCACCGCCGCGGGCGCGCTCACGCCCAGCCACGACCCGACCTCGCCGGTGTTCGAGTACCACCGCGGCGGCAAGCTCGAGGTGCGCGCGCGCACCCCGCTCACCGGACGCGCGGAGCTCTCGCTCGCCTACACGCCCGGCGTCGCCGAGGTCTCCCGCGCCATCGCGCTCGATCCGGAGCTGGCCGACGTCTACACCTCGCGCGCCAACACCGTCGCGGTCGTCACGGACGGCACGGCAGTGCTCGGCCTGGGTGACATCGGACCTGCCGCCGCGCTGCCGGTGATGGAGGGGAAGGCGGTGCTGTTCAAGCACTTCGCCGGGATCGACGCCGTGCCGGTCTGCCTCGACACCACGGACGTCGACGAGCTGGTCGACACCATCGCCCGCCTGGCGCCGTCGTTCGGGGGCATCAACCTCGAGGACATCTCGGCCCCGCGCTGCTTCGAGGTCGAGCGGCGGCTCAAGGAGCGGCTCCCCATCCCCGTGTTCCACGACGACCAGCACGGGACGGCGGTGGTGGCCCTGGCGGCGCTGCTGAACGCCGCCAGCGTCGTGGCCAAGCCGCTCGAGGGCCTGCGCGTCGTCGTGGGCGGGGCGGGCGCTGCCGGGGTGGCCGTGACGAAGATCTTGCTGCGGGCCGGTGTGGGTGACGTCGTCGTCTGCGACAGCCGCGGCGTCATCGAGCCCAGTCGCAGCGACCTGGCGGCGCACAAGCGCAGGCTGGCCGCGACCACGAACCTGCGTGGCGTCGCCGGTGGCTTGGCCGACGCCCTCGACGGAGCCGACGCCTACATCGGCGTCAGCGGTGGCACGGTGCCGGAGGACGCTCTGGCGCGCATGGCCCCGCGAGCGATCATCTTCGGGCTCGCCAACCCCGACCCGGAGGTGCATCCCGACGTCGCAGCCCGCTACGCCGACGTCGTCGCCACCGGACGCAGCGACTACCCGAACCAGATCAACAACGTGCTGGCCTTCCCCGGCATCTTCCGCGGGGCGCTCGACGCCCGCGCCACGTCGGTGACGGAAGGCATGAAGCTCGTTGCGGCACAAGCGATCGCGGGGCTGGTGGCGGAGCCCACGCCGGGCGAGGTCGTGCCCTGCGTGTTCGACGAGCGGGTCGTGCCAGCCGTCGCCGAGGCGGTGGCCGCAGCGGCGCGGCGGGAGGGTGTCGCGCGCGCCTAGCGGGTCAGCGTGCGGGTGAGCGTGCGGTCGAGCACCTGGCTGCCCTGCACGACGTGAGCGTGCTCCACCTCGACGGCGGCTCGGCGTCCGGCGATGTCGACGGTCATCACACCGTTGCTGAACCACGGGCCGCCGTCGACGGCCCAGCGGATGCCGGGGTCTCGCACCCCGGCTCGCCGCGCCAACCAGTGGAGCGCGCCCGCGACGGCCGGCCGGTCGAGCCAGCGGTTGGCTCGACGGATGAACGGCCCCAACGGATTGCGGAACGGCGACATCGTGAGCTGCACCATCGCGGTGCGGTTGGCGTCGACGCCCTCTACCTCGGCCGTCGCGATGTAGGAGCAGTGCACGTCACCCGACAGCCACAGCACGCTGGCGGGCGGCCGGTCACGGCCGGCGACCGACTGCACCAGCCCCACCATCGCATCGAACGACCGCCGGAACGCCGCCCAGTGCTCGAGGTCGACCGCCCGGCGCAGCTGCTCGCCCAGGCGGCGACCGGGCTCACCCCAGGCACCCTGCGCGACGGCCTCGTCCCAGCCCTCGAGGTGGTGCACACCGTGGACGAGCAGGAAGGGCAGCGACGTGCCGATGAGCAGGTGGTCGACGTCCACCTCGGTGGCCTGTTGGAACCACGCCCACTCCTTGGCGTCGACCATCGCGCGGTCGTCGGGGTCGAGGCGGCGCGAGCAGCGCGAGTCGAGCACCACGAGCCGTGTGCGCCCGAAGTCGCGCACGAAGCTCCAGCGCGCGGTGTCGGGCTCGGAGTCCGCACGCAGTGAGAAGTCGGCCAGCAACCGCGCGCGTGCCGCGCCGTCGGGCGCCTCGCGCACCTGCCGGTAGAGCGCGTCGTCCGCGAGCTCGCGCGGTGAGAGGTTGCCGAGGTGCTGGTAGACCCAGTACGACGAGAACGCGCCCACCACCCGGTCGCGCCACCACGGCTTGGCGCTCGTCTCCTGCCGCCACGACCACGAGCTGTTCCAGTCGTCGCGCAGGTCGTGGTCGTCGAGGATCATCGCCGTCGGCAGCGTGGACAGCAGCCAGCGCACCGCCGGTGTGCGCCACGACTCGTGGTAGAGCCAGGTGTACTCCTCGAAGTCGACGATCTCCTCGCGCACCTCGGGGTCGCGGTAGCCGCGCTCGCGCCGCTCGTCGCCGTCCTGCACGCGTTCGCCGAGGTCGTGCAGGTGGCGCAGCCGCTCCTTCAGCGCGGGGGAGGGCTCGTCGGCGTAGACCTGGTCGCCGGCGAGCAGCAGCGCGTGCGGCCAGTGGCCGTCGTCGCCGGCCATCATCCGCTGGGCCAGCGCCACCAGCGCGTCGGCGCCCACCGAGCGCAGGGTGCGGCGGTCGAACGGCGCGGCCCGCCGGCACGAGCCGAAGGCCAGGCGCAGGCGGTCGTCGTCCCCGAGGGTGTGGATCACGCTCGGTGGGTGGGGCGAACCCGGCTCCGGCCAGGCCAGGCGCCCGTCGAGGCGCACCTCGTACGGCGTGCGCGTGTCGGGCTCCAGACCCTCCACGACCACGAGCGCGTAGTGGTGGTCGTGCACGTCCCAGGTGCGGGTGCGGTGCCCCAGCACCTCCACCTCGCACGGGGCGTCGGTCTCGACCCAGACGGTCGCGGTGGTGTCGCCGACGTGCCGCAGCAGCGGGCCGACGACGACGGAGGGCCCGTCGGCGCAAGTGGTCACGGGGGCTAGGGTCGCACCATGTTCGCAGTCTACGCCGCCGAATCCCACGCCGACGACCCGCTGGCCGCCCTCCGCACCGGCGACCGGCCCGCCCCGGACGTACCCGAGGGCTGGGCGCGCGTGCGGTTGCGGGCGGCGAGCCTGAACCACCACGACCTGTGGAGCCTGCGCGGTGTCGGCCTTCCGGCCGACCGGCTGCCCATGATCCTCGGGTGCGACGGAGCCGGCGTCGACGACGAGGGACGCGAGGTGGTCGTGCACGCCGTCGTGAGCGACCCCGACTGGACCGGCGACGAGACCTTCGACCCGCGCCGCAGCCTGCTGAGCGAGCGCTACCAGGGCACCTTCGCCGACGAGGTGGTCGTGCCGCGCCGCAACCTCGTGCCCAAGCCGGCGGAGCTGTCGTTCGAGGAGGCGGCCTGCCTGCCGACGGCGTGGCTGACGGCGTACCGGATGCTCTTCACCCGCTCAGGCCTGGCCCCGGGCTCGACCGTGCTCGTGCAGGGGGCAGGCGGCGGCGTGGCGACGGCGCTCGTGGCGCTGGGCTCCGCGGCCGGCTACCGGATGTGGGTGACCAGCCGCGACGAGGCCAAGCGGGCCAAGGCGATCGAGCTCGGCGCCGACCAGGCCTTCGAGTCCGGCGCCCGGCTCCCCGAACGCGTCGACGGCGTCATGGAGACGGTCGGCAAGGCGACGTGGTCGCACTCGGTGAAGTCGCTCAGGCCCGGCGGCGTGATCGTCACGTGCGGCGCCACGAGCGGTGACGCCCCGCCCGCCGAGCTCACCCGCATCTTCTTCCTGCAGCTCAGCGTCGTGGGCTCCACCATGGGCACCCGCGATGAGCTGGACCGGCTGATGCGGCTGTGCGCGGTGACCGGCGTCCGCCCGCTCATCGACCACGTGCTGCCGCTCGAGGACGCCCGAGAGGGCTTCGAGCGGATGCTGCACGAGGACGTCTTCGGCAAGATCGTCTTCACCCGCTGAGGTCACCACGCAGGCGCGGGCTCGGACGGCGGCGGCGCACCGTGGCGCGCACGCGCTCCTGGGCGACGTAGCTGAGCACCTGCTCGGTGCTGACGGGGACGGTCATGGTTGCCTCCGGTGCTGGTCTACGGCGCGGCTGACGACGTCCATGACGTCGGCCCGCGCCCGGTCGATGATGGTGACGATCTGGTTGACGGACTCCTGGTCGATCCACTCGCGGCGGGTCGCCGCACGCAGGCCGTGCCGCAGCTCCTCCACGGCGCGCTCCACCTGGCCCTGCCGACCCTGCGGCGGCCGCTCTCCGGCCGGCTCGTCGTGGGCGCTGCGGCGAGCGGTCTTGGCGGCGGCGAGCAGCTCAGCGCGCAGCTGCTTCGAGCCGCCCTGCACCTGCGCGCGCACCTGCTCGGCGAGCTGGCGCACCGAGCGCTCGAGGTCGTCTCGCAGGTCGTCGACGTCGCCCGCCCGGGCGTCCAGCTCGGCGCGCCCGGCGTCGGTGATGCGGTAGACGGCCTTGCGGCCCTCGTCCTCGCGCACCACCAGCCCCTCGTCCTCCAGGCGAGCCAGCCGGGGGTAGATCGTGCCGGCGCTGGGGGAGTAGAGGCCGCCGAAGCGCTCCTCGAGGTCGCGGATGATCTCGTAGCCGTGCTTCGGGCCGTCGGCCAGCGCGGTCAGCAGGTACAGGCGCAGCTGGCCGTGGGCGAAGATAGGGCTCACGACGCGTCCTTGCGCAGCAGCGTGACGTCGCCGCTCACGGAGGTCGCCGACACGCGCACCGACTCGTCGCCGTCGCGGATCTCGCCCTGCGGCGGGCCGGGGCGTCCGGCGCCGATGCGCCGGCCGTCGGCGACGATCTGGCCCGAGACGCTGCGCGCGTCGAGCCGGAAGCCGCTGTCGCCGGGGATCCGCACCACGAGGTCGCCCGACACGCTCTTCATGTCGACCCGGCTGGGGGCCGTGTGCAGGTCGACGACCAGCTCGCCCGACACCGTCTTGACGTCCAGACGTGGCAGCTCGGCCGCCTGCACGACGATCGACCCGCTCACCGACTCGCCGCTGAGCGAGCCGTGCAGGTCACGCACGTCGATGCGGCCGGAGATCGTGCGTGCGGCGACGTCCCCGTGGACGTCGTCGACGGCCAGCTCGCCGCTCACCGTGCGCACCGTGGCGCCCTGCCGCAGGCCGGCGATCAGACCGTCGGCCGAGACGGTCGACACGCGCACCCGGGTGCCGGCCGGCACGGCCACGCTGATCTCGGCGCGGTCGTCGCGGCGGGCCATCGCCTTGATCGACTCCAGCAGGCCGTCCCACGTGACCTTCGGGTGCTGCACCGTCAGCACGCCGCCGTCCCAGGTGACCTCCAGCGGGCGGCCCTTGACGTCGGTGACCTCGAGCCGCGCCGTGGCTGCTTCCTCGGCGTCCTGGGCGTCCGCGGGGTGCGCGACGACGTCGACGCGCCCGGCCACCAGGCCGACGCGCAGCTCGCGCACCGGCTCGCTCTCGCCGCCGACCTCCAGGATGCGGGGTCCGTCGACCTGCCAGCTCTCGCTCATCTCCAGCTCCGTTCACGATATATCGCGTCTGTGGTGAACAAGATATATCGCGAGTTGCGAGAGTCGTCAACCCTTCTCCGCTCTCACCGGCCGTGATCATGCACGTCCGCGCACCGAGGCTGCGCTGGCGTGCATGATCACGCCGGGGGACGGGTTGGGGAGGGGTTGGCGGACGGGCCGGGAGGGAGCAGGGCAGGGGGTCAGCGGGGGTCGAGACCGAGCCACTGCGGCCACCCGCAGTGCAGCACGAGCCAGGCGAGCAGGCCGTAGCCTGCCTGGCCCGGGTGCATGCCGTCGCCGGCACCGAGGTCGGCGAACCACTGCTCGTGGGAGAGCAGGGGCGTGAAGCAGTCGACGAAGGGCACGCCGCGGCGCTCGCAGACGTCGCGCTCGGCGTCCACGACGGCGCGCAACCGCTCGTTGTCGGCCGGGTCGAGCCAGGGAGCGGGCCCGACGACGAAGGGCTGCAGCCCGTCGGCTGCCGCCTCGTCGACGACGTTGGCGAGGTTGAGCCGGGTGCGGGCCAGGGAGATGCCCTGCCCGATGTCGTTCGCACCGACCGCGATGACCAGCCGGTTGTCGGCGCCGTCGAACCAGCGGCGGCCGGTCTCCGCGCGCCACCTCTCGAGGACGCCGGCCGTCGAGTCGCCCCGGACGCCGAGCTGGTGGACGGTCAGGTCCAGGTCGTCCTGCGGCGTGCGGGCGACGACGCGACCCACCCAGCCGAGCGCCTTGGGATCGCCGTAGCCAGTGACGTAGGAGTCACCGACGATGCACAGGCGCACGTCGCGGCGTGCGACGTCCGGGTCGCTCACGAGGTCACTCGTCCTCGTCGTCGTCGAGGCGAGCCAGCCAGGTGGCGAGCCGCTCGACGGGCGTCTCGAACTCGGGGTGGAGGTCGACGAACTCCTGCAGCCGCTCGGACACCCACGTCAGGGAGACCTGCTCGTCGCCCCGACGCTGCTCGAGCTCCTCGATCCCGCGGTCGGTGAAGTACATCGCGGGCTACCGACCGAGCGCCTGCTCGAGCAGGGCGGCCTGCTCGGCCTCGTGCCGCTTCGACGACCCGCTCGCGGGCGACGCGGACGCCTTGCGCGAGGCGCGGTGCAGCGCCCGGCCCCCGAGGTGCTCGGGCAGGTGCAGCGCGACGTGCGGCCACGGCCCCATGTTGGCGGGCTCCTGCTGGGTCCACACGAGCTCGGCCTCGGGGTACTTCGCGAGCTCGGCGAGGATCTCGTCGATGGGCAGCGGCGCGAGCTGCTCGACGCGGACGATCGCCGTCCGGTCGTCATTGCGAGCGGTGCGCTCGGCCACGAGGTCCCAGTAGATCTTGCCCGAGCACAGGACGACGCGGTCGACGCGCGAGGCGTCGGCGGCGGCGTCGCCGATCACCGGCAGGAAGTGGCCGTTCGTGAAGTCCTCCGGCGCGCTCACCGCGGCCTTGAGCCGCAGCATCGACTTCGGCGTGAAGACGACCAGCGGGCGCCGGGGCCGTGCGTACGCCTGGCGGCGCAGCAGGTGGAAGTAGGACGCCGGGGTGCTGGGCATCGCGACGGTCATGTTGTCCTCGGCGCACATCTGCAGGAAGCGCTCGATGCGGGCGGAGGAGTGGTCGGGGCCCTGACCCTCGTAGCCGTGCGGCAGCAGCAGCACGACGGACGAGTGCTGGCCCCACTTCTGCTCCGACGAGGAGATGAACTCGTCGATGATGGTCTGCGCGCCGTTGACGAAGTCGCCGAACTGCGCCTCCCACAGCACCAGCGCGTCCGGCCGCTCGACCGAGTAGCCGTACTCGAACCCCATCGCGGCGTACTCCGACAGCAGCGAGTCGTAGACCCAGAAGCGCGCCTGCTCGTCGGTGAGGTACAGCAGCGGCGTCCACTCCTCGGCCGTGTGCTTGTCGATGAGCACCGAGTGGCGCTGCACGAACGTGCCACGGCGCGAGTCCTGGCCGGCCAGGCGCACGGGGGTCTGCTCCATGAGCAGCGACCCGAAGGCGATGAGCTCGCCCATGGCCCAGTCGATGCCGCCCTCACGGGTCATCTGGGTGCGGCGCTTCAGCAGCTGCTGCAGCTTGGGGTGCACCTCGAAGCCCTCAGGGATCTCACTGAACGCGTCGCCGATGCGGTGCAGCACCTCGGTGCTGATGGCCGAGGGGCGCGAGACGCTGTAGACCTCGTCGTCGACCTGCGCCTGCGGACGCTCGAGCCCGGCCGGCTCGGACGACGCCGCCGCTGGCCGGGACGCCTCACGGGTCTCGGTGAAGACGCGCTCGAGCTGCTGCTGGTAGTCGCGCAGCGCGGCCTCGGCCTCCTCGACCGTGATGTCCCCGCGGCCGATGAGCGACTCGGTGTAGAGCTTGCGGACACTGCGCTTGTTCTCGATCAGCCGGTACATGAGCGGCTGGGTCATCGACGGGTCGTCGCCCTCGTTGTGACCACGACGGCGGTAGCAGACCATGTCGATGACGACGTCCTTGCCGAACTCCTGGCGGAACTCGAACGCGAGCTCGGCGACGCGCACGCACGCCTCCGGGTCGTCGCCGTTCACGTGGAAGATCGGCGCCTGGATCATGCGCGCGACGTCGGTGGAGTAGAACGACGAGCGCGACGACGACGGCGCGGTGGTGAAGCCCACCTGGTTGTTGATGACGACGTGGATCGTGCCGCCGGTGCGGTAGCCGCGCAGCTGCGAGAGGTTGAGGGTCTCGGCCACGACACCCTGGCCGGCGAACGCCGCGTCGCCGTGCAGCAGCACGGGCAGCACGGTGAACGACTCCCCGCCGAGGTCGAGGCGGTCCTGCTTGGCCCGCACGATGCCCTCGAGCACCGGGTTGACGGCCTCGAGGTGGCTGGGGTTGGCGGCGAGGTACACCTTGGTGGGGGCACCCTCCTCGGACGTGAACTTGCCCTCGGTGCCGAGGTGGTACTTCACGTCGCCGGAACCCTGCACGCTGCGGGGGTCCTGCGTGCCCTCGAACTCGCGGAAGATCTGCGCGTACGACTTGCCGGCGATGTTCGCGAGCACGTTGAGCCGGCCGCGGTGCGGCATGCCGATGCAGACCTCGTCGAGCCCGTCGTTCGCGGCCCGCGACAGCACGCGGTCGAGCAGGGCGATCACCGACTCGCCACCTTCGAGGCTGAACCGCTTCTGCCCGACGTACTTGGTCTGCAGGAACGTCTCGAAGGCCTCGGCCGCGTTGAGCCGGCGCAGGATCCGCAGCTGCTCGTCCGGTGAGGTCTTGGCGTACGGGCGCTCGATCTTGCTCTGGATCCAGGCCCGCTGCTCGGGGTCCTGGATGTGCATGTACTCGACGCCGACCGTGCGGCAGTAGGAGTCGCGCAGCACGCCGAGGATGTGGCGCAGCTTCATGAACGGCTTGCCGCCGAAGCCGCCGGTGGGGAACTCGCGGTCGAGGTCCCACAGGCTCAGCCCGTGCGTGATCACGTCGAGGTCGGGGTGGCGGCGCTGGCGGTACTCCAGCGGGTCGGTGTCGGCCATGAGGTGGCCGCGCACGCGGTAGGCGTGGATCAGCTCCTGCACCCGCGCCGTCTTGGTGATGTCGTCGTCGTGGGTGGCGGAGATGTCCTGGATCCAGCGGATCGGCTCGTAGGGGATCCGCAGCGACCGGAAGATCTCGTCGTAGAAGCCGTCCTCACCCAGCAGCAGCTGGTGGATGCGGCGCAGGAAGTCACCGGACTGCGCACCCTGGATGATGCGGTGGTCGTAGGTGGAGGTCAGCGTGAGGATCTTGGAGATCGCGCTGCGGTTGAGCGTCTCCTCGCTCGCGCCCTGCCACTCGGCCGGGTAGTCCAGCGAGCCGACGCCGATGATCGTCCCCTGGCCGCTCATCAGGCGAGGCACGGAGTGGTTGGTGCCGATGGTGCCCGGGTTGGTGAGGCTGATCGAGGTACCGGCGAAGTCGTCGGCCGTGAGCTTCTGGGCGCGGGCGCGCCGGACGACGTCCTCGTAGGCGGTCCAGAACTGCGCGAAGTCCATGGTCTCGGCGCCCTTGATGCTCGGCACGAGCAGCTGGCGGGTGCCGTCGGGCTTGGCGAGGTCGATGGCCAGGCCGAGGTTGACGTGCGCGGGCTGCGCGAGCGCCGGCTTGCCGTCGCGCTCGGTGTAGCTGTGGTTCATCTCCGGCATCGCGCCGAGCGCCTTCACCACGGCGTAGCCGATGATGTGGGTGAACGAGACCTTGCCGCCCCGGCTGCGCTTGAGGTGGCTGTTGATGACGATGCGGTTGTCGATCAGCAGCTTGGCGGGGATGGCGCGCACCGACGTGGCGGTGGGCACCTGGAGGCTGGCCTCCATGTTCGTGACGACGCGCGCTGACGCACCTCGCAGCGTGGTCACGTCGGTGTCGGTGCTCGAGGCGGGAGCCGGCGACGGCGCGGGCCGAGCGGGTGAGGGGGTGCGCTGGGCACGCTGCGCGGTGACGCCGTCGGCGCGCTGCTCGGACGACGGCTGGGGGACGGCCTGCGGTGCGGGAGCCGGTGTGGGAGCCGGTGCGGGAGCCGGTGCTGCGGCGGGCGCGGGCGCCGGTGCGGGAGCCGGTGCGGGAGCCGGCGCTGCGGCGGGTGCGGGAGCAGCAGCGGGCGGCTGAGGCGCTGCGGCGGGCTGGGGGGATGCGGCCGGCGTCGTGGCCTGCGCGGTCGCGGCCTCACCCTGGCCGTTGGGCGTCGCGCCGTCAGCGGGGCTGTAGTCCTCGAAGAACTCCCACCAGGCGCGGTCGACCGACGACCGGTCCTTCAGGTACTGCTGGTAGAGCTCGTCCACCAACCATTCGTTCGGCCCGAAGGCCGCCATCGGGTCGCTGCTCGCGGACTCCTGCGACACGGCGGTGATCGCCTCTTCCGTCTCGTCAATCGCGTGGTGAATCGGCCAAGGTGCCGGTGCGCGACCGAGCTGGCCGGCCGGCGCCCCCCAGGCTAGTGCGTCGGCGTGCTGAGCGCCGACACCGGTGCGATCCCGCGCGCCACGTCGGGTGAAATGTCACGTGGCGTGACGCCGGGTCACGTGATGTCGCGGCGAGCCGAGGTGAGCCACGCCGCGACGGCGATGACCAGCCCGTAGGCCACCATGACGAGGCCACCGGCCCACCAAGGCAGCAGGTCGCTGCCCGTGTAGCCCTGCACGAGGGCCGTGGACGCGTTGCTCACCGTGTACTCGCCGAGGGTCTGCAGGTCGAGCTGGTTGAGCGCCAGGCCGAGCAGCGGGTCGATGAGGAACACGAACCCCACGGCGACGAGCACGGCGGCGATCTGGTTGCGCAACAGCATGCCCAGACTCACGCCGATGACGCACCACAGGGCGATGCCGGGCAGCCCGAGGAGCAGGGCACGCACGACCGTGGCGTCGGCGGCCCCGAGGCCGCCGCCGCGGATGGTCGAGACGAGCGCGACGAGCGCGAGCGACAGCGCCTGCGTCACGACGGCGTAGAGCAGGCCGTAGGCCACGCCCGAGAGCACCTTGGCGGCGATGACCCGGCTGCGGTGCGGCGTCGCGAGGAACGTCTGCGTCGCGGTGCGGTGCCTGAAGTCGACGGCGCCGATGATCGTGCCGAGCACCAGCGCCATGAGGTAGCCGCTCTGGAAGCCGGACGACAAGGCGGTGCGCAGTCCCTCGGCGGAGTCGAGGCCGGGCAGCGCCGGTTGTCCAGCGCCGGGGGAGCGGCCGGAGAACGCGGCGGTGACCGTGACCTGCAGCGCCACCAGGACGACCAGTCCCAGCAGCAGTCCCCACCACATCCGGGTGGTGCGGATCTTGACGAGCTCGGCCTGCAGCGCCCGGGCCATCACGCGGCTCCGTCCGTGATCTCGGTGGGGGTGGTGGGGGTGGGGGTGGGGTGGGTGGCGCGCTCGCGGTCGATGCGGCGCTCCGCGTCGTCGACCATGCGCAGGAACGCGGTCTCGAGGTCACGTTCGAGCGGCGCGAGCAGGTGCAGCCGCACGCCGGCGGTGAACGCGAGGTCCCCGACCTGCTCCGGGGGGCAGCCGCGGACGACGAGAGCGCCGTCCGGCTGCACCTGCGGCGCCAGCCCCGCCGCCGTCAGGGCCGAGGCCAGCGCCTCGGCGTCTGGGGTGACGACCCGGACGCCGGGATCGCCCGACAGCGAGTCGAGCGGCCCCGTGTGCACCAGGCGGCCGCGGGCGAGGATGACGACGTCGTCGACGGTCTGCTGCACCTCCGAGAGCACGTGGCTGCTGACGAGCACCGTGCGGCCCTGGCTCGCGAGGTGGCGCAGGAACCCGCGCAGCCAGGCGATGCCCTCGGGGTCCAGACCGTTGGCCGGCTCGTCGAGCACCAGCACGGCGGGGTCGCCGAGCATCGCCCCGGCGAGGGTGAGCCGCTGGCGCATGCCGAGCGAGAAGCCGCCCACTCGCCGGTCGGCGGCCTCGGTGAGCCCGACCAGGGCGAGCACCTCCTCGACCCGGGTCGTCGCGATTCCTGCGCTCGCGCACATCCAGCGCAGGTGGTTGCGCGCGGTGCGACCGGGGTGGAACGACGACCCGTCCAGCCCGGCGCCGACCGTCCGCAGGGGGTCGTGCAGGTCGCGGTAGGGCTGCCCGCCGATCGCGCAGTGCCCGGACGTCGGCGTCAGCAGACCCAGCAGGAGGCGCAGGGTCGTGGTCTTGCCGGCGCCGTTCGGGCCCAGGAAGCCGGTGACGCGCCCCGGCTCGACCTCGAAGCTGAGGTCGTCGACGGCGATGACCGGGCCGAAGCGCTTGGTCAGCCCGACGACCTGCAGCGTGCGTCCGGGCTCACCGGTTGGCTGCGTGCTGATGGAACCCACCCCCGAGGTGCATGGTGATCGTGAAGCCCCACCTTTGCATCTCACCCGGCGTGAGGGTCAAACGAGGTCAGGAGCTCGGGGCCTGGGGCACGATGACGCGGATGTCGCAGCCGGTCGCCGACTCGGCGACGCGGATCGAGCCGTGGTGCAGGTCGACCACCCAGCGCGCGATCGCCAGGCCCAGGCCGGTGCCGCCGTCGTGCGCCGACGCACCGCCGCGGTGGAAGCGCTCGAACACGCGCAGGCGCTCCTGCGGGTCGATGCCGGGGCCCTCGTCGATGACGTCGAGCTGCACCTGCCCGACGCCACCACGCGCCCGCGCGACGACCTCGCCGCCCTTGGGCGAGTGGCGCGCTGCGTTGTCGAGCAGGTTGGCCACCACCTGGTGCAGGCGGTCCTGGTCGGCGACGAGCGTGAGGTCGGCGGGCTCGACGTCGACGACGTAGTGCACGTCGCGTCCGGCGAGCTCGGCCTGCTCCACGCAGGCCGCCAGGAACTCTCGCAGCGCGAAGCGGTTGCGGTGCAGGGGCACCGCACCGGCCTCGACGCGCGACAGGTCGAGCAGCTGGCTCACGAGGTCGCCGAGGCGCTCGGTCTGGGCCAGCGCGGTGCGCAGCGACGCGTCGTCCGGGGTGGTGACACCGTCGACGAGGTTCTCGAGCACCGCGCGCAGGGCCGACACCGGGGTGCGCAGCTCGTGGCTGACGTTGGCGACGAGCTCGCGACGCTGCCGGTCGGCGTCGCCGAGGTCCTCGGCCATCCGGTTGAACGCACGCGCCAGCTCGCCGACCTCGTCGTTGCTCGTGGCGTGCACCCGGCGGCTGTAGTCACCGCGCGCCATGGCCTGCGCCGCAGCGGTCATCTCGCGCAGCGGCGACGTCATCCCGCGCGCGAGCAGCTGGGTGACCGCGAGCGCGATGACCACCGAGAGCGGCAGCGTGTAGCGCGTCGCGAGGTCGTTGTGCAGTCCTGCCCACACGGCGACGGCCGAGATGGTGGTGGTCGCTCCGACCAGCACCCCGAGCTTGATCTTGATGGAGCGGAAGGGGTCGAGGGGGCGCAGGTCTCGCACCCGCGAGCCGGCCACGGTGCGCTCGGTCATGGCGCGTCGGCTTGCCCGGGCTCGTCACCTTCAGCGGCGTCACCGTCAGCGGCGTCACCGGCCGGTTCGGCCGAGTAGCCGACCCCGTGCACGGTGCGGATCAGGCCCGGGCCGAGCTTGCGACGCAGCGCCTTGATGTGGCTGTCGACGGTGCGCGTGCCGGACGCGTCGGCCCAGTCCCACACGTCGGCCAACAGGGTCTCGCGCGTCAGCACGGTGCGGGCGTCGGAGGCCAGCCGCACCAGCAGGTCGAACTCGATCGGCGTCAGGTGCACCTCGCTGCCGTCGCGGCGAACGCGCCGCTCGGCCCGGTCGATCTCGACCGGCCCGAGCACGAGGGTCGAGGGTGCGTCGCCGACGTGAGCCAGCTGCTGGGCGCGCGCCACCCGGCGGATCAAGGCGTTCACCCGGGCCACGAGCTCACGCATCGAGAACGGCTTGGTCATGTAGTCGTCGGCGCCGACCCCGAGCCCGATGAGCATGTCGGTCTCGTCGTCGCGCGCCGTGAGCATCAGCACCGGCAGCGGTCGTTCGGCCTGCACCCGACGGCAGACCTCGAGGCCGTCGAAGCCGGGGAGCATCACGTCGAGCACCATGACGTCAGGCGGGTCGGACACCGCGGCGCTGACGGCGCTCGGGCCGTCGCCGACGACGTCGACGGCGTAGCCCTCGGCCCGGAGCCGGTGCGCCACCGACAAGGCGATGGTCGGCTCGTCCTCGACGACGAGCACGCGTCGTGGCGGGTGGTTGGTGCCGGTCTGGGGCTGGCCGCTCATGCCGCAGATGCTACGGCGCAGCGTGCGGGGGTTCTGTGTGCTGCACGTATCGTTCCGGTGTGCGCTTCCTGCAGGGGCAGACCCCCCGGACCGACCTCACCTACAGCGACGTCTTCCTGGTCCCGAACCGGTCGGACGTGACCTCGCGGCTCGACGTCGACCTGTCGACCACGGACGGCACGGGGACGACGATCCCGGTGGTCGTCGCCAACATGACCGCCGTCGCCGGGCGCCGGATGGCGGAGACCATCGCGCGGCGCGGCGGTCTGGCCGTGATCCCCCAGGACATCCCGACCGACGTCGTCGCCCAGGTCGTGCGCTGGGTCAAGGAGCGGCACACGGTGTTCGAGACGGCGCTCACGCTGTCGCCCACTGACACGGTGCTCGACGCGCTGCACCTGCTGCCCAAGCGCGCGCACGGTGCGGTCGTCGTGGTCGACGCGGCGCGCCGACCGGTCGGCATCGTGACGGCACAGGACTGCGCCGACGTCGACCGCTACACGCTCCTGGCCGACGTGATGAGCCCCGAGGTGCACACGGTCGAGGCTGACGTCGTCGAGGCGGTGGGCGGCCTGCGCGCCGGCTTCGAGCTGCTGCATGAGGCGCGCCGGCGGTTCGCGCCGGTCGTGCGTGAGGGCGTGCTGCAGGGGCTGCTCACCCGGAAGGGGGCCCTGCGCTCGACCATCTACCGGCCCGCCGTCGACCCGAACGGCCGGCTCAGGATCGCTGCGGCAGTAGGGATCAACGGTGACGTGGCGGGCACCGCGAAGGTGCTGCTCGATGCCGGCATCGACACGCTCGTCGTCGACACCGCGCACGGTCACCAGGAGAAGATGCTCGAGGCGCTTTCGGCCGTGCGGGCGCTCGACCCGCAGGTGCCGGTGGTGGCCGGCAACGTCGTCACCGCCGAGGGTGTGCGCGATCTCGTGGCGGCGGGCGCCGACATCGTCAAGGTCGGGGTGGGTCCGGGGGCGATGTGCACCACGCGCATGATGACCGCCGTCGGCCGGCCGCAGCTGTCCGCGGTGCTCGAGTGCGCCGACGCCGCGCGCGAGCTCGGCAAGCACGTGTGGGCCGACGGCGGCGTGCGACACCCGCGCGACGTCGCGCTCGCCCTCGCGGCAGGGGCCAGCCAGGTGATGGTCGGCTCGTGGTTCGCCGGCACCTGCGAGAGCCCCGGCGACCTCATGACCGACGCGCAGGGCCGCGAGTACAAGGAGAGCTTCGGCATGGCGTCCTCGCGAGCCGTGGCGGCGCGCACCAAGGAGGACTCGGCGTTCGACCGGGCGCGCAAGGGCCTGTTCGAGGAGGGCATCTCGAGCTCGCGGATGATGCTCGACCCCGCGCGTCCCGGGGTCGAGGACCTGCTCGACCAGATCACGTCCGGGGTGCGAAGCGCCGCGACGTACGTCGGCGCCCGCAACCTCGCCGACCTGCACGAGCGCGCGGTCCTGGGCTTGCAGTCGAGCGCAGGCTACGAGGAGGGACGGCCCCTGCCGGCCGGGTGGTGAACGCGCAGCGGGCGCGCCGCTAGCCGACGAACACGCAGAAGGGGTGGCCAGCGGGGTCGGCGTACACGCGCAGCGGCTCGTCCGGGTCGTCGGTGCGGTCGAGCAGCAGCTGGGCGCCCAGCGCGAGCGCGCGGACGTGAGCGGCGTCGAGCTCGGCGCGCGAGCCCACCGTGGTGTCGAGGTGCAGCTGCATCGGCACCGTGGCGTCCGGCCAGGTCGTGCGCGTGAGCTCGGCCACCTGCTGGAACGCCAGCTGCACGCCACCCGAGGGGTGGCGCAGCACGAGCCAGTCGGCGCCCCGCTCGTCGGGGCTGCCGTCGGTGGGCGGTGCGTCGCCCTCGCGGTACTGAAGGGCGAAGAGCTGGCGGTAGAACTCCGCCAGCGCCCGGGCGTCCGGCCCGTCGAGCACCACCTGCCGCACTGTGGGTACGCCGTGCGCTTCGGACATCGGTGACCTCCCGTGGCTCGTCGTCGTCCATCGTCGTCCGCCGCCGTCTTGCCGTCGTCGTCCACCGTGCCACGGCGGCCCGCGCGCGGTGTCGGGAGCAGGCCGTACGATCGGGGGGATGATGCAGCCCGAGACCGATCCCCCGGACGAGCCTCACCAACGCGAGCCTCACCAACGCAGCGAGCCCCCCGGTCGCAGCGCGCAGCCGCCCCGCGAGGCCACCTCGTGACCGAGTGGCTGCTCCTGCTCCTCAGCGTCGTGCTCACGCTCGGCACCGCGGTGTTCGTCGCGGCGGAGTTCTCGCTCGTCGCGCTCGACCGGTCCGCCGTCGAGCGCTCGGTGCAGGCCGGTGACGCGCGCTCGGTGGGCGTGCTGGCTGCGCTGCGCCGGCTGTCGACCCAGCTGTCGGCCTCGCAGGTGGGCATCACGGTGACCACCCTGCTGGTCGGCTACCTCGCCGAGCCCAGCATCGCGCGGCTGCTGGCGACCCCGCTGTCCGGCGTCGGCCTCCCCGCGTCTGCCGTCGACCCCGTCGCGGTCGCGGTGGCCCTGGTGCTCGCCACCGCCTTCTCGATGGTGGTCGGCGAGCTGGTGCCGAAGAACCTCGCCATCGCCCGGCCCCTCAGCACGGCGCAGCTCATCGCGGTGCCCATGCGGGTGTTCTCCACCGTGGCGCGTCCGCTGATCGCGCTGCTCAACGGCAGCGCGAACGCCGTCTTGCGCCGGCTCGGCGTGGAGCCGAAGGAGGAGCTGTCGGGTGCGCGCACGCCGCAGGAGCTCGCCTCGCTCGTGCGCCGCTCCGCCGAGGCCGGCACCCTCGACGCCGGCACCGCTGAGCTGCTCACCCGCTCGCTGGGGTTCGCCGACCGCACGGCCGAGGACGTCATGACCCCGCGCCTGCGGTGCACCGTGGTGCACCGCGACGACAGCGCGGCGGACGTCGTCCGGCTGGCGCGCACCACCGGCCACTCGCGCTTCCCCGTGGTCGACGACGACCTCGACGACGTCGTGGGCGTCGTCCACATCAAGCGCGCGGTCGCTGTGCCGCCGGAGCGGCGCGGCGACGTGCCGGCGGCCGCGCTGATGTCCGACCCTCTGATGGTGCCCGAGACCGTGCGTCTGGACCCGCTGCTCGTCCAGCTGCGCGAGCAGGGCCTGCAGCTGGCGGTGGTGGTCGACGAGTACGGCGGCACGTCCGGCGTGGTGACGCTCGAGGACGTCATCGAGGAGATCGTCGGCGAGGTCGCCGACGAGCACGACCGCGGCCGCACCGCCGGCCGACGGCTGCGCGACGGGTCGTGGGTCGTGCCTGGCCTGTGGCGGCCCGACGAGGTGCGCGACCGGATCGGCGCCGACGTGCCCGACGACGGCGCCTACGAGACCGTCGGCGGCTTCGTGATGGCCCGCATCGGTCGCGTGCCGCAGGTGGGCGACGTCGTCACCGTGCCCGGTTGGCGCCTGCACGTGTCACGCATGGACGGCCGCCGCGTCGACCGGCTGCGCGTGACGCCGGTGCGGGGTCTGGGCGTCACCGAACCCGATGGCGGGACGGCGTGAGCGGGGGAGCGGCGCTCGGGGTCGCGGCGGCGCTGCTGCTGGCGAACGCCTACTTCGTCGGCGCCGAGTTCGCGATCATGGCCGCCCGGCGCAGCCAGATCGAGCCGCTGGCCGACGCGGGCTCGCGCCGGGCGCGCTCGACGCTGCACGCCATGGAGCACGTCTCGGCGATGCTCGCCGCGGCCCAGCTCGGGGTCACGGTCTGCTCCGTGAGCCTCGGAGCGGTGGCCGAGCCGGCCCTCGCGCACCTGCTGGAAGCGCCGTTCGCCGCCGCCGGCCTCTCCGAGCGCCTCGTGCACCCCGTGGCGTTCGCGCTCGCGCTCGCCGTCGTGGTGTACCTGCACGTGGTGGTGGGCGAGATGGTGCCCAAGAACCTCGCGATCGCCGGCCCCGACCGCGCCGCGCTGCTGCTCGCGCCGCCGTTGGTCTGGCTGACGCGGGTGCTCGGCCCGGTGATCGGGGTACTGAACGGTCTGGCCAACGCGTGCCTGCGCCTGCTCGGCGTGGAGCCTAAGGCCGAGGTGACCTCGACGTTCACCGCGGAGGAGGTCTCCTCCATCGTCGCCCAGTCGCAGGCCGAGGGGTTGCTGCAGGACGAGCACGGCCTCGTCACCGGCGCCCTGGAGTTCAGCGAGCGCACGGCCGGTGACGTCGAGGTGGCGCTCGCCGACCTGGTCACCCTGCCCGAGGCCAGCACGCCGGCCGACCTGGAGCGGCTCGTGGCGCGCACGGGGTTCTCGCGGTTCCCCGTCACCGGCGCAGACGGCCAGCTCGTGGGTTACCTGCACCTGAAGGACGTGCTCTACGCCGACGACGAGCGCTACGACGCACCGATCCCGCCGAAGCGGGTGCGCGCGTTGGTGACCGTCGGCGCCGCTGACGACGTCGAGGACGTGCTGGCGACGATGCAGCGCTCGGGGGCTCATCTAGCGCGCGTGGTCAGTGCCGACCAGGTGACGGGTGTGGTGTTCCTCGAGGACGTGCTGGAGGAGCTGGTCGGCGAGGTGAGGGACGAGACCCGACGGCACCGCGGGATCGTCGATCGCGGGCTGTAGCCGCTCGCCGAAACGTCAGTGTGGTGTGGCGTGCGTCACATTCGCAGCGAGTGCCCCTGTTGTGATTCGCCGCAGTCTTCTAAGGTCGACTGACGGGTCGAACCCCGCCGATTTCGATCGAAGTCTATCGAAATCGTCCGACCCCGACTGAACTCGACTGACCTCGATTGACCTCGATCGACCTCGATTGACCACGGGTACCGTCCGACGTCGGTACCACCCGAACTCGACACCCCGCCGGAGTCTCTGCGTGCCCAGTGCGTTCTCGACGGATGACCGCATCCGCGCGGAGGAGCCGACGGCGTCGCAGTACCGCGGACGGCGACGCCGCGAACCGGTCGCCCCGGCCGTCTCGACCTCCCCGGCCAACCGCTCGGAGCCGACCCTGCCGCTCCCGGCGCCTGAGCTCGCCGCCGCAGTGGCCGTGCTGCCGCACCAGCCCCTCCAGGTCGACCGCCCGCGGGCGCAGGCGCCGGCGCCTGCGACCCCCAGTTACCTCACGCGGGCGCAGGCCAAGGCCGCGGCTCGCGCTGAGGAGCGCGCCGCCCGGGCGAAGGGCCGCCAGACCCGCACGCCGCGAAGCCGCACCCGCCCCGCGCCCGAGACGGCCGATAGCGGCAGCCAGCCGGCCACCGGGCCCCTGACCCAGCTACGCACCCCGCTGCGCCAGCGCCAGGTAGTCGTCGACGCGAACGCCCGGCGGGCGCCCCATCGACGCGACCAGGTCACGGCCCGCCCGGGGCCGCGCCATCGCGGCCTGGCCGCGGTCGCCGCGGTCGCCGCCGTGGGGGCGCTCGGTGCCGTGGCGTCTGCCGTGGGCGCCTTGCCCTCAGCGGCCTCCGACCAGGCTGCCGCCACGCTCGGCCCCCAGGCGGCCGCCGCCGTCGGCGTGGTGGACGCCCGGCGTCAGCGCAGCACCGAGCAGTCCTCGGCCCGCGCCGCCAGCGCCCTCGGTGACTCGGCGTTTCGGATGGTGGCGGTCTCCCGTTCGCAGGAGCGCGGCCCGATCGCCGGGTGCAGCGGCCGCGAGCCGGGGCAGCACTACGCCAACGGCCAGCTGCCGTCCTCCATCCTCTGCGCCTTGCCGTTCGCGCCGGGCCACAAGCTGCGGGCCGACGCGGCCGTGCGGCTGATCCGGCTCAACGAGGTCTACAAGGGCCGCTTCGGCTCCGACCTGTGCCTCACCGACTCCTACCGGTCGCTGGCGTCGCAGTACAGCGTCGCGGCCCGCAAGCCGGGACTGGCGGCGCGACCGGGCACCAGCGAGCACGGGTGGGGCCTCGCGATCGACGTGTGCGGTGGGCCCGACGAGGTGGGCAGCGCCCGCCGCACGTGGTTCCTGGAGAACGCTCCGGCGTTCGGGTGGGACAACCCCGACTGGGCGCGTCCCGGTGGCAGCAAGCCCGAGCCCTGGCACTGGGAGTTCGTCGAGGGCGAGTGAGACCGCCGTCCTGGCGCGCGGCTGGCGACTGGTAACCTCGTCGAGCCCGAGCCCCCGTAGCTCAGGGGATAGAGCACCGCCCTCCGGAGGCGGGAGCGCAGGTTCGAATCCTGCCGGGGGCGCCCTGCGACGTCTCAGACGTCGGCAACGAACGGACCTGCGATGCGCAGGTCCGTTCGTCGTTTCCGGACCCGTCCGGGCGCCGCCTGCGGGCGCCTGGCTTCCTTCGGATCAAGGGTTCAACCCCGTGGGGGTCGTCCGCCGCCTACCCTGGTCGCATGGTCCAGCAGCAGGGCAGAGGGCGGCGCCGGCGCGCCGTCAGCACCCTCAGCTCACCACGCGTGCTGGTCTGCGACGACACCGACTCCGTGCGCGCGCTGATCGTCATGAACCTCGAGCTCGAGGGCTACGACGTCATGGAGGCCCGCGACGGCCAAGAGGCGCTCGACCTGCTCAACGACCCGCAGGGCACGCTGCCGGACGTCGTCACCGTCGACGCGCTCATGCCGCGGCGCGACGGCTGGTGGACGGTGTCGATGATCCGCAGCGATCCCCGGCTCGAGCACCTCCCGGTGGTCATGGTCACTGCCTCCGTGCAGCGCCACCACCGCGCCCAGGCCGAGCAGGCGAGCGTCGACGCGTTCATCGCCAAGCCGTTCGACCCCGACGAGCTCGTCGCCATCGTCGGCGTGCTCGCGTCCGCTGGCCGGGTCGGCTGATCGGGTCGGCCACACTGCGCCGGTAGCCTGTGGGGGTGACCCCCGAGCAGCTGTCCCAGGCCATCCACGACGTCCTCGTCGAGGTCGTGCGCTCCGGCGAGCTCAGCGTCGCCGTCCCGGAGACGGTCCGCGTCGAGCGCCCGCGCAATCGCGACCACGGTGACTGGGCCACCAACATCGCGCTGCAGCTGGCGAAGGGCGCCGGGGTGCCCCCGCGCCAGCTCGCCGAGGCGCTCGCCGGGCGGCTGGCCGACGTACCGGGCGTGGCAAAGGTCGAGGTTGCCGGCCCGGGGTTCCTCAACGTGGTGCTCGACGCCGCGGCGGCCGGTGAGCTGGCGCGCACGGTCGTCGAGCAGGGTGCGGCGTACGGCGACAACACCGCCCTGACCGGTCACGTCGTCAACCTCGAGTTCGTCTCGGCCAACCCGACGGGCCCCCTGCACATCGGCCACACCCGCTGGGCCGCCCTCGGGGACTCGCTGCGCCGGCTGCTCACCGCCAGCGGAGCCGACGTCACCAGCGAGTACTACGTCAACGACGCGGGCGCCCAGATGGACCGCTTCGCCATCTCGGTGCTCGCCCGCGCGAAGGGTGAGCCGGTGCCCGACGGCGGTTACCCGGGCGAGTACGTCGCCGACCTGGCCCAGACCGTGCTGGCCCAACGTCCGGATCTGCTGGACCTTCCCGAGGCCGAGGCGCTCACTGTGGCGCGCGACCTCGGCTACCAGGCCCAGCTGGCGGAGATCCGGGAGGTGCTGGCCGACTTCGACGTCCACTTCGACGTGTGGTTCAGCGAGCGCGCGCTGCACGACGGCGGTGCGGTCGAGCAGGCAGTGAACCGGCTGCGCGAGCAGGGGCACGTGTTCGACGCCGACGGTGCGGTGTGGTTGCGCACCACCGACTTCGGCGACGACAAGGACCGCGTCCTGATCCGCCAGGACGGCGTGGCCACCTACTTCGCTGCGGACGCCGCGTACTACCTGAGCAAGAAGGACCGCGGCTTCCCCGAGAAGGTGTACATGCTCGGCGCCGACCACCACGGCTACGTGGGGCGCCTCAAGGCGATCGCGGCCTGCGCCGGAGACGATCCTGAGCACAACATCGAGGTGCTCATCGGCCAGCTGATCAGCATCCAGGGCGCCCGCATGGCCAAGCGCGCGGGGAACATGATCGAGATGCGTGACCTCATCAAGTGGATCGGCACGGACGCCGTGCGGTACTCGTTGTCGCGCTACCCCTCGGACTCGCCGCTCAACCTCGACGGCGAGCAGCTGCGCAAGCGCACCAACGACAACCCGGTCTTCTACGTGCAGTACGCCCACGCCCGGATCAGCCGGATGTCGCGGCTGGCCGCCGAGGACGGCGTCCGCCGCGAGGACGGCTTCGACCCGGCGCTGCTCGACCACGAGACCGAGTCGGTGCTGCTCGGCACGCTGGGGGAGTTCCCGCGGGTGGTGGCCCAGGCGGCCGAGCTGCGCGAGCCGCACCGCGTGGCCCGCTACCTCGAGGACCTCGCCGGCGCGTACCACAAGTGGTACGACGAGTGCCGGGTGCGGCCGGTCGGCGACGAGGAGGTCACCGACCTGCACCGCACGCGGCTGTGGCTGAACGAGGCCACCCGCACGGTGCTCGCGCGCGGGCTCGACCTGCTCGGCGTGAGCGCGCCGGAGCAGATGTAGTGCGGGCGCACGAGGCCGGTGCCCTGCACGCCGAGGGTTACCACGGGCCGTCGTGGCTACGACCTCCTGGCGACGTCAACGAGCTGCTGCCGCAGCTGTGGGCGCGCACGGTGCGGCGGGGGAGCCGGTGCGGCATGGTCAAGGTCGGCGGCGTCGACGTCGTCGCGATCGCCGAGCAGTACGGCACGCCCGCGTACGTCGTCGACGAGGCCGACTTCCGCGCGCGGGCCCGCGAGTACGCGGAGGCGTTCGACGCCGCCTTCGCCGACCTGTGCGGCGGCGCCGACGTGTACTACGCCGGCAAGGCGTTCCTGTCGACGGCGGTGGCGCGCTGGGTGGTCGAGGAGGGGCTGTCGCTCGACACCTGCTCGGGTGGAGAGCTGGCCGTGGCCCTGCGCGCTGAGGTGCCGCCCGCGCGGATCGGCCTGCACGGCAACAACAAGAGCGACGCCGAGATCGGTCGCGCCCTGGACGCCGGCATCGGTCGCATCGTGCTCGACTCGCTGGCCGAGGTCGACCGCGTCGCCGACCTGGCGGCCGCGCGGGGGGTGCGCGCACCGGTGCTGGTGCGCGTGACGGTGGGCGTCGAGGCGCACACGCACTCCTACATCGCCACGGCCCACGAGGACCAGAAGTTCGGGCTCTCGCTGGCCGAGGGCCAAGCGGGCGAGGCGGTGCGACGCGTGCTGGCTCGCCCCGAGCTCGAGCTGCGCGGGCTGCACTCGCACATCGGCTCGCAGATCTTCGACACGCAGGGGTTCGAGCTCGCCGCCCGGCGGGTGCTCGCGCTGCACGCCGACGTCGCCCGTGAGCACGGCGTCCAGATGCCCGAGCTCGACCTGGGGGGTGGGTTCGGCATCGCCTACACGACCGAGCACGACCCGCTGCCGGTGGCCGAGCTCGCGCAGGGCCTGGCCCGGATCGTGCGCCGCGAGTGCGCCGACCTCGGTGTCGCCGTCCCTCGCATCTCGGTCGAGCCGGGCCGGGCGATCGCGGGGCCGAGCACGTTCACCCTCTACACCGTCGGCACCATCAAGGACGTCGGCCTCGACGGCGGTGGCAGCCGACGGTACGTGGCCGTCGACGGCGGCATGAGCGACAACATCCGCACGGCGCTGTACGACGCCGACTACTCAGCCACGCTGGCCAACCGCCGCTCGGACGCCGCACCCGTGCTCTCCCGGGTCGTCGGCAAGCACTGCGAGAGCGGGGACGTCGTCGTCAAGGACGAGTTCCTGCCCGGCGACGTCGGGCCCGGTGACCTCATCGCTGTGCCGGGCACGGGTGCCTACTGCCGCAGCATGGCCAGCCAGTACAACCACGTGCCGCGGCCCCCGGTGCTGGCGGTGCGCGACGGCCAGGTGCGGGTGCTGCTGCGTCGCGAGACCGAGGACGACCTGCTCGCGCTGGACGTCGGGTGAACACCCCCGCAGGTCCGGATGGCGGACCAGTGGGTGGTCAGTGGGCGGACACCCGCCATGATGGCGGCCACGACACGGGAGGTGCGCAGGTGGCGGAGTCGCTCCGCGTCGCGATGCTGGGCTGCGGCGTCGTCGGGACGCAGGTGGCGCGGCTGCTGACGACCCACGCCGACGAGCTGGCCGCTCGGGCCGGCCGGCGGCTCGAGATCGTGGGCATCGCCGTACGGCGCACCGGCCGTGACCGGTCCGCGACCGGCGTCGCCGAGGAGCTGTTCACCACCGACGCCGAGGAGCTCGTGCGGCGCGCCGACATCGTGATCGAGGTGATCGGCGGGATCGAGCCCGCCCGGTCCCTGATCCTGTCGGCGATGCAGCACGGTGCGTCGGTCGTGACGGCCAACAAGGCGCTGCTCGCCCAAGACGGCCCGACGCTGTACGCGGCGGCCGAGCGCCACGGCGTCGATCTGTACTTCGAGGCCGCGGTGGCAGGCGCGATCCCGCTGGTGCGGCCGGTGCGAGAGTCGCTCGCCGGTGACCGGATCCGGCGGGTGCTCGGCATCGTCAACGGCACCACCAACTACGTGCTCGACCAGATGGACACCACCGGTGCCGGGTTCGCCGAGGCCGTGGAGCAGGCGCAGGAGCTCGGCTACGCCGAGGCCGACCCCACGGCTGACGTCGAAGGCTTCGACGCTGCCGCGAAGGCGGCGATCCTCGCGTCGCTGGCCTTCCACACCCGCGTGCCGGCGTCCGCGGTGTACCGCGAGGGCATCACCGAGGTCACGGCGGCCGACGTCGCGGCAGCGCGCGACATGGACTGCGTCGTGAAGCTGCTCGCGATCTGCGAGCGCGCTGGTGACGACGGCGGCGAGCCGGGCGTGTCGGTGCGGGTGCACCCGGCGATGCTGCCCCGCAGCCACCCCCTCGCCGGCGTCCGCGGCGCGTTCAACGCCGTCTTCGTCGAGGCCGAGGCCGCCGGTGGGCTGATGTTCTACGGCCCGGGAGCGGGCGGTGAGCCCACAGCGAGCGCGGTGCTCGGCGACGTCGTCTCGGTCGCGCGCCACCGGGTGCTCGGTGGTCGGGGGCCCGGGGAGTCGTCGTACGCCGACCTGCCGGTGCTGCCGATGGGCCGCACCCGCACGCGCTACCACGTGAGCCTCGACGTCGCCGACCGCCCGGGCGTGCTGGCTCAGGTGGCGCAGGTGTTTGCCGCGCACGAGGTGTCGATCGAGACGGTGCGCCAGCAGCTGCACCGGGCCGAGGGCAGCGACCAGCCCGACCGCGCTGCGCTCGTGGTGGTGACCCACCAGGCGAGCGACGAGGCGTTGTCGGCCACCGTCGACGACCTCGGCCGGCTCGACGTCGTCCGCGGTGTCGTCAGCGTGATGCGGGTCGAGGGGGAGTAGCCGTGGCTCACCAGTGGCGGGGCGTCATCGAGGAGTACCGCGAGCGGCTGCCGGTCGACGACACGACGCCCGTGGTGACGCTCGGCGAGGGCGGCACTCCGCTCGTGCGCGCCCGGCACCTGTCGCAGCTCACCGGGTGCGAGGTGTGGGTGAAGGTCGAGGGGATGAACCCCACGGCGTCGTTCAAGGACCGCGGCATGACCATGGCCATCTCGCACGCGGCGCAGCGCGGCGCCCGGGCCGTGATCTGCGCGAGCACCGGCAACACGTCGGCGTCCGCGGCGGCCTACGCGACTGCGGCCGGCATGGCCTGCGGTGTGCTGGTGCCCGAGGGCAAGATCGCGCTGGGCAAGCTCAGCCAGGCCATCGCGCACGGTGCGACGCTGCTGCAGGTCGACGGAAACTTCGACGACTGCCTCACCCTGGCCCGCAAGCTCTCCGAGGCCTACCCCGTCGAGCTCGTCAACTCGGTGAACCCGTACCGCATCGAGGGCCAGAAGACCGCCGCCTTCGAGGTGGTCGACGCGCTCGGGGACGCGCCCGACGTCCACTGCCTGCCCGTGGGCAACGCCGGCAACATCACGGCCTACTGGAAGGGCTACCAGGAGTACACGCACGACTCCGAGCAGCCGGGTCCGGCGTCCAGAACCCCTGCGATGTGGGGCTTCCAGGCCGCTGGCGCCGCGCCGATCGTCCAGGGTCACCCCATCGACCACCCGGAGACCATCGCCACGGCGATCCGGATCGGCAACCCTGCGTCATGGCGTCAGGCTGAGGCCGCGCGCGACGGCAGCAGCGGCCGCATCGACGCGGTGACCGACGAGGAGATCCTGCAGGCCCACCGGCTGCTCGCGAGCCGTGAGGGCGTCTTCGTCGAGCCGGCGTCGGCAGCCGGTGTCGCCGGCCTGCTGAAGGTGCACGCGTCCGGTGGACTGGTGCCCGGGCAGCGGGTGGTCTGCACCGTCACCGGTCACGGGCTGAAGGACCCGCAGTGGGCGCTGCGCACCCTCGACGGCTCCGACGTCCAGCCGGTGCGGGTGCCCGTCGACGCGATCTCCGCGGCGGCGGCCCTCGGCCTCGAGGGCTGACGTGCCCGGGCGTGCGAGAACCCGCGTGCGCGTGGGTGCGACGAGTGCCAACCTGGGGCCGGGATTCGACTGCCTCGGGCTGGCGCTCGGCATCCACGACGAGATCAGCGTCGAGGTGCTCGAGCGGCCCGACGTCGTGGTCGAGGTGAGCGGCGAGGGCGCCGACGAGCTGGCCGGCGCGGGGGAGCGGCACCTCGTCGTCCGGGCGATCCGGCACGCCTTCGACGTCGCGGGTGCGCCCCAGCCGTCGGGGTTGCACCTGGTGTGCCGCAACGCGATTCCCCACGGTCGTGGCCTGGGATCGTCCGCCGCCGCGGTGGTGGGGGGTCTGGTCGCCGGCCGTGACCTCGTGGGCGCCGATGCGCTCGACGACCACCTGCTGCTGCGCGCGGCCACCCAGCTCGAGGGCCACCCCGACAACGCCGCCGCCGCCCTGCTCGGCGGCCTGACGATCGCCTGGGGGCCGGTCGAGGAGCCGGACGCCGTGAGGCTCGCAGTGCATCCGGACGTCGCCGCTGTGCTGCTCGTGCCCACCACCCGGCTGGCGACGCACCAGGCCAGGTCGGTGCTCCCGGCCAGCGTCAGCCACGAGGACGCCGCCGTGAACGTCGCGCGCACCGCGCTGCTGGTGCACGCGCTGACGACCGAGCCCAGCCTGCTGCTGCCCGCGACGCACGACCGGCTGCACCAGCGCCAGCGCGCCGCGGCCATGCCCGAGACCATCGCGCTGGTCGAGCGACTGCGCCGCGACGGCCTGGCCGCCGTGGTGTCGGGGGCCGGGCCGAGCGTGCTCGTGCTGACCACGTCCGCCCGGCTCGACTCTCACCGGCAGCACAGCGCCACGGCGGCTGGACCAGGCTGGCAGTGCCTGACACCGGACGTCGGCGGACCGGGCGCCGCGACGGTCGGCTGAAGTACCGACACGCCCGCGACAGGCGTGCGGGAGGCCACGACGGCTCGGCACGGCTGGTGTTATCGTGACTGCGCGTCCCGGCTCCGGCGCGCTCCCCGCCTTCCGGATGCCGACGCAGCCGCCACCTCCGTTCGTCCCTTCGAGGGACGTGCCTCCGCGAGCCCATCACCTCACCGCCTCGTGCGGTTCCCTTGAGGCTGTGGGCTGGCGGTACCGAGAGCGGCGACGACCCCACCCAGGCAGCAGCGCCGGGTGGCGACACCGTGACCGATCTGCCGGTCACGACGAGGGGAGAAGGGTTCCTTGACCGAAACCACCGAACGCGTCGCGCCGAGCGCTGACGCGTCGTCCGAGGCCGGCTCCGCGTCTCGCCCCGCTCGCAGCGGCGGCCTGAGCGGCAAGCGCCTGCCCGAGCTGCAGGCGATGGCCGCCGACCTCGGCATCAGCGGCATCGCCAAGATGCGCAAGAGCGACCTGATCGCCGCGATCTCCGAGCGGCGCGGCGGACCCGCTGCAGCGCGAGCTGAGAAGCGCACCGAGGCCCCGGCCCAGACCCCGCCGGCCGCGCCGCAGCGCAGCGAGGCGCCGACCGAGCCGCAGTCGCCGCAGTCGCCGCAGTCTCCGCAGTCTCCGCAGTCTCCGGAGGCGCCGCAGGCGCGGGAGCCCGAGGGCGCCGCGCAGGGTGAGGTGGCCGAGCGGGCACCGCGGCGCGAGCGCCAGAGCAGTCGCGGTGGCCCGCGCCAGCAGGAGCGCCAGCAGGAGCGCCAGCAGGAGCGTCAGCAGGAGCGCCAGCAGGAGCGTCAGCAGGAGCGCCAGCAGGAGCGTCAGCAGGAGCGTCAGCAGGAGCGTCAGCAGGAGCGTCAGCAGGAGCGCNGCGCTCAGAACGACCGCGCTCAGAACGACCGCGCTCAGAACGACCGCGCTCAGAACGACCGCGAGCCTGACCGCCACAGCGGCCGGTTCGAGGACGACGAGGAGGGTGGCGGCCGCCGTCGCCGGGGCCGCTACCGCGACCGCAAGCGCCGGGGGCGCGGCGCCGAGGGTGGCCCGGGCCTGGACGAGCCGGAGGTCACCGACGACGACGTGCTGCTGCCGGTGGGCGGCATCCTCGACGTCCTCGACAGCTACGCGTTCGTCCGCACGTCGGGCTACCTGCCCGGCCCGAACGACGTGTACGTCTCGCTGGGCCAGGTCAAGAAGTACGGCCTGCGCAAGGGTGACGCCGTCACCGGCGCCGTCCGGCAGCCGCACGAGGGCGACCACCAGGGTCAGGGCCGGCACAACAAGTTCAATGCCCTGGTGCGACTCGACACGGTCAACGGGATGTCGCCGGAGCAGGCCAAGCAGCGCCTGGAGTTCGGCAAGCTGACTCCGCTGTACCCCCAGGAGCGGCTGCGCCTGGAGACCGATCCCGGCATCCTGACGACGCGGATCATCGACCTGGTCTCGCCGATCGGCAAGGGCCAGCGCGGCCTCATCGTCTCTCCGCCCAAGGCCGGCAAGACCCTGGTGCTGCAGGCGATCGCCAACGCCATCACGAAGAACAACCCCGAGGCCCACCTCATGGTCGTGCTCGTCGACGAGCGGCCCGAGGAGGTCACCGACATGCAGCGCACGGTGAAGGGCGAGGTCATCGCCTCGACCTTCGACCGTCCGGCCGACGACCACACGGCGGTGGCCGAGCTGGCGATCGAGCGGGCGAAGCGGCTGGTCGAGCTCGGCAACGACGTCGTCGTGCTGCTCGACTCGATCACCCGCCTGGGTCGCGCCTACAACCTCGCGGCCCCGGCGAGCGGGCGCATCCTGTCCGGTGGTGTCGACTCCAGCGCGCTGTACCCGCCCAAGCGGTTCTTCGGCGCCGCGCGCAACATCGAGGACGGCGGCTCGCTGACGATCCTCGCCACCGCGCTCGTCGAGACGGGCTCGAAGATGGACGAGGTGATCTTCGAGGAGTTCAAGGGCACCGGCAACATGGAGCTGCGGCTCGACCGCCGCCTGGCCGACAAGCGCCTCTTCCCGGCGGTCGACGTCAACCCCTCGGGCACACGGCGCGAGGAGATCCTGCTCGGGCGCGAGGAGCTGCAGGTCATCTGGAAGCTGCGCCGGGTGCTCTCGGGGCTCGACTCCGTCCAGGCGCTGGAGCTGCTCATGTCGCGGCTGAAGGACACCCGCAGCAACACCGAGTTCCTCATGCAGGTGCAGAAGACGACGCCGGTGCCGGGCAAGGGCGACGACGACTGACGCTGGCGCGCACGCGGGCCCCTGAGCTGCGGCGACCAGGCGCCCCCGCAACGCTGAGCGTGGCGGGGGCGCTGTCATGTCACCCGTTCGGCTTAAGGTCGGTCGAGAACCAGCCGACACAGCACCTGCGGGACGGCAGCGGGCCGCCCCCTCCACCAGCCACGGAGGCTGCCGTGACCACCGTGCTCGTCGCCGACGACGACCGAGACATCCGCGAGCTCGTGGCCTTCAAGCTGCAGGCCGCGGGCTTCACGGTGCTCACGGCGGCGGACGGCGACGACGCGCTAGCGCAGGTGCTGCAGCACCGGCCCGACCTCGCCGTGCTCGACGTGATGATGCCTGGGCGCAGCGGCCGTCAGGTGCTGCAGGAGGTGCGCGGCCACGAGGAGGTGGGCGCCACCCGCGTCATCCTGCTGACCGCCAAGGCCCAGGAGTCCGACGTCGAGTCCGGCTTCTCCCTCGGTGCCGACGACTACGTCGTGAAGCCCTTCAGCCCCCGCGAGCTGCTCAGCCGGGTGCAGGCGGTGCTCGCGCGCAGTACGTCGTGACCGCAGCGGCGCTGTTCGCCGTCGCGGGCACGGCGATCGCCGGCCTGTGCCTGCTGCTGGCGTTGGCGATCGTGGCCCGTCGCGGGCTGCGCGAGCGGGCCCACCGCCGCTCCCGGGCGCTCGCCGAACCCCACCGCCAGCTGCTCGTCGCACTCGTGGTCGACGACGACATCGACCAGGAGCACCTCGCGACGCTGCTCCAGCTCGACGCCACCACCTGGGCGGCGCTCGAGCCCATCGTCGTCTCGATGGTGCGCAAGCTGCGGGGTGAGGCGCGCGAGGTGCTCGTCGACCTGCTCGACCGGCGGGGCACGATCGCGCGGCTGACCCGGCGCCTGGGTGCGCGCGGCGCGGTGCGGCGGGCGCGGTCGGCTGAGCTGCTGGGGCTGCTGGGTGAGCACGCGCCGCGAAGCGAGCTGGAGCGACTGCTGCTGCGCGACCGCGATCCCGAGGTGCGGATCGTGGCGGCCCGGGCCCTGGGCGAGATCGGCGACCCGGCGTCGGCGCCGGCACTGCTCAGCGCGGTGTCAGGGACGCACACCGTGCCGATGCGCATCGTCGCGCGCAGCCTCGCCCGGCTCGGGCCCGGCGCGGCTCCCGCGCTGGTCGAGGCCATGACGTCGGCGCAGGCCCCGGCCCGCGCGGTCGCGGCCGAGATCCTCGGGCTCGGTGGCGCGGTCACCGCCGTGGGGGTGCTGTCGAGCCACGCGCTGCGCGACCCCGATGACGACGTGCGGATCCGTTGCGCTCGGGCGCTGGGGCGCATCGGCGTCCCGTCTGCGCTGTCGGTGCTGCGTCGGTGCGTCGAGCCGGAGGAGCCGGCCGCGTTGCGCGCGGTCGCGGCGCGCGCGGTCGGCGACGTGGGCGGCCCGGAAGCCGTCCGCGTGCTGCGACCCCTCGTGGCCGACGCCGAGCACCGCGTGGCGAGCAACGCCGCCCGAGCGCTGGCCGGGGTGGGCCCGGTGGGCCTGGAGGCGCTGCACGAGATGGCCGGCAGCGGCGCGCCCGGGGCGACGTACGCGGCCGAGGCGCTGGCGGTGCGAGACCTCGCCCGGCCGCGCACCGAGGACGCCTCGACCCCGGTGCGGACCTCGCCGTGAGCGACCTGCTGAGCGGCCTGCGGCCCACGGTCGTGCAGGTGCTCGCCGCGTTCGACGTCGGCGTGCTCGGCTACTTCCTGCTCATCAACACCTCCTACCTCGTGCTGGTGGTGCTGGCGTCCCTGGAGTTCGCGCGCCAGCTGCGTCGCGTGCCCTTCGCCGGGTACGACGAGGCTCACGCCAGCCCGCTCACGCTGCCGGTATCGCTGGTCGTGCCCGCCTACAACGAGCAGGTCGGCATCGTGGAGTCCGTGCGCAGCCTGCTGGCGCTGCGCTACCCCGAGCTCGAGGTGGTCGTCGTCGACGACGGCAGCACCGACGACACCTTCGCCGTACTCGACGCAGCCTTCGACCTGCGCCGGGTGCCCCGTGAGATCCCGCAGGAGATCGCGACGTCCGGGCGGGTGGTCGACGTCCACATGGCCTCGTCGGCGCCACTCGTCGTGGTGCGCAAGACCAACAGCGGGCGCTCGGACTCACTCAACGTCGGCACGAACGCCGCCCGGTACCCGCTGGTGTGCTTCGTCGACGCCGACTCCCTGCTCGACACCGACGCGCTCCTGCTGGTGAGCAAGCCGTTCGCCGACGACCCGCAGCGTGTCGTGGCGACAGGCGGCGTCGTGCGGGCGGTCAACGACTGCCTGGTCGCGGCGGGCCGGGTGGTCGACGTCCGCATGCCGCGCCGGTGGCTGCCTCGCATCCAGGCGGTCGAGTACCTGCGGGCGTTCCTCATGGGACGCACCGGGTGGTCACGGCTCGGTGCGCTCGCCATCATCTCCGGTGCGTTCGGCATGTTCCGGCGCGACGTCGTCGTCGCGGTCGGGGGACTCGACCCCACCAACGTCGGCGAGGACTTCGACCTGGTGACCCGCATCCACAAGCACATGCGCCGCACCCGCCGGGCCTACCGCGTGGTGTTCGTGCCCGAGCCGGTCGTGTGGACCGAGGTGCCGTCGACCCTGCAGGTGCTCGCGCGTCAGCGCCGCCGCTGGCACCGCGGGCTCGCCCAGACCCTCTGGCGCCACCGCGGGATGATCGGGAACCCCCGCTACGGGCGGATCGGCCTGGTCACCTTGCCGTACTACGTGGTGTTCGAGCTGCTCGCACCGGTGATCGAGCTCGTCGGGCTCGTGGCGATGCTGCTCGGCCTGGCCGTCGGCGCCGTCAACGTGCCGTTCGCGCTGCTGTTCAGCGCCGTCGCGTTCGGCTACGCGTTCCTGCTCACCATCGCCTCGGCCGCCCTGGAGGAGTTCTCGTTCCACCGCTACCGCCGCTGGAGCGACCTCGTGCTCACGGCGGCCTCCGCGCTCGTCGAGAACGTCGGCTACCGCCAGCTGACGGCCGTGTGGCGCTTGCAGGGTCTGTGGTCGGCCCTGCGCCGCAGCACCGTCGAGTGGGGCGTGATGACTCGGGTGGGCTTCGCGACGGCTCCCACGGCTCCCACGGCTCCCACGGCTCCCACCGCCCTCACGGCTCCGTCCGACCCGGCACCGTCGCGGGAGTCGACGTGAGCGTCGAGCACGAGGAGCGCGGCGCGGGCAGCATGCGCAGCCGGCTGCTCACCGCGTTCGCCGTCGTCGGCCTGCTCGTGGTGGGCTCGGCCGTCGCGGGAGTGCTGGTGATCAGGTCGTCGTCGTCCGCGGTGTCCGAGGTCGCCCGGGCCGGCGTGCCCCTGGAGCGGGCCAATGCCCAGCTGCGCGACGCCGCCACGGGGGCTGCCGCCGACCTGCGGGGGTACCTCATCTCCGGTGACCGCACGCTGCTGACCGACCTGCGCACGCAGTGGAGCGGGTACGCCCCGGCGCTCTCGCGGGCTCGCGTCGCCTGCCGGCAGCAGCCAGGTGCCTGCGCGCTGCTGGCCGAGTCCGATGCCGCCGCCCAGCGCTGGTACGCCCGCTACGCGGCGCCCGTGGTCGCTGGCACGGTGTCGCGGGCGACCGCGAGCAGCCAGTACGCCGCCTCCCGCGCCCAGCTCAGCGCCTTCGGCGACGCCAACTCGCAGGTCACGGCGCTGGTCGAGCGGCAGATCGACGCGGCGTTGCGCCGGGCTGATCAGCAACGCCGGGTGGGCCTGTGGCTGCTGGTCACGAGCACGGTGCTCGCGGTCGTGTGCCTGGTGGCGTTGGCGTGGCTCACGGTGCGGCAGGTCGTGCCGCCGCTCACGGCGCTGCGCGACGTCCTGCGCCGGCTCGCGGCGGGTGACCTCGAAGCGCGCATGCCGGTGCGCGGCCCGAGCGAGATGCAGGCGGTGGCCGCGAGCGTCAACCGGCTGGCCGACCAGAGCCTGCGTCTGCGCGACGCCGAGTTCGACCGGGCCCAGGTCCGGGGCCTCACCCGCGACCTCGACCGCCGGATGCGCCAGCACCTGCACGCCGACGCCGTGGCGGAGGAGGTCGTGGGTGGTCTGGGCGCCATGGGGCACGCCGACCGCGTGCACGTGCGTTTCATCGAGGCTGGGCGGATGGGTCCGGTGGCGGCCCAGTGGTCGACCCGCGGGCTGGCGAGCGTCGACCCGGCACCTCCCGGGCCGACGCACCCGCTGGAGTCGGCGGGCGCCGTGGCCGCCCGGGGCCACCAGTCGCTGGCGGTCGACGACGTCGAGCAGTACCTGCAGGGTGGCCCCGCGGGCACCGGCGGTGCCGCGGCGGCTCGCGCCTACGCGGGCGCCGGGCCCATGGTGATCGCGCCGGTGCTCGTCGGCCAGGAGCGCATCGGCGTGCTCGTCTGCGCCCGTGCCGCGGGCCGACCGCGCTTCGACGCCGCCGAGGTCGGCCTGATCGAGACGGTGGCAGGAGACCTGGCGCGGGCGGTGCACCACGCCCGCCTGTTCGAGCAGCAGAACACCGTCGTGGGTCAGCTGCGCGAGCTCGACCGCACGAAGTCGGACTTCCTGTCGACCATCAGCCACGAGCTGCGCACGCCGCTCACCAGCATCGCCGGCTACGTCGAGATGATGCGCGACGGCGACGCGGGTGAGCTGCAGCCCATGCAGGACAACATGCTCGAGATCGTGGGGCGCAACACCCAGCGGCTGCGCGACCTCATCGAGGACGTGCTCATGATCTCGAAGGTCGAGGCGGGTGCCGTGCGCAGCGAGCGCCTGCCGGTGGCGCTGGCCGGCGTGGTCGACCACGTGGTGACCGCACTGCGCCCGCAGGCCGATGCGGCGGGCGTCGTCATCGATGCGTTCCCCGTCCCGGCCGAGGCGGTGCTGCTGGGCGACCACAGCCAGATCGACCGCATGCTGCTCAACCTCGTGGGCAACGCGATCAAGTTCACCCCACGGCGTGGGCGGGTGAGCATCACCGTGCAGGTCACCGCCGACGAGCTCGTCGTGCAGGTGCAGGACACCGGCATCGGGATCCCCGCCAGCGAGATCTCCTCGCTCTTCACCCGCTTCTACCGTGCCTCCAACGCCACCCAGCGACAGATCCCCGGCACCGGCCTCGGCCTGGTGATCATCGCGGGCATCGTCGCGGCTCACGACGGTCAGGTCGAGGTCGACTCGGTCGAGGGCAACGGCACGACGTTCACGGTGACGCTGCCGCGCCTGGACGTCTCACGCGGCACGGGCCAGCCGACCGCCAACGTGCGGTTCTAGCCTGGAATGCCCGACCTGCACCGCGCGTTGTGACCCCCGGAGCAGTGTCTGGCACACTGGACCGCTGGTTCCGGTTCACGTCCCGCGGCACTCCGCCGCCCCTGACGACCCGGCGACCCTTCCACCCTGAGGAGCATCGTGAAGACCGACATCCACCCCGAGTACGTCGAGACGCAGGTCACCTGCACCTGCGGCGCGCAGTTCACCACCCGCAGCACCGCGACGTCCGGCCAGATCCACGCCGACGTCTGCAGCCAGTGCCACCCCTTCTACACCGGCAAGCAGAAGCTCATGGACACCGGCGGTCGCGTGGCCCGGTTCCAGGCCCGTTACGGCAAGAAGGACGCCAAGACCGAGGCCAAGTAGCGCTCTCGACGGTGCCGGTACCCCTGCGCGGGTGCCGGCACCGTCGCGTTTCACCCGCACCCCAGTCCTCCCGCCCATCCAGCCCCAGCCCGCCCGCTCCATCCCGCCCGTGATCATGCACGCCAGACCAGGAGGCCCGGTGCAGGACGCCGTCGAGGCGCTCGTCTCCGAGCACGCCGACCTCGAGCGCCAGCTCGCCGATCCCGCCGTGCACGCCGACCAGGCGCGCGCGCGCCGCCTGGCCCGCCGGTACGCCGAGCTGACTCCCGTGGTGTCAGCCCGGGCCGCGTGGCAGCAGGCGTGCGACGACGTCGAGGCCGCTCGCGAGCTGGCCGCCGACGACGCCGGCTTCGCCGAAGAGCTCCCCACGCTGGTCGAGCAGCGCGACGCCGCGGCTGAGCACCTGCGCCGGCTGCTCGTGCCGCGCGACCCCGATGACGACCGCGACGTCATCCTCGAGGTGAAGGCCGGCGAGGGTGGCGAGGAGTCCGCGCTGTTCGCCGGCGACCTGCTGCGCATGTACCTGCGGTACGCCGAGCGCCAGGGCTGGTCGACTCAGGTGCTCGACGCCACCGAGTCCGATCTCGGCGGCTACAAGGACGTCTCCGTCGCGATCAAGTACCGCGGAACGCCCGAGCCGGGCCACGGCGTGTGGTCGCGGCTGAAGTACGAGGGCGGAGTGCACCGCGTGCAGCGCGTGCCCGTCACCGAGTCCCAGGGCCGGATCCACACCTCGGCGGCCGGGGTGCTCGTCATGCCGGAGCCGGACGAGACCGTCGAGCTCGAGATCCCGGCGAACGACATCCGCATCGACGTCTTCCGCTCCAGCGGCCCTGGCGGGCAGAGCGTCAACACCACGGACTCGGCCGTGCGCATCACGCACCTGCCCACCGGCGTCGTCGTCTCGTGCCAGAACGAGAAGAGCCAGCTGCAGAACCGCGAGCAGGCCATGCGGATCCTGCGCGCCCGCCTGCACGCCATCGCCCAGGAGCAGGCGCAGGCCGAAGCGGCAGCGGCCCGGCGCTCGCAGGTGCGCACGGTCGACCGCTCCGAGCGCATCCGCACCTACAACTTCCCCGAGAACCGCATCAGCGACCACCGCACGGGCTTCAAGGCGTACAACCTCGACGCCGTGCTCGACGGCGACCTCGACCCGGTCGTGCAGTCCGCCGTCGAGGCCGACGAGGCCGCCCAGCTCGCGGCGATGGGGGAGTGAGCGAGCAGCAGCTGGCCCAGGCGGTGCGCGAGGCGACCGCCCGGCTCCAGCGCGCGGGCGTCTCGAGCGCCCGCCACGACGCCGAGGCGCTGGCGGCGCACGTGCTCGGCCGGCCCCTCGGCGACGTCCGCCTCGCCGTGCTGCGCGGGGACGACGTCACGCTCGGCGAGCGGTTCACCGCGCTCGTCGACGAGCGCTGCCGGCGCGTGCCCCTGCAGCACCTCACCGGCACGGCGCCGTTCCGGGGCGTCGACCTCGCGGTCGGCCCCGGCGTGTTCGTTCCCCGACCCGAGACCGAGGTGGTGGCCCAGCCGGCGGTCGACGAGGCGCAGCGGATCCTCACCGCCGAGGGCCGCAGCGCGGTGGTCGTCGACCTCTGCACCGGCTCGGGGGCCATCGCCATCGCGGTGGCCCGCGAGGTGCCGCACGCCGAGGTGCACGCGGTCGAGCTCGACGCGCAGGCGCTGGCCTGGGCGCAGCGCAACGTGGCCGCCCACGCCCCTCGGGTCGACCTGCGCCAGGGCGACGCCGCGACGGCCTGCCCCGACCTCGAGGGCGTGTGCGACGTCGTGGTCAGCAACCCGCCGTACGTGCCGCCGGACTGCGTGCCCGTCGACCCCGAGGTGCGCGACCACGACCCCGAGGTGGCGTTGTACGGCCGAGGCCCCGACGGCCTGCAGGTGCCGCGCCAGGTGATCGCGCGCGCGGCCGAGCTGCTCGCCGAGGGCGGCCTGCTCGTCGTCGAGCACGCCGACGTCCAGCAGGACGCGCTGCTGCGGGCGCTCACGACGTCCGGTGGCTGGGACGACGCCCGGGGCCATCGAGATCTCACCGGCCGCCCCCGCTACGTCACCGCCCGTCGTCGCCGCCCCTGAGCGCCCTGGCCACTTGTGACGCGTTCTCGACGCTTCTCGGGCGAATGAAGGTGGGGAACGCGTCACATCTCGTGGGCGGCGGGCCTGGCAGGATGTCGCCCGTGAACCGCATCGACGCTCGCACCGACACCGGCCGGACGACGGGAGCCCGCCTCACCGCGGACGCCGTCCAGCGCGGTGAGGTCATCGTGATGCCCACCGACACGGTCTACGGCGTGGGCGCCGACGCCTTCGACCCGCAGGCGGTGGCCGCCGTGCTCGCCGCCAAGGGTCGCGGCCGCGACGTCCCGCCACCCGTGCTCGTGCCGAGCGTGCGCACCCTCGACGGCCTGGCCATGGACGTCAGCCCGGCGGCGCGCGAGCTCGTCGCAGCCTTCTGGCCCGGGCCGCTCACGATCGTCTGCCGCGCCGCGCCCACGCTCGACTGGGACCTCGGTGACACGGGCGGCACGGTGGCGCTGCGCATGCCCCTGCACCGCGTGGCGCTCGCCGTGCTCGAGCTCACCGGCCCGATGGCGGTCACGAGCGCCAACAAGCACGGCCAGCCCCCGGCCACCACGGTCGACGACGCGATCGCCCAGCTCGGTGACGCCGTCAGCGTCTACCTCGACGGCGGCCCGAGCCCGTCGTCCACCGCCTCGACGATCGTCGACGTGACCGGCGCCGTGCCGCGCGTGCTGCGCGCTGGACCCATCCCGCTCGAGCGACTGCGGGCCGTGGCCGCCGACGTCGAGGGTCTGGCTGAGGCAATAGAGTGACGGGCGTCCTCGCCAGCCAGCTCACCACACCGGAGTGACGACCATGAGCGACACCTTCTGGGGTCCGGACTTCGACGCCCTGCAGCAGCAGGACCCCGAGATCGCGGAGGTGGTGCTCGGTGAGCTCAACCGCTTGCGCAGTGGCCTGCAGCTCATCGCGAGCGAGAACTTCACCTCGCCGGCGGTGCTGGCGGCGCTCGGCTCGACGCTGAGCAACAAGTACGCCGAGGGCTATCCGGGGCGCCGCTACTACGGCGGCTGCGCCGAGGTCGACAAGGCCGAGCAGCTCGGCATCGAGCGGGCCAAGGAGCTGTTCGGCGCCGAGCACGCCAACCTGCAGCCGCACTCGGGAGCGAGCGCCAACATCGCCGCGTACGGCGCGTTCTGCGCCCCGGGCGACACCGTGCTCGCGATGAGCCTGCCGCACGGCGGCCACCTCACGCACGGCACCAAGGTGTCGTTCAGCGGCAAGTGGTTCAACGCCGTCCACTACGGCGTCAACCCGAAGACCGAGGACATCGACTACGACCAGGTCCGCGACCTCGCCCGCGAGCACCGCCCGAAGATGATCATCTGCGGCGGTTCGGCGATCCCGCGCCTCATCGACTTCAAGGCCTTCCGCGAGGTGGCCGACGAGGTCGGCGCGATCCTCATGGTCGACGCCGCGCACTTCATCGGCCTGGTCGCCGGCAAGGCGATCCCGAGCCCGGTGCCCTACGCCGACGTCGTCACGTTCACGACGCACAAGGTGCTGCGCGGCCCCCGCGGTGGCGCGCTGGTCTGCAAGGCCGAGCACGCGGCCAAGCTCGACAAGGCCGTGTTCCCGATGATGCAGGGCGGCCCGCTCATGCACGCGGTCGCGGCCAAGGCCGTGAACCTCAAGGAGTGCATGACGCCGGAGTACCAGCAGTATGCGCGGCAGGTCATCGCCAACGCCCAGGCCCTTACCCAGGGGCTCGCCGACCACGGCATGCGCCCGGTCACCGGCGGCACCGACACGCACCTGGCGCTGCTCGACCTCGCGAGCACCGGCGTCACCGGCAAGGACGCCGAGGCCCGCTGCGACGCGGCTGGCATCGTGCTGAACAAGAACGCGATCCCCAACGACCCCCAGCCGCCGAGCGTGGCGTCCGGCATCCGCGTCGGCAGCCCGTCGGTCACCACGCAGGGGATGGGTGAGGCCGAGATGACGCGGGTCGCCGCGCTCATCGCGCGGGCCGTCAAGGAGACGGACGGCGACCCCGACCACGCCGTGGCGCGCGAGGTGCGCGCCGAGGTGAGCGAGCTGGTGAGCGCCTTCCCGGCGTACCCGCACGGCTGACGGGCGCGCGTGCGCGAGTACCTGTTCGTCCTGCTGGTGGCCGCAGCGGTCACGTACGTCGCCACGCCCCTGGTGCGCACGGTGGCCGTCCGGCGCGGTGCGATGACGGCGGTGCGTGACCGCGACGTCCACGCGGTGCCCATGCCTCGCCTAGGTGGTCTGGCCATGTTCGCGGGCGTGGCGGTGGCACTGCTCGTGGCCACCCACCTGCCCCGGCTGTCGCAGGTGACCCACGACTCGACCGACCTGCGGGCGGTGCTCATCGGGGCCGTGCTGGTGGTCGCCCTCGGGGTCGTCGACGACATCTGGGGCCTGGAGGCCTGGGCCAAGTTCGCCGGGCAGCTGCTGGCCGCCGGGGTGATGGCCCAGCAAGGCGTGCAGATGCTCTCGCTGCCGATCTTCGGCGTCACCTACCTGCCGACCACGGCCCTCGTGGCGATCACGGTGCTCGTGGTGGTCACCACGATGAACGCGGTGAACTTCGTCGACGGGCTCGACGGCCTGGCGGCCGGCATCACGGGGATCGCCGCCGTCGGCTTCTTCAGCTACGCCTACTCGATCTCGCGCGACTACTCCGCCAACGTGTTCTCGGTCGCGGCGCTCGTGGCGGCCGTGCTCATCGGGTGCTGCGTGGGCTTCCTGCCGTTCAACTTCAACCCGGCCAAGATCTTCATGGGCGACACCGGGGCGATGCTGATCGGGTTGCTGCTGTCGGCGGCCACGATCTCGCTCACGGGCAACATCGATCCTCAGGGCGTGACCTCGGGCGACCTGCCGCGGCAGCTGGTCTACCTGTTCCCGGTGCTCATGCCGGTGGCCGTGCTCGTCGTGCCCCTGCTCGACCTCGTGCTCGCCATCGTGCGGCGTACGCGGGCCGGCCGGTCTCCGTGGCAGCCGGACGCTCAGCACCTGCACCACCAGATGCTGTCCCTCGGCCACAGCCACGCCGGTGCGGTGATCGTGCTCTACCTGTGGGCCGCGCTCGTGGGGCTCGGCACCGCTGCGCTCGCGTTGCTCCCACTGCGCTGGGCCGTGGTGGTGATCGTGGCCCTCGCGCTCCTGGCGGTCACCACGACCGTCGCTGCCCCGGTAGCGCGGCGTGCACGCAGAGACGACAGCCGCCGGCACTGACGTTTTCTTTGCACGAAAAAGCATCTTTGTCTGTTTTGTGAGTTACCCCTACGGTGACCCTGACTGGCGCGGGTGGCGCGGTACACGGCGCCGGCCGTCATCACTTTCGACCTCCAGAGATGGGGCCGGTCCGGTGAGGTCTGGCTCGCCCTTCGGGGCTCTCGGGAGGAAAGATGAAGCGATTCGTTGTGGGCGCGGTCCTGGCAGTGCTCGCGCTCGTCGGTGCGACGAGCCCGGCCTATGCCCAGTCATCCTGGTCCAGCTGCTGCATCAGCGGGGTTCAGGCCAGCGGGACGTACTCGACGTCCGGTGGCGTCACCGTCATGTCGGGCCGCGTGTACGACACGGGTGGCGACGGCAAGTACGTCTTCTTGTACGTGCGCTTCTCGACGGAGTGCTGTGCGCACAAGATCGACAACAACAACGGCGTCAACACCAGCGTCGGGTTCACCTTGACCACGACGTCCCCGCACGCCGAGATCAACGAGTGCAAGAAGTCGACGTTCACCGTGGCCACCTGCGGTGGGTGGAAGCGGATCTTCTAGCGCTGTCGGCCGGTAGGGCGGGCTGACTGCTTGTGATAGCATTCACAAGCAGTCCAGCCCGCCCGAAGACCACCCCCGAGCCGCCGAGAGGCAGGCCCCCGTGATGGCCGAGGACGTCCGTCCGCACTCCGAGAGCGCCGCGCGCACGCGCGAGCAGTTCACGACGATGCTGCGCGGCTCGCTCGTTGCGACGCTCGTGGTGGGTGTCATCGCCGTCACCCTCGCCGCCGGCCTCGGGGGAGCGCGGACCGCCACCTCGGCCGCGTTGGGCGCGGGTCTGGTCGTCGTCTTCTTCTCGCTCAGTCTGCTCGTGATGCGCCAGACGGCGCACCTGCAGCCCACCGCGGTCATGGCCGTCGTGCTGGCCACCTACACCGGCAAGATCCTCGCCCTGGGTATCGCGATGATCGTCCTGCAGAGCGCCTCCTGGCTGTCGGGCCAGGCGCTCGCGCTGTCGATCATCGGCTGCACGGTCGTGTGGCTGGCCTTCGAGATGCGCGCCTTCACACGCATGCGCGTGCTCGTGGCACCCCAGGCCGAAAACCCCGACGGCGAGTCCGGCGGGGGCGGGGGTGGGTCATGACCGGGTACCCTGGATGCCGACATGAGCTCCACGAAGCCGCCGGACGGCGAGCGTCCGGGCGCCGAGGCCAATCGCGCCTGGCGGTCCTTCTCGTACCTGCTCGCCGGGCCGCTGGTGTACGGCGGCCTCGGCTGGCTGCTCGACCGCTGGCTGGGCACCTCGTTCCTGCTCCCAGTGGGTCTGGTCGCCGGGATGGGGCTGTCGCTGTACCTGATCTGGTTCCGGTACGGTACGCACTGACCCCGGCCGCCCGTCGAGGCGCCGCCGCGCGCCCACCCGCCGGGTCCCGCTGCTTCCCCTGCACCTCGCACACCCGCACTCCGAACACCCTGCCTGCTGAGGAGATCCTGTGAGCACGCTGGCCGCTCTTGCCGCCGAGGGCTCGACGTACGAGACCCCGGGCGTCAAGGACTTCTGGCAGCCGCTGATCGGCGACGGCGCCTTCGCGGTCACCCGCGCGTCCATCGTCATCCTGCTGTCGGTCGCGATCATCGCCTGGCTGCTGCTCGCCGGCACCAAGAAGCTCACCGTGGTGCCGAGCCGCAAGCAGGCCGCCACCGAGGTCACCTACGGGATGATCCGCAACGGGCTGGGCCGCGACGTCATTGGCAGCCACGACTTCCTGCGGTTCATGCCGCTGCTGTTCACCCTCTTCACGCTGATCCTGCTCAACAACCTGTTCAGCGTCGTCCCGGTGATCCAGTTCCCGACGATGAGCCGGATCGCCTTCCCGGCGGTGCTCGCGATCGTCGTCTTCGTGGTCTACCACTGGATCGGCATCGAGAAGCGCGGTTTCGTCGGCTACTTCAAGTCCCTCGTGCCCTCGGGACTGCCGGCCGGGCTCATCCCGCCGATCTTCCTGCTCGAGCTGATCACCGACATGTTCACCCGGCCGGTCACGCTCGCGCTGCGACTGTTCGGCAACATGTTCGCCGGCCACCTGCTCCTCGTGCTGTTCATCGGCGGCGGCGAGTACATGCTCACCCACGGTTCGTTCGGCCTCAAGATCGCCGGCGGCAGCTCGCTGATCCTGGGCTTCGTGATGACCGTGTTCGAGATCCTCGTGCAGTTCCTGCAGGCCTACATCTTCACGCTGCTGGCCGCCATCTACATCGCCGGCGCCCTCGCCGACGAGCACTGACCGTCCGACCCAACCGATTCACTCACCCGCGGGCAACCGGCTCCGGGGAAACCGCAAAGGAATGAAATGAACCTGACCGGCGACATCGCCATCCTCGGCTACGGCCTCTCCGCCATCGGCCCCGGCATCGGTGTCGGCCTGGTGTTCGCCGCCTACATCAACGGCGTCGCGCGTCAGCCCGAGGCCCGCGGCATGCTCCAGCCGATCGCCTTCCTGGGCTTCGCCCTCGCCGAGGCGCTGGCCATCTTCGGCCTCGCGCTGGCGTTCGTCTTCAAGGGCTGACCCCGCTCCCTGACCACCGCAACACCAGGAGATCCCCGTGCACCTCGCAACGATCCTCGCGGCCGAGGGTGACCAGGGCGGCTGGGCGAACGCCTACCCGATCATCCCGCACCCCGGTGAGCTGATCTTCGGCATCATCGCCTTCGCCATCCTGTACTGGATCGTGGCCAAGAAGGTCGTGCCTCGGCTGGAGACGATGTACGCCGAGCGCGCGGCGGCCATCGAGGGCCAGATCGAGGAGGCCGACAAGGCCAACGCCGAGGCGGCCGAGCTGCTTGAGCAGTACCGCGCCCAGCTGGCCGACTCGCGCGCCGAGGCCTCGAAGATCCGCGAGGACGCGCGCGCCGAGGGCGCGCAGATCATCGCCGAGCTGCGCGAGAAGGCCCAGGCCGACGCCGAGCGCATCGTCGCCTCGGCCCACGCCCAGATCGCGGCCGAGCGTCAGCAGGCCGTGATCGCGCTGCGCGCCGAGGTCGGCACGCTCGCGACCCAGCTCGCGTCCAAGGTCGTGGGGGAGTCGCTCGAGGACGAGGCGCGCCAGCGGCGCACCGTCGAGCGCTTCCTCGCCGACCTCGAGGCCGGCAACGTCGAGCGGGTAGCCGTCGCGGCGGAGCCTGCCGGGCAGGACTCCTGATGCAGGGCAGCAGCCGTGAGTCGCTGGCCGCGGCCCAGGAGCGACTGAGCTCGCTCCTGGGCGCGGCCGGCACCGACGGTGCGGCCATCGGGGCGGCGCTGTTCGGGGTGATCGACGTGCTCGACGCGAACCCGTCGCTGCGCCGCGCGCTCACCGACCCGTCGAACGACGCGGACGCCAAGGTCACCCTCGTGCAGCGTCTGCTGACCGGCAAGGCCTCGGCCGACGTCATCGAGCTCGTCAGCGAGCTCGTCCGGTCGCGGTGGTCGCGCGGCCGCGACCTCGCCGACGCCGCCGACGACCTCGCTGCCGAGTCCGTGCTGGCCAGCGCGGAGAAGGCCGGCCGCGCCGACCGCGTCGAGGACGAGCTGTTCCGGTTCGAGCGGCTCGTCGACGCCGACCCGGCGCTGGCTCGGGCGCTGGCCGACCGGGCCGCGCCGACGCAGAGCAAGGCCGACCTGGTCGAGCGCCTGCTGGCCGACAAGGCGGCGCCCGAGACGTTGACGCTCGTGCGCCGGGCGGTGCTGGCCGGTCGCGGTCTGCACCTGGCGAACGGGCTCGAGCGCTACATCAGCCTGGCCGCCGAGCGGCGCGAGCAGCTCGTCGCCCACGTCAAGGTCGCCCTGCCGCTCGAGGCCGACCAGCGCGACCGCCTCGCGGCGGCGCTGAAGGACCTCTACGGCAAGGCCGTGCAGCTGAACGTCGACGTCGACCCCGACGTCCTCGGCGGCATCCGGATCGAGATCGGCGACGAGGTGCTCGACGGCACCGTGTCGCGCCGCCTCGACGACGTCCGCCGGCGCCTGGCGGGCTGATACCCCCCGTCGGCCACCGGCACACCGCACCACCCCAGAACCATTGACAGCCAGCACCACGAGACAGAACAGAAGGCAGGCACCACGATGACGGAGCTCACGATCCGCCCGGATGAGATCCGGGCCGCCCTGGACAGCTTCGTGCAGTCCTACGAGCCCGGCGCGGCCGCGCGCGAGGAGGTCGGGCGCGTCAGCGAGGCGGGGGACGGCATCGCCCGCGTCGAGGGTCTGCCCTCGGTGATGGCCAACGAGCTGCTCCGCTTCGAGGACGGCACGCTCGGCCTGGCCCTGAACCTCGACGTGCGCGACATCGGCGTCGTCGTCCTCGGTGAGTTCTCGGGCATCGAGGAGGGCCAGGAGGTCCAGCGCACCGGCGACATCCTGTCGGTGCCGGTGGGCGACGCATTCCTCGGCCGCGTGGTCGACCCGCTCGGCAAGCCGATCGATGGCCTCGGCGAGATCGAGACCACCGAGACCCGCGCGCTCGAGCTGCAGGCCCCGACCGTGGTGCAGCGCAAGTCGGTGCACGAGCCGCTGCAGACCGGCATCAAGGCCATCGACTCGATGACCCCGATCGGCCGCGGTCAGCGCCAGCTGATCATCGGCGACCGCCAGACCGGCAAGACCGCGGTGGCGATCGACACGATCATCAACCAGAAGGAGTTCTGGGAGACCGGCGACCCGACCAAGCAGGTTCGCTGCATCTACGTCGCCATCGGCCAGAAGGGCTCGACCATCGCGGGCGTCCGCGGTGCGCTCGAGGAGGCCGGGGCGATGGAGTACACCACCATCGTCGCGGCCCCGGCGTCCGACCCGGCCGGCTTCAAGTACCTCGCGCCCTACACCGGCTCGGCCATCGGCCAGCACTGGATGTACGAGGGCAAGCACGTCCTCATCGTGTTCGACGACCTGAGCAAGCAGGCCGAGGCCTACCGCGCCGTGTCGCTGCTGCTGCGTCGCCCGCCGGGCCGCGAGGCCTACCCCGGCGACGTCTTCTACCTGCACTCGCGGCTGCTCGAGCGCTGCGCGAAGCTCTCGGACGACATGGGCGCGGGCTCGATGACCGGTCTGCCGATCATCGAGACCAAGGCCAACGACGTGTCGGCGTACATCCCGACCAACGTCATCTCGATCACCGACGGCCAGATCTTCCTCGAGTCCGACCTGTTCAACGCCAACCAGCGCCCGGCGGTCAACGTCGGTGTGTCGGTGTCCCGCGTGGGTGGCTCGGCGCAGATCAAGGCGATGCGCTCGGTGTCGGGTCGTCTGAAGATCGACCTGGCGCAGTTCCGTGCGCTCGAGGCCTTCGCGCTGTTCGCGTCCGACCTGGACGCCGCGTCGCGCCAGCAGCTGTCGCGTGGCCAGCGCCTCATGGAGCTGCTCAAGCAGGGCCAGTACTCGCCGTACCCGGTGGAGGAGCAGGTCGTCTCGGTGTGGCTCGGCACGACCGGCCAGCTCGACGACATCGCCGTCGGCGACGTCCGGCAGTTCGAGCGCGAGTTCCTCGACCACCTGCGTCGCAGCAGCAAGGTGCTGGGCACCATCAAGGAGACCGGCAAGTTCGAGGACGACACCGCGGCGGCCCTGCAGCACGAGGTCGACGAGTTCAAGAAGACCTTCCGCACCGAGGACCGCAACCCGGTCGAGGCCGGCCACGAGGAGTCGGCCGCGCTCGACGAGGGTGACGTGGAGCAGGAGCAGATCGTCCGGCAGAAGCGCGGCTGAGCCGAGGCCTCCTCGAGCACCTCGCACCAGTCCAGCGCTGACCAGGAAGGACGGCAGGCACCATGGGAGCCCAGCAGCGGGTCTACCGCCAGCGGATCAACTCCACCACGTCGCTGAAGAAGATCTTCAGCGCGATGGAGCTCATCGCGACCTCGCGCATCGCCAAGGCGCGCTCCGCGGTCGAGGCGTCGACCCCGTACGCCCGGGCCATCACCCGCGCGGTCTCGGCGGTGGCGACGTGGTCGAACACCGAGCACCCGCTCATCACCGAGAAGGAGACCGTTCGCCGCGCCGCGGTGCTGCTCATCACGAGCGACCGTGGCATGGCCGGCGCCTACTCCGCGAACGTGCTCAAGGAGGGCGAGCGCCTCGGCGAGCTGCTGCGCGAGCGCGGGGTCGAGCCGGTGCCGTACGTCGTGGGGCGCAAGGGCTCGGCGTACTTCCGGTTCCGCCGGCGCGAGACGGCTCAGGAGTGGACCGGCTTCAGCGAGTCGCCGCAGTACGACAACGCGCGCGAGATCGGCGACACCGTCGTCGACGCCTTCGTGCGCGGCTCGGACGACGGTGGGGTCGACGAGATCCACGTGGTCTTCACGCGGTTCGTCAACATGGTCACCCAGACCCCCGACGTCATCCGGCTGCTGCCGCTGGAGGTCGTCGAGGGCGAGGCGGCACCGGCGGCCGACGACGTGCTGCCGCTGTACGAGTTCGAGCCGAACGCCGAGGCGGTCTTCGACGCCTTGCTGCCGCGCTACATCGGCAGCCGGATCTACAACTGCCTGCTGCAGGCCTCGGCCAGCGAGCAGGCCGCCCGCCAGCGGGCCATGAAGTCGGCCTCGGACAACGCGTCCGACCTCATCCGTCTGTACACCCGGCTGGCCAACCAGGCCCGCCAGGCCGAGATCACCCAGGAGATCAGCGAGATCGTCGGCGGCGCCGACGCACTGGCCTCCGCCGGAGTCGAGAACTGAGAGTGAGAGAGATGACCGCCACTGCCACCGAGAACGCCGCGACCGCCGGCACCGCAGGTGTCGGCCGGATCGCCCGGGTGATCGGCCCCGTCTGCGACATCGAGTTCCCCGCGGACGCGATGCCCGAGATCTACAACGCGCTCGAGGTCGACTACGAGCTCACGGGCGAGCAGCGCACCCTGACGCTCGAGGTCGCCCAGCACATCGGCGACAACATGATCCGCGCCATCGCGATGAAGCCGACCGACGGCCTCGTGCGCGGCATGCCCGTGCGCGACACCGGCGCGGGCATCTCCGTGCCCGTCGGCGACGTCACCAAGGGGCACGTCTTCAACGTGACCGGCGACTGCCTCAACCTCGAGCCGGGCGAGAAGCTCGAGGTCACCGAGCGCTGGCCGATCCACCGCAAGGCTCCGGCGTTCGACCAGCTCGAGTCCAAGACCGAGATGTTCCAGACCGGCATCAAGGTCATCGACCTGCTCACCCCGTACGTGCTCGGCGGCAAGATCGGCCTGTTCGGTGGCGCCGGCGTCGGCAAGACGGTGCTGATCCAGGAGATGATCGCCCGCGTGGCGCGCGACCACAACGGCGTGTCGGTGTTCGCCGGCGTCGGCGAGCGCACCCGCGAGGGCAACGACCTGATCCAGGAGATGACCGAGTCCGAGGTCATCGGCCAGACCGCGCTGGTCTTCGGCCAGATGGACGAGCCGCCGGGCACGCGTCTTCGCGTGGCGCTGTCGGCGCTGACCATGGCGGAGTACTTCCGCGACGTCCAGAACCAGGACGTGCTGCTGTTCATCGACAACATCTTCCGGTTCACCCAGGCCGGGTCCGAGGTCTCCACGCTGCTCGGCCGCATGCCGTCGGCCGTGGGCTACCAGCCCACGCTGGCTGACGAGATGGGCGTGCTGCAGGAGCGCATCACCTCGACGCGGGGCCACTCGATCACCTCGATGCAGGCGATCTACGTGCCGGCCGACGACTACACCGACCCGGCCCCGGCGACGACGTTCGCGCACCTGGACGCCACCACCGAGCTCTCGCGTGACATCGCCTCGCTGGGTATCTACCCGGCCGTCGACCCGCTGACCTCGACCTCGCGCATCCTCGACCCGCGCTACATCTCGCAGGCGCACTACGACACCGCGGTGCGGGTCAAGCAGATCCTCCAGCGCAACAAGGAGCTGCAGGACATCATCGCGATCCTCGGCATCGACGAGCTGTCGGAGGAGGACAAGACGCTGGTGCAGCGCGCGCGTCGCATCCAGCGCTTCCTGTCGCAGAACACCTACGTCGCCAAGCAGTTCACCGGCATCGAGGGCTCGACCGTCCCGCTCGACGAGACGATCGACGCCTTCACCCGCATCGCGGACGGCGAGTTCGACCACATCGCCGAGCAGGCGTTCTTCATGTGCGGTGGGCTCGAGGACGTCGAGCGCAACTGGGCGGAGATCCAGAAGAACCTCTGATCCTGCGTGGAACCAGCCGTTGGCTGGGTTCCGCTCCGCGAAGGCCGGCACCTCTCCGGTTCGCTGTCGCAAGCTCCTTGACGCGAACCTGCGAGGTACCGGCCTTCGCTGTTCGTCGCGCCTCTCCCTCGCCCCGTACGACACCGGTGATCATGCACGCCAGACCACAGCCGGCGGCAAGCGGCCCCCGACGGACAATCCAGCACTAGTGTCGACTGATGCCGGACGCCGTCGACCTCATCGCTCACCGGAACAGCAGGCCCGCGAAGCGCATGGGCGCGGGCGCGCTGATTCGCGACAGGCATGGTCAGGTGCTCATTGTCGAGCCGACCTACCAGGACCACTGGGAGGTTCCGGGCGGTGTGGTGGAGGCGGACGAATCGCCCCGAGCGGCTTGTGCTCGCGAGCTGTCAGAGGAACTCAGCGCGGACCTGTCGCTTGGCAGGCTTCTGGTCATCGAGTGGCAAGGGCCGGAGCCCGACCGCACGGAGTCGATGATGTTCCTCTACGACGGCGGTGTCCTCGACGGTGCTCGCATCCTGCTCGCGAGGGAGGAGCTGCGGTCATTCGCGTTCGTGGCGCCAGAGGACCTGGGAGACCACCTCGTAGAGCGGCTCGCCAGGCGGATGCGCGCCGGGTTGCTCGCGCTGGCCGAGGACCGGTTGGTCGAGATGGAACACGGTGTCGTCCTGGCGAGCGACGCCGTTCAGGGACGCCAGGAGTAGATGCCGGTAGGCACTCATCGCGTCCAGCGCGCGAACGGTCGATAGGGTCGGCGGGTGGCTGAGACGGCGCAGGAGTTGTACGAGCGGGTGACGGCGGCGACGGACGACGCGTGGCGGGCGCAGGCCCTGCAGGCGCTGCAGTCCTGGGGAACGTTCCCCTTCGAGACCGACGGGCTGCGGATCGCTGCGCTGGAGCCACCGTCGCCGGAGACCGCGCGCAGCGGCGAGGGCGATCGTCCCTGCGGAGCGTGCCAGCGGGTGTCCGCGGACGAGCCCGACGACGCCGAGGTGTGGCGCGACGAGCACTGGCGGCTGATCGCGCTTCCTGCGAGCGGAGCGCCGCTGGTGCTCATGCTGCAGCCGCTCGCGCACCACGACCTCGCCGACCTGCCCGACGCGCTGGCAGGCGAGCTGGGGGTGCTGCAGGTGCACCTGGCCCGCGCCGTGGAGGCGCTCCCGAACATCGCGCGCTGCCACGTGCTGCGGTTCGGCGACGGGGGAGCGCACCTGCACGTCTTCTTCTTCGCCCGGCTCGCCGACGTCCCGCAGCTGCGCGGGTCGTTCCTGCTGGTCTGGGACGACCTGCTGCCACCGACGCCGGCGGAGCACGTGCGCGCGGACGCCGAGGCCGTGGCGCGGGCCCTGGCCGCGTCGTACGGCGGCACCGCCCGCTGAGCGCTGGTGGGCGACCTGCGTCCACATCGCCTGCGCCCAGCCGGTATCGTTGACTCATCCCCTCGAACGGAAGGACCCTCGTGGCGCTCACCGTTGAACTCGTCGCCGCCGACCGCAAGGTCTGGAGCGGCGACGCCACGCGCGTCGTGGCTCGCACCACGGACGGCGAGATCGGCATCCTGCCCGGCCACGCGCCGCTGCTCGGAGTGCTGGTCGAGGGTGAGGTCCGGATCTCCGGCGAGGGCGAGCAGGTGACGGCGCGCGTCGACGGCGGGTTCCTGTCCGTCGACCACGACCGCGTCACGATCGTGGCGGAGCGCGCCGAAGTCGGCGCCGGCAGCTCGAACTGAGCGGTCGGCAGTCATGGGCGGCCTCCTCATCCCGTTGGAGGCCGTCGCTGCCCTGCTGGCGCTGCTCGTCCTGGCGATCGCCGGGGTCGTCGTCCGGCGCCGCTGGCTGAGCCGGCAGTTCGGCACGTTCGACTGCTCGTTGCGCACCACGACCGGCGCGCACGGCAAGGGGTGGCGCCTGGGTGTGGCCCGCTACGAGGCCGACCGGATCGAGTGGTTCCGCGTGTTCAGCGCGTCGATGCGCCCCCGGCACGTGCTGCAGCGCAGTGACCTGGCGGTCCAGGAGCGCCGGGTGCCCGCCGGCGCCGAGGCGTTCTCGGTGATGTCGGGCTTCCTCATCGTGCGCTGTCGCCGGCCGCAGGGCCCGCTCGAGCTCGCCATGAGCGAGCAGTCCTACACCGGCTTCGCCTCGTGGCTGGAGTCGGCCCCGCCGGGGCAGAACGTCTCCGTCGCCTAGCGCGAGGTCAGCTCGGCGCCTGCTCGCGCCCGCCGCCGGGCTGCCACAGGACGTCGCCGCCGCGCTCGAGGTTCGCGTGCCGCGCCAGGATGAACAGCAGGTCCGACAGCCGGTTGAGGTACTGCGCGGTGAGCGGGTTGACGCCGCCGTCCTCACCGGTGCCGTAGGCCTCGATCGCGTGCCAGGTCGACCGCTCGGCCCGCCGGGCGACGGTGCGCGCGACGTGCAGGTAGGCGCTGGCGGTGCTCCCACCGGCCAGGATGAACGACCGCAGCGTCGGCAGCGGCTCGCCGTAGGTGTCGCACGCGGCCTCGAGCTCGGCCACCCACTCGGCCTTCACCCGCAGCGGTGGGTGCTGGTAGCTCGGCGCCAGTGGCGTGCACAGGTCGGCGCCGACGTCGAACAGGTCGTTCTGCACGCGCTGCAGGAGCGCGGCGACGTCGTCGGCGAGCTCGCCGACGGTCAGCGCGACGCCGATGGCGCTGCCGGTCTCGTCGCAGTCGGCGTAGGCCTGCAACCGGACGTCGGTCTTGGGCACGCGGCTGAAGTCGCCGAGCGCCGTCGTCCCGTCGTCGCCGGTGCGGGTGTAGATCCGAGAGAGCACGACCATGCCGCTCACACTAGCCTGGCCGATCGTGGAGAGGTTCAGGGTGCACGGTGGTGGTCCGCTGACCGGTGAGGTGACGGTCGTGGGCGCCAAGAACAGCGCGCTCAAGCTCATGGCGGCGGCGCTGCTGGCGGTGGGACGCACCACGCTGCGCCGGGTGCCCGACATCCTGGACGTCGCGATCATGGCCGAGCTGCTGCGCCGGCTGGGTTGCACGGTCGACCACGACGTCGCGGCCGGGGTGGTGCAGATCGACGTGCCCGAGCGGCCCGACCACCGAGCCGACTACGAGCTCGTGCGGGCCATGCGCGCGTCGATCAGCGTGCTGGGCCCGCTCACGGCCCGCTGCGGCATCGCTGACGTCGCGGTGCCCGGCGGCGACGCCATCGGCTCACGGGGCCTCGACATGCACGCCGACGGCCTGACCCGGCTGGGGGCCACGGTGCACGTCGACCACGGTTACCTGGTGGCCGAGGCTCCCGACGGCCTCGTCGGCGCACCGGTGTCGTTGGACTTCCCGTCCGTCGGAGCCACCGAGAACATCCTGATGGCCGCGGTGCTCGCCCGCGGCACCACGGTGATCGAGAACGCCGCGCGCGAGCCCGAGGTGGCCGACCTGGCCCGCATGCTCGTGGCGATGGGCGCCGAGATCGAGGGCGTCGGCAGCTCGAGCCTGATCATCACCGGCGTCGACCGGCTGTCGCCGGTCGACCACGAGGTGGTCGGCGACCGCATCGCCGCCGGGACGTGGATGTTCGCCGCCGCCGTCACCCGAGGGGACGTCGTGGTGCGGGGCTTCGACCCCCGGCACCTGGAGTTCGTCATCGACAAGCTCGTCGGTGCGGGCGTGGTCGTCGACCGGCGTCCGGACGGCGTACGGGTGACCTGCCCGCGCCGCCCCCGCTCCTTCGACGTCATGACCCTGCCGTTCCCCGGGTTCCCCACCGACCTGCAACCCTTCGCGCTCGTGTTCGACGCGCTGGCGGAGGGCTCGGCGATGGTGACGGAGAACCTGTTCGAGGCGCGCTTCCACACGGCGTCCGAGCTCGCCCGGCTCGGCGCCGACGTCCGGGTCGATGGCCACCACGCGCTGCTGCGGGGCCGTGAGCGGCTGTCGGCGGCGCCGGTGGTCGGCAGCGACATCCGGGCCGCCGCCGCCCTGGTGATCGCGGGACTGGCCGCCGACGGCGTGACGACCGTCGAGGGGGTCGGCCACGTCGACCGGGGCTACCCGAGCTTCGACGCGACGTTGCGCTCGCTCGGCGCCGACGTCCGGCGCGAGCGGGTCGAGGAGGTGCCCTTCGCACCCGCGACCTGAGGAGCGACCTGAGGAGCGGGTCGCGAGGGGTCAGCGGGGCCCGCGCAGCAGGGCCCGGGCGGTCTTGGCCTCGTCCGGGAAGACCAGCACGCGGGGGCCCTGGGTGGTCGGGGCGAGCGTCGCGCGGATGCCCTGGCCCACCAGGCGGGCACGGATCAGCTCGGCCTCGGCGAAGGAGGCTGGCGCAGCGACGGGGACGAGCAGGCCGTAGTCGTCGGGGTCGCCGACCTTGGGCCGCGGTGCCACCAGGGACGTGCCGCGGCGGAAGGTCCAGCGCAGCAACAGGGCGAGCAGGCCCACCACGGCGAACGCGACCACGAGGCCGTAGGTGGCGGAGTAGCTGCCCAGCGCTGGCACGAGGACAGTGTGCGACCACCGTCGGCAGGCCGCCAGGGGAACCCCTACCCGGTGGCGCGTTCGGCTGGTGGCTACAGTCCTGCCCATGTCAGCGCAGCAGAAGATCACCGTCGTCGGAGCCGGACTCATGGGGTCGGGCATCGCCCAGGTCAGCGCCCAGGCCGGCCACCAGGTGGTGCTGCGCGACGTCACCGAGGACGCGCTCTCGCGTGGCCGCTCGGGCATCGAGGCGTCGTACGCGCGCTTCGTCGCCAAGGGCAAGCTCACGCAGGACGACGCCGACGCGGCCCTGGCCCGGATCACGACCACCACGGACCTGGACGCCGCCGCTGACAGCGACATCGTCGTCGAGGCGATCTTCGAGGACGTCCAGGTCAAGACCGCGCTGTTCGCCGACCTCGACCGCATCTGCCGCGAGGGCGCGATCCTGGCCACGAACACGTCCGCCATCCCGATCACCCAGATCGCCGCGGCCACCCAGCGCCCGGAGTCGGTGGTGGGGACGCACTTCTTCTCGCCCGTGCCGATGATGCAGCTGTGCGAGCTCGTGCGCGGCTACAAGACGAGCGACGAGACGCTGGCTGCCGCCCGCTCGTTCGCCGAGTCGGTCGGCAAGACCTGCGTGGTCGTCAACCGCGACGTCGCGGGGTTCGTGACGACCCGCCTCATCGCCGCGCTCGTCGTCGAGGCCGTCAAGCTCGTCGAGAACGGTGTCGCCACCGCCGAGGACGTCGACACCGCCTGCCGCCTCGGCTTCGGCCACGCCATGGGGCCGCTCGCGACGGCCGACCTCACCGGCGTCGACATCCTGCGCAACGCCACCCGCAACATCTACACCGAGACGCAGGACGAGAAGTTCAACCCGCCCGAGACGCTGAACCGCATGGTCACGGCGGGCGAGATCGGTCGCAAGTCCGGGCGCGGCTTCTACCAGTACTGAGCCGGTGCGTTCTGCCCCTGCCCCTGCCCCTGCCCCTGAGCCCTGACACCTGAGCGGGGCGAGGCTGCGCGCCGCCGGTTCGCAGGCCGCATGATGGTGCGGTGCACGTCGCCGTCTCCCTCGTCGTCCTGGCGATCGTCGTCCTGGTGGTGGCCGGCGTGGCCCGGCGCCTCGGCGCGTCGCCCCCGCTCCTGCTGGTGGCCGCAGGGGTCGGCGGCGCGTACCTGCCGTTCGTGCCGGACGTCCGGCTCGACCCCGAGCTGATCCTCGTCGGCGTGCTGCCGCCGCTGCTGTACGCCGCCGCGATCCGCACCTCGCTCGTCGACTTCCGGGCGAACCGCTCCTCGATCGCGCTGCTGTCGGTCGGCGCCACCCTCTTCACCACGGCCTGCGTGGCGCTGGTGGCGCTCTGGGTGGTGCCCGCGCCGTTCTCGGTGGCGGCGGCGTTCGCTCTGGGCGCTGTGGTGGCCCCACCGGACGCGGTCGCCGCGACGGCTGTCGCGCGACGCATCGGCCTGCCCCGGCGGGTGGTGTCGATCCTGCAGGGCGAGAGCCTGGTCAACGACGGGACGGCGCTGGTCGCCCTCAACACGGCGCGCGCCGCGCTGGTCAGCACGGTCGCGGTCTGGCAGGTGGGTTGGGACTTCCTGCGCGGCGCGGCGGGCGGCGTGCTCGCGGGCCTGGTGGTGGCCACCGTGTTCGCCCTCGTGAGACGTCGGGTCGACGACCCGGTGTCCGACACCACCTTGTCGTTCGTGGCCCCCTTCGTGGCCTACATCGCGGCCGAGGAGATCAAGGCGTCCGGCGTCCTGGCCGTGGTCGTGACCGGCCTGGCGCTCAGCCACAAGTCGCACCTGCTGCAGTCGGGTGCGTCCCGGCTCGCCGAGGCCAGCAACTGGCGCACGGTGCAGTTCGTCCTCGAGAACGCCGTGTTCCTGCTCATCGGGCTGCAGGCCCCGTACGTGGTGCGCGAGGCCCGCTCGGACCTCAGCGGCGGCCAGCTGATCTGGGTCGCTGCCGTCGTCCTCGTCGCGGTGATCGTCTCGCGGTTCGCGTGGGTCTTCTTCTCCTACTCGACGCGCCTGCTGGTGCGCCATCCGATGGGGGAGACCTGGACCTGGCGCTCGACGCTCCTGGTGGCCTGGGCCGGCATGCGCGGCGTGGTCACCCTCGCCGCGGTGCTCGCGCTACCGCCGGAGACTCCGCGCCGCGGCGTGCTGGTGTTCGTCGCCTTCGTGGTGGTGGTGGGCACCCTGACGTTGCAGGGGCTGACGCTGCCGGCCCTGGCCCGCGTGCTGGGCGTGCCCGGGCCCGACCCGGCCGAGGACGCCCTGGCCGAGGCCGCCCTGCTCAGCGAGGTGGCCAAGGCGGGGCGGGCCAGGCTGGCCGACGTCGCCGGCGAGGGCGACGAACCCGAGGCGGTGGTCGAGGCCCTGCGCGAGCAGTCGCTCGACCGCGCCGACCGCGCGTGGGAGCGGCTCGGCCGGCCCCATGAGGAGTACGAACCGCCGACGGCGACGTACCTGCGGCTGCGGCTGCAGATGCTCGAGGCCGAGCGCACGGCGCTGATCGCGGCCCGCGACGCCGGCCGTTACGACGACGACGTGCTGCGAGCGGTGACGGCCGTGCTCGACGTCGAGGAGTCGCTGCTCGACCGCACGGAGCTGCGCCACGAGCGGATCGCCGCCGACCTCGCACCGGCTCGCAACGCGCAGGGTTGTGAGCACCTCATGGAGGCGCCGACACTCGTCAAGCCGCGGACGCCGGAGGGCTGCGAGGAGTGCCTGCGCGACGGCACCGAGTGGGTGCACCTGCGGCTGTGCCTTAGCTGCGGCCACGTCGGGTGCTGCGACAGCTCGCCGTACCACCACGCCGACACGCACTTCGAGGAGACGGGTCACCCGGTGATGCGCAGCTTCGAGCCGCACGAGCACTGGCGGTGGTGCTACGTCGACGACCTGCTGGGATGATCCGCGGGTGAGCGACGACCTGCTGCGCATCGAGGCCTTCTACGACGCGGTGCCGCGCCCGGTGGCCACGGCGCAGGAGGTGGGCCCACTGCGGCTGTTCGTGCGCGACGGCGCGGGTTGGCCGTTCTACGCGCGGCCCGGCCACCCTGCGGCCAGCGTGCGGCCGGACGACGTGCGCGCGGTGCTGAGCCGGCAGCAGGAGCTGGGCGTGCCGCAGGCGCTGGAGTGGGTGCACGAGCTCACGCCGTCGCTCACGGGCGCGGCCGAGCAGGCGGGGCTGGCGGTGCAGCGATGCCCGCTCCTCGTCCTGGACGTCGACGCCTTGGCCGGGGCGGCGGACGCCCTCGCCGCGCCGGCCGGCGTCCGGGTGGCGGTGGCCGGCCCCGACGATCTCGACCTCGGCCCGGCCGAGGCGGTGGCGTCCGTGGCCTTCGGCGCAGGCCACGGCACCGCGGTCGGGGACGCAGGACCAGCCGAGCGCGACGCGGCGGCCGCCGAGGCCGATCCGGTGCGCCTGCTGTCGACGCGCGAGGGGATGCGCCAGGGCCGGCAGGCGCGAGTGGTGGCCCGCAGCGACGAGGGTCCGGTGGGCGTCGGCGGCATGCAGACGGCGGCCGGCGTCGCCGAGCTGGTGGGCATCGCCACGCTGCCCACCGCGCGCCGCCGGGGGATCGCCGCGGCTGTGACGGTCGCGCTGGCGCGCCACGCGCTCGACCGCGGGCACCGCACGGTCTTCTTGTCAGCCCAGGACGACGACGTGGCCCGGGTCTACGAGCGCGTGGGCTTTCGACGTCGGGCCACGGCCTGCATCGCGGAGCCCCCCTCCCCGTCGTGATCATGCACGTCAGCGCACCACTGACGTGACGACCCTCACCGTCGCTCGACGTTCCCTCGCCGGTTACTCGCCGGTACGGTTCCAACCGAGCCCCGAGGAGGACGCCGTGCCCGAGCCCGCTGCCCGCCCTGAGCGCGACCGCCCCTGGGTCATGCGCACGTACGCCGGCCACTCCAACGCGGCCGCGTCGAACGCGTTGTACCGGCGCAACCTCGCCAAGGGGCAGACGGGCCTGTCGATCGCGTTCGACCTGCCGACCCAGACCGGCTACGACTCCGACCACGAGCTCGCCCGGGGCGAGGTCGGCAAGGTCGGTGTGCCGATCTGTCACCTCGGCGACATGCGCCAGCTGTTCGACGGCATCCCGCTGGCGACGATGAACACCTCCATGACCATCAACGCCACCGCGATGTGGCTGCTCGCGCTCTACCAGGTGACGGCGGAGGAGCAGGCGTCGGCAGAGGGTGGGGACGCTGAGCAGGCGGTTCGGGCGCTCACGGGCACCACCCAGAACGACATCATCAAGGAGTACCTGTCGCGCGGGACGTACGCGTTCCCGCCCGGGCCGAGCCTGCGGCTCACGACCGACACCATCGCCCACACGGTGCAGCACATGCCGAAGTGGAACCCGATCAACATCTGCAGCTACCACCTGCAGGAGGCCGGGGCCACGCCGGTGCAGGAGATCGCCTTCGCGATGTCGACGGCGATCGCCGTCCTCGACGCCGTGCGCGACAGCGGGCAGGTGCCACCCGAGCGCTTCCCCGACGTCGTCGCGCGCATCTCGTTCTTCGTCAACGCCGGGGTGCGGTTCGTCGAGGAGATGTGCAAGATGCGCGCTTTCGTCGAGCTGTGGGACGAGCTGACGCGCGAACGCTACGGCGTCGCGGACCCCAAGGCACGACGGTTCCGCTACGGCGTGCAGGTGAACTCCCTCGGGCTCACCGAGGCGCAGCCGGAGAACAACGTGCAGCGGATCGTGCTCGAGATGCTGGCCGTGACACTGAGCAAGGACGCCCGCGCCCGGGCCGTCCAGCTGCCGGCGTGGAACGAGGCGCTGGGGCTGCCGCGGCCCTGGGACCAGCAGTGGTCGCTGCGGATCCAGCAGGTGCTCGCCTACGAGTCCGACCTGCTGGAGTACGACGACCTGTTCGCGGGCAGCGCCGTGGTGGAGGCGAAGGTCGCCGAGCTGGTGAGTGGAGCGCGCGCCGAGATGGCGAAGGTCGCCGAGCTCGGTGGCGCCGTCGCGGCCGTCGAGTCCGGCTACATGAAGTCGGCGCTGGTGGCGTCCCACGCGGCCCGTCGGGCGCGCATCGAGTCGGGGGAGGACGTCGTCGTCGGCGTCAACCGCTTCGCGACCACCGAGCCGAACCCGCTCACCGCCGACCTCGACACCGCGATCCAGACGGTCGACCCGCAGGTCGAGCACGAGGCCGCGTCGGCTGTGAAGGAGTGGCGCGAGCAGCGGGACGCCGACCCCGAGCGGCGCGAGGCTGCGACCCTTGCGCTGCAACGACTTCGAGCGGATGCCGCCACGGACGCAAACCTCTTCGAGGCGACCCTCGCGTGTGCGCGAGCCGGGGTGACGACAGGGGAGTGGAGCGCGGCGCTACGCGAGCAGTTCGGCGAGTACCGCGCCCCCACCGGCGTCGGGGGCTCGGTCGGGGTCGCACAGGTGTCCGAGGACCTCGCCCGGGTGCGCGAGGCCGTGCGCGCCACCGGCGAGCAGCTCGGCGGCCGGCTGCGGCTGCTGGTGGGCAAGCCTGGCCTGGACGGTCACAGCAACGGCGCCGAGCAGGTGGCGGTGCGGGCGCGCGACGCGGGCTTCGAGGTGATCTACCAGGGCATCCGGCTGACGCCGTCGCAGATCGTCGCCGCAGCGGTGGCCGAGGACGTGCACTGCGTCGGGCTGTCGGTGCTGTCGGGCTCGCACATGGAGCTGGTGCCCTCGGTGCTCGACGGACTGAAGGAGGCAGGGGCCGGGGACATCCCGGTCGTCGTGGGCGGGATCATCCCCGAGTCCGACGAGCGCAGGCTGCGCGCGCTCGGTGTCGCGAAGGTGTTCACTCCCAAGGACTTCGGACTCACGCAGATGCTCGGCGAGATCGTCGAAGTGATCCGCGCGTCCCGAGGGCTCGCGCCGACGCGCTGAGCCGGCCCCGCACGCCGTCACGGTGTGCGGGGCCGTTGCCCGCCCGGTCAGCGCGCGAGGACCAGGAGCAGCAAGCCGGTGATGACCAGGGAGATCAGGATCGAGCCCAGGCAGCCGACGCGGTTGGAGAAGAAGAAGAACATCCGGCCTCAGTGATCGGTGACGTCATGGGCGTCATAGGCGTCCCGGCTGCCCGACTTGGCGAGGCCCCGGGCGACCATGTAGCCGATGGTCAGGTAGGTCACGAGCTGCAGCGCGCGCGAGGCGCTGAAGGGGTCGGCGCTGCCGTGGCCGTCGTCACCGACGACCAGAGACGTGATCACGACGGCCAGCACGGCCAGGACGTAGGCGATCAGCTCGCTGGTCTTCGTCGAGCTCTTGGTCTCGGTGGTCAGTCGTCGGGTCCGGCCGGTGGTGGCGGGCTCGGCATGGGTATGCGACATCGGGGTTCTCCAGGGTGGTGTGCGAGTACTCGGGGGAACTCCCACAAGTAGGGGCGCTTCGCGGACGAAGGCCTGGGCCGCCTCGTAGTGGCCAGCGGGGCGCGGTGCGCTTGTCGCCTGCCCAGCGTCCCCCGTCAACGGTCGCTCCGCCACCCGAAGGCTGAGCGAGCGGTCGCTACCGTGAAGGGGTGAGCGACCTCCAGTGCCCCGCCACCGTGCTCGTGATGCGGCACGGGCAGAGCGAGGGGAACGTCAGCCGCCGCCTGTCCGCCGCCGAGCCCGGAGCCCCGCTCACCGAACGGGGTCGCCAGCAGGCGAAGGATGCCGCCACCGCGTTGGCCGGGCGGAACGTGGCACGCGTGTACTGCAGCCCGCTGCTCCGGGCGCAGCAGACGGCCGGTGTGCTCGCGGAAGCCTTGGGCACCGGCGAACCCGTGGTGCTGCAGGGGATGCGTGAGTTCGACCTCGGAGATCTCGAAGGCAGCGACACCGACGCCGACTGGGCGCGCGTCGACGCCGTCTTCGACGCGTGGCTCGACGGCGACCTCGCGGCCGCGCTGCCTGGCGCGGAGTCGGGCGGGCACGTCGTCGCCCGGGTGCGCGACGCGCTCGACGAGGTGGCCGACCTGCACCGCGGCGAGACCGTGGTGGTCGTGAGCCACGGAGGGGCGATGTCGCTGGCGCTGCCCTGGCTCGCCCACAACGTGCGCAACGACCGGGCCCGCGGCGCGGGGATCGCGAACTGCGCGGTGGTGGAGCTGTCGGGCGACAGCGAGGGCTGGCGGCTCGTGTCGTGGCCCCCCCGCACCCCACAGCTCGGCACCTCGCCGTACCCCGGCGACCTGGTCGAGCTGCTGGGCCGGGCGGACGCCGACCGCAATCTCGCGCCACCGAGCGGTCACTGGCCCGACGGCGCTGCCTTCGAGACGGTCGCGGGTGTGGCGTGCGCTCACCTGCCACTGCCCTACGCCTGGGCCACCCAGGCGTCGCTGGCCGGCCTCGGGGCTGCCGCTGACGCGCCGCCGGCCGGGGTGGTCGCCGCTGTCACCGGGTGGCTTCAGCAGCACTCGCCCGACGCCTGGCACCTGGTGGTTGACCAGCAGCAGGTGGACGGCGTCGCGGCTGCCACCGGTCTGGTCGAGCAGCTCCGCCACGGAGTGTGGCTGTGCGACGCGGCCCCGGAAGTGCCTGTGCCGCAAGGGGAGACGAGCGAGCCTGTGTTGGATCGACCCCGGGACGTGGCGGAGTTCCTGACGGTCTTCGGCGCCGATCTCGGGCCCGTGGTCGAGGGCCAGCTCGACTTGCCTGACCGCGAGTTCGTCGTCGTGCGACACGAGGGCCGGGCCATCGGCTGCGCGCGCCTGCGAGACCTCGCGGGTACGACGTACGTCGGTGGCGTCACCGTCGTGCCCGAGCTGCGGGGCCGCAGGTGGGGCCGCGCGGTGTCGGCACTGGCGACCCGGCGGGCGCTCGAGCGCTCGCCGCTCGCGTGGCTGCACTGCGACGACACGGTGAGCCCCCTCTACTCCCGGCTCGGGTACCGCCGCGTCACGACGCACGTGCACCTCGGACCAGCACGCCGGTAAGGGGTTTGCGGCTCGCCACGGCGGGTAGGCAGGCGGTCACAGCGCGACGGTGGCGAGCCGTCGACACGACGAGGGAGCAGCATGCTGTCGGTGCAGGTGCGCGACATCATGACCACGTCGGTCATCTGCGCCGCCGCCGACGAACCCGTCGCCGCTGCCGCGCAGCGCATGCGGGACCTCGACATCGGTGCGCTGCCAGTGCGCGGGCACGACGACGTGCTGAGCGGCGTGGTCACTGACCGCGACCTCGTGTTGCGTGTGCTGGCGGAGGGAGCCGACCCCTGCCACGTCACGGTCGGCGGCATCGTCCAGGACGGCGTCGTGACAGTGTCTGCCGACGCCGAGATCGCGGACGCCGCCCGGCTGATGGGCCAGCACCGGATCCGCAGGTTGGTCGTGGTGAGCGGTCGCTGGGTGGTCGGGATCCTGAGCCAAGGCGATCTCGCACGAGCCCTGCCGGAGGCGGTGGCGGGCGCGTTGGCCGAGGCGGTGTCGGCCTGAACCCGTTGGCGTTCAGTCGGTGTGGGGCAGCTGCTCGAGAGAGCGGAGCGTGTCGACGTACCCGCCCAGCTCGGACTTGAGGTACTCGCGGAAGCCGTGCAGATCGGCCTCGAGCTCGGCGAGTCGCCGGTCGGCTTCGGTGACGGCGTCCGGGCCGGAGTGCTGCGGGTGCCAGCTCACCTCGACCGACACCGTGGTCGGCCCCGCGGGCGGTCCCATGAGACGCACCGTCGTGCGGGGGCGGCCGGGCCCGTCATCGCGCCAGGCGACCAGGCGCCGGGGAACGTTGTCGGTGGTCTCGACCTCGAGCGTGCACCGCTCGCCGTCGCGCTCGACCACCCAGCGGCTCCAGGTGCCGTCGAGCTCCTCGACCTCGAGCACACCGGCAAGGAACCGCGGGTACAGGTACCGCTGGTTCCATACGTGGTAGGCATCCTCCGGCGGGGATGCGACGTGCAGGTCCGCCCCAACGCTCACACGTGCCATGGACGAGAACCGTCCCTTCTGTCCATCCGGCAGCATGCCACGACGTCGTCGAGAGCGCCGGGCCCAAGGTCCCCCCTGGGACGGCGACGGCCTCGGGCGAAGATCGCCTTGCCGGAGCAGGTCCTGCAGCGTATACCTGAAGGGGTCGGACATTCCCGGCTCCCCGAGCGCTGAAGAAGCCAGGCGTTCACACCTCACCGAACGGTCTTTTCGGAGGACGTGTGCGTACCTTGCTGCTGCGATCTGGATCGGCGTTGCTCGCGACGCACGACTGCGTGGGATCACCGCGTCCGCTGCTGGCGGTGCTGCGTGCGCGGTTGGCCCAGCTGCACGGCCCACGCGAGGTGTCGACGCTGACGCTCACTCACGACGCCATGGGGCAGGGGCCGACTCACTCGTTGCGCCAGGACGTCGCCGCGCTGGCGCCGCTGGTGGCCGAGCGGTCCGCCGGTTGCGATCTCGTGCACGCGCTGGACCTGCCGTCGGCCGCCACGGCCCTGGCGGCCCGGCGCAGCACCGGCGTGCCAGTGGTGGTGCACGACCAGCCGGCGGCGCGTGAGTCGGCGTCGCACGCCCGCGGCAGCCGAGCCGCGTGGTCCGCGGTGCTGCGCGCCGCGGACGGCGTCGTGGTGCCGACCACCCAGGACGCCCGGGCGGCACGAGCAGCGGGCGTGCCGTCCGGGTGCGTCACCGTCTGCGCGTCCGCGGCCCTCGTGGCTGGCGCGCAGTGCGACGACCCCGCGGCGGATCCCGCTCCGTCCAGCGCGGACGCCTACCTGCTCGGGCTGTCCGGCGTTCCGGAGCTGGCGTCGGTACGGGCCGGGCTCGTCGCGGCGCTGGACGCCGACCGATCGCTGCGCATCGTGCTCGCGGGCTGCGCCGACGACGGCGACCAGGACCGCCGGCGAGACCTGGTGGGGCGAGCCGAGAGCCGTGGCGTGGCCGACCGCATGGACCTGCGTGACGTGCTGCCCTCGGTCGAGATGCTCGACCTGGTCGACGGTTCAGCGGCCGTCGTCGCGACGCGCAGCGACCCCTCGTCCGCGTTGTCGGCGCTGGTGGCCATGCACCGTGCCCGCCCGGTGGTGGGCGTGCGCAGCGTGTCGGCCGAGGACGTCCTGGTCGAGGGCGTCACCGGCCGGCTGGTCGACGCGCAGGATCCGGCCTCGCTGGCCCGCGCGCTGGTGCATACCGCGTCAGACCCGTTCCGCCGCCTGTCGTGGGGCCTGGCGGGCCTCGACCGGGTGTCGTCGCGCTACGACCGCGAGGTGGTCATGGCCTCGATCCTGCAGGCCCACGAACGGGCCGTCGAGCACGCCGCCTGAGCCTGACCGGCGGTTGGACGCATGATCTAGCGGCGGGCGGGCAGTGTCGCTGTCATGGAGCACAGCAACGACGACATCGCCGCGTCCTCAGCGCAGGAGGTGGACGTCGCCCGCAGTCAGGACGTCAAGGCGGTGCTGCAGCGGATCGTCGACGAGCTCGGCCCTCGCCTCGCCGACGAACCACCGGCCATCGTGCGCGAGCGGCTGGTGGCGGCCATCGCGGACGCCGGGTTGGACGAGCAGCCCGCGCCGTGGGTCGAGAGCGCGGTAGCCGAGCTGTCGGGCGGGCGGGGGCTGGTGATGGACGCGCGGTACGAGACCGACCGGCAGCGTCCGGGCCCGAGCGACCCCGAGTCGCAGCGCTGAGCGCACCGGCCGTCACCTGTTGTGGGACTTCGTCCCTTGTGTTCCAATGACCTCACGTGGTCAAGCAGGCGCGCCACACTGGTTCTCGAGTGCCAGGAGGCTGTCATGACGACCACACCAGAGTCGCTTGACCTGCGCAGCGCGTCGCAGGTGGACGAGCTCGCCAGCGCCTACGCCGAGCGGCTGTCGTGCATCCGCCGGGCCGCAGACGACGAGGAGCTCGCGCGCAACGCCCAGCGGATCAGCCGCCTGGAGGCGCAGTGCCGGGCGCAGCGGCGTCCGCGACAGGTCGTGGTGACGACCGCCCGCGTGGACTCCTCGCTGTACCTGGGCTGAGGCCCACCCCGTCCCTGCTGCGCTGTCAGGTCCTCGCGCGCAGTCGCCGGGGCAGCAGCCACCACGACGCACCCAGTGCGAGCAGCAGGAGCAGGCCGGCCACGGCACCGGACCACCCGCCGAGCACCACCGTGAAGACCAGGGTGACGACGCCGCTGACGGTCACGCCGAGCGCCCCGAGGCCGGCGCGGGCGAGCCGGTCGGCCGCGCGCACGAGGGTGTCCTTGGCGTGCCGGCGGAACAGCGCGCGGTGCAGCACCACCGGTGTCACCAGCAGCAGCGTCGACACGCACGCCACCACCACGGTGACGAGGTACAGGGTGCGCGTCGTCGCGCCGAGCTGGGTGAACCGCTGCTGGAACGGCAGCGTCAGCAGGAAGCCGGCCAGGATCTGCACTCCGGTCTGGCTGACCCGCAGCTCCTGGAGCAGCTCGTTCCAGTTGCGGTCCATGCGCTCGTCGTGCGACTCGCCGCGGTCGTCACGGCGCCGTGGGCCGTTGTCGGTCATGTGGCCGAACGTACCCCGGCCCGGCGCCGGCCATGCACGCGTTCAGAAGAGCCGGGAGCCGACGTCGTCCAACCCGCGCAGGGCCGCGTAGTCCAGGGTGACGCAGCGGATTCCCCGGTCGGTCGCGAGAGTGCGCGCCTGCGGCTTGATCTCCTGGGCCGCGAAGACGCCGGTCACCGGGGCCAGCAGAGGGTCGCGGTTCATGAGCTCGAGGTAACGGGTCAGCTGCTCGACGCCGTCGATCTCGCCGCGACGCTTGATCTCGACGGCGACCGCGCCACCCGAGCCGTCGCGGCACAGGATGTCGACCGGCCCGATCGCCGTCATGTACTCGCGCCGCACGAGCGTGTAGCCCTCGCCCAGCGTGTGGATCTGCTCGGCGAGCAGCCGCTGCAGGTGCGCCTCGACGCCGTCCTTGACCAGACCCGGGTCGATGCCCAGCTCGTGCGCCGAGTCGTGCAGCACCTCGTGGATCCGAATCTGCAGGGAGTCGCCGGTCTTGGTGTGCTGCACGGTCCACAGCAGCTCGACGCCCTGGGTGCGATCGGTCTGCGACGGCTCCCCGACTGCGAGCGTGCACGGCGGGCTCATCCAGTTGAGCGGCTTGTACGAGCCGCCGTCGGAGTGCACCAGCACGCTGCCGTCGGCCTTGACCAGCAGCAGCCGCGTCGCGAGCGGAAGGTGGGCGGTGAGGCGGCCGACGTAGTCGACCGAGCAGCGGGCGATGACCAGGCGCACCGGGGCAGCCTAGCCTCCGTCAGCGGTCGTCCTCGAAGTACCGCACCGAGGCGCGGACGACGACCCGCGGCACCGGGGCCGTTCCCGGGACGCCGCTCGCGGTGCGATCCGGGCCCTGCAGGGCGCGGCGGTAGGCCTCGACGTCACCCTCGACCGGCACCGACGGGTCGTAGGGCAGCGCACTCACCCCCGGCGGGTCGCGGCGCACCGTGACGGTGACCGACAGCTCCTGGGGCAGGTCACGCGTGCGGTAGTAGCTGCCAGTGCGCGTCGTGAGCAGGTAGCTGGCGCCTGCGTCGGCCGGCTGCGTCATCTCGTTCCGGGACCCGGCCTGGGCCCACCCGTCGTGCCGCAGCGCCGCGTCGAGCCGCCCGGCCACCGAGGCGACGTCCGGCGCGGCGGGGCGCAGGACGAGCGAGTCGGTCAGCTCGCAGCGCAGGGTGTAGCCGTCGTGGATCTTCCAGTTGTTCTGCCCGTGCTCGCACTGGTCGAAGCGCACGCGGGCCAGCTCGGTGCCGGGCACGTCGCGCAGCACGTCGGCCGTCAAGGCGCTGAGCGCGCCGCGTGCCGTCGACCGGGCCGTCACGACGTCGCGGTCGGTCGGCTCGGCCTGCGGCCGCAGGCCGTCCCAGCCGCCGGAGAACGCCCACACGAACAGGCCGAACGCGGCGAGCGCCGCGAGGAGCAGGACGATCAGCAGCACCAGCACCACGGTGACCCAGCGCGGCAGTCGCCGCCGGCCGGCGTCCCGGTCGGGCCGGGTCTGCCCGGGACTCGTCATCGGGACAGCATGGCCCACGCGAGGTGGGTGGTGTACGTCACGAGGTGTGGGAGTGAGGTCCGCGCTCTGCGAGGATGCTCTGGGCAGCGCCGCCGAACGAGGCGGACGACTGCGACGGAACGTCACGACGGCACGTCAAGACGACCCGTCAAGACGACATGGACAGACGACATGGACAGACGACGCGGAGGCACGGACGCGATGGCGCGTGAGCTGAGCACGATCGGTGTGGTGGGACTCGGCACGATGGGCGCTGGGATCGTCGAGGTCTTCGCGCGCAACGGCCTGCGGGTCTGCGCGGTCGAGGTCGACGCGGCCGGCCTCGACCGCGGTCGCGCCCACCTCGAGCACTCCACCGCCCGGGCCGTGGCCCGCGGCAAGCTCACCGAGGCGGAGCAGGCCGAGCTCATCGGCCGCGTGCGGTTCGCCGGCAGCCTGGACGACCTCGCCGACTGCGACCTGGTGGTCGAGGCTGTGCCCGAGCACCTGGACCTCAAGCGCGAGATCTTCGGCAAGCTCGACTCGATCGTGCGGCCCGACACGATCCTGGCCACCAACACCTCCAGCCTGTCGGTGACCGAGATCTCGGTGTCGACGCACAACCCTCGGCGCGTCGTCGGCATGCACTTCTTCAACCCTGCACCCGTGCTGCGCTTCGTCGAGGTGATCCGCACGGTGGTCACCGAGGACGCCGTCGTCGAGGACGTCAAGGCGCTCGCCGCACGTCTCGGCAAGATGCCGGTGGTCGTCGGCGACAAGGCGGGCTTCATCGCCAACGCGCTGCTGTTCGGCTACCTCAACCACGCGGTGTCGATGTACGAGTCGCGCTACGCCACGCGCGAGGACATCGACGCCGCGATGCAGCTCGGCTGCGGCCTGCCGATGGGCCCGCTCGCGCTGATGGACCTGATCGGCCTCGACACCGCCTACGAGATCCTCGACACGATGTACAAGCAGGGGCGCGAGCGGCTGCACGCGCCCAGCCCGCTCATCAAGCAGATGGTCACCGCGGGTCTGAAGGGTCGCAAGAGCGGTCGCGGCTTCTACACCTACGCCGAGCCCGGCTCGAGCCAGGTCGTGGACGACGGCCTCACGCCCGCGGCCGAGGCCGGGGAGCACGAGGCCCTGCGTCCGGTGTCGCGCGTGGGTGTCGTGGGGTCGGGCACGATGGCCACCGGCATCATCGAGGTCTTCGCCAAGGGCGGCTACGACGTCGTCTTCGTGGCCCGGGGCAGCGAGAAGGTCGCGGCCGTGACCGCGGCGATCGGCAAGAGCCTGGAGAAGGCCGTGCAGCGCGGCAAGCTGTCGGACGACGATCGTCGGGCCGCGCTCGCCCGGGTCACCGGCTCGACCCGGTTGGAGGACCTCGCGTCGTGCGACCTCGTGGTCGAGGCGGTCGTCGAGGAGCTCAGCGTCAAGCAGGCGTTGTTCGAGAACCTCGACGAGATCTGCAAGCCGGGCGCCATCTTGGCGACGACCACGTCGTCGCTGCCGGTGGTCGAGTGCGCGGCGGCCACGCAGCGGGCACGCGACGTGGTGGGCATGCACTTCTTCAACCCGGCGCCCGTCATGAAGCTCGTCGAGGTCGTGCACACCGTCTCCACCGCCGACGACGTCGTCGCCACGGTCACCGACGTCTGCCGACGCCTCGGCAAGCATCCGGTCACCTGCGGTGACCGCGCCGGGTTCATCGTCAACGCGTTGCTGTTCCCGTACCTCAACGACGCCGTGAAGATGCTCGAGGCGCACTACGCAGGCGCCGACGACATCGACACCGCGATGAAGACCGGCTGCGGGTACCCGATGGGTCCGTTCGAGCTGCTCGATGTCGTGGGGCTCGACGTCTCGCTCGCGATCCAGCGCCAGCTCTACCTGGAGTTCCGCGAGCGCGGGTACGCGCCGGCGCCGTTGCTGGAGCAGCTCGTGACGGCCGGCTACCTCGGGCGCAAGGTCGGCCGCGGCTTCCGCACCTACGCTTGAGCTGTGCCTCGAGCCAACCGACGGCGTCGCGACCAGGTCGAGCTCGACCTCGGCCGCGCGCTGTCGGGCTCGGCGCGTCGGCAGGTCTCGTCGGACGGCGAGTGGTTCGTCCGGCCGGTGAGCGGCGCGGCGGCGGGCAAGTCCTACCGGTGCCCGGGCTGCGACCAGGAGGTGCGGGCCGGCGTCCCGCACGTCGTGGCGTGGCCGGCCGACGGCCCGCGCAGCGACGACGCCGCGCTGGGTGACCGGCGGCACTGGCACACGCCGTGCTGGGCGGCTCGCGAACGCCGCCGACCCGGGCGCTGACGTCCGGCTCGGCGCCCGGCCGGCTAGGTGCGACTCCCTGCCAGCAGCAGGTCGACGGCCCGGTCGACGACGTCGGCCCAGCGGTGGCCTCCGGGGTCGTTGCTGACCTGTTGCGTCGCCAGACCGGTGAGCATCGCCGTCCAGAGGTCCAGCGCCACCGGGTCGGTGACCCCGACGGCCTGCAGGGCCCGCGACAGCTCGGTGAGCACCTCGCCGGCCAGGGCGTAGGACACCTGTGACGGGACGAACGACGGGATCACCGGCAGGAACAGCAGCTGGAGCCGCGCCGAGTCGGCCACGGCGAAGTCGAAGAAGACTCGCGCTCCCGCGCGCAGCCGCTCCTCGTCGGCCAGGTCCTCGACGAGCAGGGACTGGTAGGCCGCCCGCAGCTCGCGATAGCCCTGGGCGTACATCTCGTCGTACAACGCGTTCTTGCTCGCGAAGTAGACGTACAGCGACGGTGCCCGCATCCCGACCTGCGTCCCGAGATCCCGCAGGCCCCAGCCGGCGAGGCCGCGCTCGCGAGAGAGCTGCCAGGCAGCGTCGACGATGGCGCGCCGGATGCGCTCGCGCCGCTCGTCCCGGGTGGGGGCTGAGCGCTCGGCGGGCTCGGCGGGCTTGGCGGGATGGGCGGGCTGGGCGGGCTGGGTGGGCTGGGCGGGCTGGGTGGGCTGCACCCTTGACACGGTACCGGCGCGGCGCGACTCTTGCCTAACGCTGTTAGGGAATGGAGCCAGGATGACCACGGCCACGAGCGACGTCTCGCAGATCTCGCCGATCACCAGGAGCAGTGATGCGGCTCCGGTCGCGCTGGCCGCCTACGACCAGCTGCTCACCCTGCTGCGCTCGCTGGACGCCGAGGAGTGGCAGGCGGTCACGGACTGCCCCGGCTGGTCCGTCGCGGACGTGGTGGGGCACCTGATCGGCGCTGCGGAGGCCAACGCGTCCCTGCGCCAGAACCTGCGCCAGCAGGCCTGGGGCGGCCGCCACCGCAAGGAGCACTCCGACAACCCGCTCGACGCCGTCAACGCGTTGCAGGTCAGCGAGCATCGCCGCCTCACCCCGGCCGAGCGCGTGAGCAGGCTGACGGCGCTCGCCCCGCGAGCGGTCGCCGGCCGCATGCGGCTCCCGCGGCCGCTGCGCCGGGTCAGCGTCCCCATCGCCCAGTCGGGCTCGTCGGCCGGCATGCCACCGCGGCTGCAGCTCGGGCACCTCGTCGACGTCGTCTACACGCGCGACGTGTGGATGCACAGCCACGACATCGCCCGTGCGACCGGCCGCAGACTCGATCGCTGCGCCCCGGTGAACGCCCGGATCGTCGCCGACGTCGTCCGGGAGTGGGCACGCCGGCACGGGCAGCCGGTGGACCTCACGCTGACCGGGCCGGACGGCGGCCGCTTCGTCGTCGGTGCCGAGGGGGAGCGGATCGAGCTCGACGCCGTCGAGTTCTGCCGTGCCCTCTCTGGCCGGGCCCCGGCACCGGGTCTGCTCGGTCACCTCGTCATCTTCTGAGCCCAACGCCGCTCAGTCGCTGGCGTCGACCTCCGCCACGTCGGCGATGTGCGGCACCGCCCACGGCTCGCCGGGGGAGTGCTCGAGGCGCACGACCTCGACCACGGTCTGCGCGGGGATCACGCCGTACACGTGGGGGTACGGACCGTCGTCCGCTCCCGGCACGTCCTCCCACAACACCTGCGCGCCCTCGTGTTCGAGCCGGTCGAGGTCGATCACCAGCACGTCCACGGCGGGGACGTCGGCGTAGAAGCGGTCGAGCACCCCGGGCAGCTGCTGCAACGTCGAGGCGTGGATGAACCCCTCGTCGACGAGCGTGCGGCCGCGGGTCGAGACGTCGTAGCTGCCGTCGAGTCGCGCCCGCGACCAGTCATCGGGCAGAGCGGCGTGCAGGATGCGCATGCACCGAACGGTACGCGCGGGGCGACGTCCCTCACCGCTCGATACCCTGAACCCGATGAGCGACGACCCGCGCACCTTCCGCCCGAACATGATCCGCGCCAACACCGTGCTGCCCGCGCGACGCGAGGACATCGAGCTGCACACCGCCGACGGGCTCACCCTCGTCGGTGAGCTGGCACTGCCTGAGCACAACGACCCCGTCGCCACGCTCGTCACGCTCCACCCGCTGCCGACCCACGGCGGCTTCATGGACTCGCACGTGTACCGCAAGGCCTCCTACCGGTTGCCGGCGCTGGCGGACATCGCGGTGCTCCGGTTCAACACCCGCGGCACCTCGAGCCCGCGCGGCACCAGCGAGGGCGCGTTCGACGGCGCGGACGCCGAGCGCTACGACGTCGCGGCGGCCATCGAGCTGGCGGAGTTCCGCGAGCTGCCGCGCCCCTGGCTCGTCGGCTGGAGCTTCGGCACCGACCTCGCGCTCATGCACGGCTGCGACCCTGCGGTCGAGGGCGCGATCCTGCTGAGCCCTCCGCTGCGCTACTCCGCGCCCGAGGACCTGCAGCGGTGGGCCGACTCGGGCAAGCCGGTCGTGGCGCTGGTGCCCGAGCTCGACGACTACCTGCGTCCCGACGAGGCGCGGGAGCGGTTCGCGGCCATCCCACAGGCCGAGGTCGTCGCCGTCGAGGGCGGCAAGCACCTGTGGGTGGGGGAGCCGTACGTGCGCCGCGCGCTCGACGAGATCGTCTCCCGCGTGGCCCCCGGTCGGGCGCCGCTCCCGCACACCTGGGACGGCCCCCTCGGCACGGCCCTGCACGCCGACTGAGCCCGGCAGCGGTCAGGTCTGCTGCTGACGCGGCAGCAGCACCTCCTGGTACAGCAGCAGCAGGCCGGCGGCCACGGGGATCGCCATGAGCGCGCCGACGATGCCGAGCAGCGTGCCACCGGCGAGCGCCGCCACCACCGTCACCGCACCGGGCACGGCGACCGTGCGCTGCATGATCCGAGGGGACAGCACGTAGTTCTCCACCTGCTGGTAGATCACGTAGTACACCGCCACGATGAGCGCCGCCGTCCCGGACTGGAAGAGCGCGACGATCAGCACCAGCACCGCGCCGAGCGTCGCACCCACCATCGGGATGAGGCCGAGGACGCCGACGCTCACGGCGAGCACGGCTGCGTACGGGATCCCGACGATGGTCATCATGATGTAGCTGAAGATGCCGTTGAGGGTCGCCACCGCGATCTGGCCGAGGAAGTAGCCACCGACGCGGCGGCTGATCTCCTCGGACAGGAAGCTCACGCGCTGGCGACGGCTGCGCGGCACCATGCGGTAGACCGAGGCCTTCACCGTCGGCAACGACGCCGTGAAGTACAGCGTGAGCACCAGCACCGTGAAGGCGCTGAACAGTCCGCCCACCACGGCCTTGCCGGCACCGAGTACGCCGCCGAACACCGACGTCCACAGCGACTGGTCGGTGGCGCGCTTGCGCAGCTCCTCCTGCACGCGCGTGATGAGGCCGTACTGCTTGTCGAGGTCGCGCAGGGTGTGGTTCTTCAGCAGGTTGTCGACGAAGTCGGGTGCCTGGTCGAGGAGCTGACCGGCCTCGTTGACCACCGGGGGCACGACGAGCGCGATGATCCCGACGAACACCAGGATCACCCCGAGGAACACCACCGCAGCCGCGTAGCCACGCCGCAACCCGCGCGCCTGCAGCCACTGGACGACCGGGTCGAGCCCGAGCGCCAAGAACAGGGCGACGACGATGAGCAGCAGCACCGACGACAGCTGCGTCACCACGTGCAGCAGCCCCCAGGCGAACAGCACGCCGATAGCGCCGACGAACCCGACGAAGAACGGCGACTGGCGGTTCAGGGGACGCCCAGGACGCCCGAGAGAGGCGGCCGCCTCGGCCGCAGCCTCCTGCTGTCGTTCGCGACGGTCCTCGACGCGCTGCTCGGTCGCGTCGTCCTGCTCTGGGTCGTCCTCGCGGACGCCGGATGGCTCGGTCGTGCTGTCGTCCATGTGGCTCCTCTCGAGGTGGAGCCTAGGGGCTCAGACGTCGCGGAACCGGTTGAGGAGCGGCAGCAGCGCCTCGCGCTTGGCCGTGTCGCGCACCCCGAGTCCCTCCTCCGGGGCCAGACAGAGCACGCCCACCTTGCCCTGGTGGAGGTTCTGGTGGACGTCGTACGCGGCCTGACCGACGTCGTCCAGCGAGTACACGCGCGACAGGGTGGGGTGGATGAGCCCGCGGTTGATGAGGTCGTTGGCCTCCCACGCCTCGCGGTAGTTCGCGAAGTGCGACCCGATGATGCGCTTGAGGTTCATCCACAGATAGCGGTTGTCGTACTCGTGCATGTATCCGGACGTCGACGCGCAGGTGACGATGGTGCCGCCCTTGCGCGCCGCGAACACGCTGGCGCCGAAGGTCTCTCGACCGGGGTGCTCGAAGACGATGTCGACGTCGCGACCACCGGTGAGCTCGCGGATGCGCGCACCGAAGCGGCGCCACTCCTTGGGGTCCTGGGTCGTCTCGTCCTTCCAGAACTTGAAGCCCTCGGCGCGCCGGTCGATGACGAGCTCGGCGCCCATCGCGCGGCAGATGTCGGCCTTGTCGTCGCTCGACACGACGCACACCGGCGTCGCGCCGGCGGCCAGCGCCATCTGCGTGGCGTACGAGCCCAAGCCGCCCGACGCACCCCAGATCAGCACCGTGTCGCCGAGCTTGAGGCCGGCGCCGTTCTTGGAGATCAGCTGCCGGTAGGCGGTGGAGTTCACCAGGCCGGGCGAGGCGGCCTCCTCCCACGACAGGTGGCCGGGCTTCGGCATGAGCTGGTTGGCCTTGACGATCGCCAGGTGCGCGAGGCCGCCGAAGTTCGTCTCGAAGCCCCAGATGCGCTGCTCGGGGTCGAGCATCGTGTCGTTGTGGCCGTCGGGGTGCTCGAGCTCGACCGACAGGCAGTGGGCGACCACCTCCGCCCCCGGCTTCCAGCTGTGCACGCCCGCCCCGGTGCGCAGGACGACGCCCGCGAGGTCCGAACCGACCACGTGGTACGGCAGGTCGTGCCGCTTGGCGAGCGGCGACGTGCGGCCGTAGCGCTCGAGGAACCCGAACGTCGACACCGGCTCGAAGATCGACGTCCACACGGTGTTGTAGTTGATGGCCGAGGCCATCACGGCCACCAGCGCCTCGCCGGGGGCGAGATCGGGCAGCGGAACCTCCTCGACGTGCAGGCTCTTGCGTGGGTCCTTCTCCGCGGACGGCACGCCGTCGAACATGTCGACGTCGTCCTTGTGCACCGTGACGGCGCGGTAGTGGTCGGGCAGCTCGAGGGCGGCGAAGCCCTCGGGGCTGGTGTCGCCGGCGGTGATGGCGTCCAGGATCTGCTGCGAGGCGTCGTTCACGGCGGTCCTCCAGGGGCTGGCCGGGGCGGGCTGCGCACGGCTCGGTCGCGAGATGGTGCCTGAGGTGCCCCGAGGTTACTGACGAGTCACCTCCAGCGGGAGGCCCAGAACGCCCGTTGTGATCGACGACACGGCCCTGCCCCGACGACTTGTGACGAGCTTGCGACCCTTCTCGCCGCGGGAAGGGTCGGAAAGTCGTCACAAGTGGAGAGTCAGTGGGCGGCGGCGGGCTCCACGAGCTCGACGAGAACGCCACCGGCGTCCTTGGGGTGCACGAAGTTGACCCGGCTGCCCGCCGTGCCGCGGCGGGGCTCGTCGTACAGCAGCCGCAGCCCGCGCTCGCGCAACGTGGCGCTCACCGCGGCGACGTCGGCCACGCGGTAGGCGACCTGCTGGATCCCGGGGCCGTTGCGGTCGAGGAACTTCGCGATGGTCGAGTCCGGTGTGAGGGGGGCGAGCAGCTGCACGCACGAGCCGGAGTCGCCGACCGCCATCATCGCCTCGCGCACGCCCTGCTCCTCGTTGACCTCCTCGTGCTGCAGCTGCAGTCCGAGGCTGTCGCGGTAGAACGCGATGGCGGCGTCGAGGTCGGCGACGGCGACGCCGACGTGGTCGATGGCGGTGAACAGCGGGTCGGGCGTGGTCGTCATGCGTGGCAGGTTAGGCGTCACCGCGGCTCGCGGCACGGCCGTGCCGGCGTGATGACGGCCACGTCGCGAGGGCGGCGGTGGTGGTCCTAGGCTGGACGGCGGACCGACACCGGCGTCCGTCCCGTGATCTTCGGAGGTTCCCGTGCCTGCACAGCCCGATGCCCGTACATCCGTCATCGTCGGTGGGGCCCGGACGCCGATGGGCCGCCTGCTCGGGTCGCTGTCCGGGTTCAGCGCCGCCGATCTCGGCGGGTTCGCCATCAAGGGCGCCCTGGACAAGTCCGGGGTCGCCCCCGAGCAGGTGCAGTACGTGATCATGGGTCAGGTGCTCACCGCCGGGGCGGGCCAGATCCCCGCCCGTCAGGCCGCAGCGAAGGCGGGCATCCCCATGACCGTCCCGGCGCTGACCATCAACAAGGTGTGCCTCAGCGGCATCGACGCCATCGCGCTGGCCGACCAGCTGATCCGCGCGGGCGAGTTCGACGTCGTGGTCGCCGGCGGCCAGGAGTCGATGAGCCAGGCGCCGCACCTGCTGCCCAAGTCGCGTGAGGGTTACAAGTACGGCGACGTCACGGTGCGCGACCACATGGCCTACGACGGCCTGTGGGACGCCTTCACCGACCAGGCCATGGGCAACCTCACCGAGTCGGCCAACACCGCCGACAACGAGTTCACCCGCGAGGAGCAGGACGCCTTCAGCGCCCGCAGCCACCAGCTGGCTGCCCAGGCCTGGAAGAACGGCGTCTTCGACGACGAGGTCGTCGCGGTCGAGATCCCGCAGCGCAAGGGCGACCCGATCGTCTTCAAGGACGACGAGGGCGTGCGCGCCGACACCACCGTGGAGTCGCTGTCGCGCCTGCGTCCGGCGTTCCGCAAGGACGGCACCATCACGGCCGGCTCGGCCAGCCAGATCTCGGACGGCGCCGCCGCGGTGGTCGTGATGAGCAAGGCCAAGGCCGAGGAGCTGGGCCTCACGTGGATCGCGGAGATCGGCGCGCACGGCGTCGTCGCCGGGCCCGACTCGACGTTGCAGAGCCAGCCGGCGCGCGCCATCACGGTGGCGTGCGAGAAGGAGGGCATCGCGCCGTCCGACCTCGACCTCGTCGAGATCAACGAGGCGTTCGCGGCCGTCGGCCTGGCCTCGACGCGCGAGCTCGGCCTCGACGCCGACATCGTCAACGTCAACGGCGGCGCGATCGCCATGGGCCACCCGATCGGCATGTCCGGCGCCCGCATCGCGCTGCACCTCGCGCTCGAGCTCAAGCGGCGCGGCGGGGGAGTCGGCGCGGCCGCCCTGTGCGGTGGTGGCGGCCAGGGGGACGCGCTGATCGTGCGCGTCCCGAAGGCCTGACGCCCGGCGTGGCCCGCGCCGTCGACGTCCCCTCGCTGGTCGAGCAGGCTCGCGAGGGGCGTCCGCGTGCCGTCGCGCGCCTGATCTCACTCGTCGAGGACGCCCATCCCGCGCTGCGCGAGGTGATGGCCGCGCTCGCGCCTCACACCGGGAACGCTCACGTCATCGGGATCACCGGCAGCCCGGGCGTGGGCAAGTCGACGTCGACGTCGGCACTGGTGAAGGCGTTGCGGCACAGGGACCTTCGCGTCGGCGTGCTGGCCGTCGACCCGTCGTCACCCTTCTCGGGCGGCGCCCTGCTGGGCGACCGGGTGCGCATGCAGGACCACGCGCTCGACCCCGGCGTGTACATCCGCTCGATGGCCAGCCGGGGCCACCTCGGCGGCCTGTCGTGGGCCACGCCTCAGGCGCTGCGCGTGCTCGACGCCGCTGGCTGCGACGTCGTGCTCGTGGAGACCGTGGGTGTCGGGCAGAGCGAGGTCGAGATCGCCGGCATGGCCGACACCACGCTCGTGCTGCTGGCGCCCGGGATGGGTGACGGCATCCAGGCCGCCAAGGCCGGCATCCTCGAGGTGGGCGACGTCTTCGTCGTCAACAAGGCCGACCGCGACGGCGCCGACACCACGGTGCGCGACATCCGGCACATGATCTCCCTCGCCGAGGCGCGCTCGCCGGGCGACTGGCGGCCGTCGGTCGTCAAGACCGTCGCCGCCCGCGAGGAGGGGATCGACGACCTGCTCGCCGCCATCGACAAGCACCGGGACTGGCTGGAGTCCACCGGCCACCTGCGCGAGCGCCGGCTGCGGCGCGCCGCCGACGAGGTGGAGGCGATCGCCATGGTGGTGCTGCGCGAGCGGATGGGTGACCTGCGGCACGGCACCGGCCTCGACGCGCTCGCGGCCGACGTCGTCGACGGTCGCACCGACCCCTACGCCGCGGCCGACACCCTCGTGGACGCCGTCACCGCCTGAGGGCCGAGGGACCAGGAGCTTGCTCCTGCAAAGGGTGAGGCGCAGAGGCCGCGACCCGGCGTAGGGTCGGCGCCGTGACGACACTCGGGGTGGATGCAGCACGTCCGCTACCGGCCGGTGAGGACACCACGATCCAGGTCGAGGGCCTGGTGAAGCGCTACGGCGACCTGGTCGCCGTCGACGGTGTGTCCTTCGAGGTCCGGCGCGGTGAGTTCTTCGGGATTCTCGGGCCCAACGGCGCGGGCAAGACGACGACGCTCGAGATGGTCGAGGGCCTGCGCGAGCCGGACGCCGGCTCCGTGCGCCTGCTCGGCGAGTCGCCGTGGCCGCGCAACCCGCGCCTGCTGCCGCGCATGGGCGTGCAGCTGCAGGCGTCGGCGTTCTTCGAGAAGCTCACGGCGCGCGAGCAGCTCGAGACCTTCGGGTCGCTCTACGGCGTCGACCGCCAGCGCATCGACGAGATGCTCGATCTCGTGGGTCTCGCCGACAAGGCCACGACGCGCGAGGACAAGCTCTCCGGCGGCCAGCGCCAGCGCCTGTCGATCGCCTGCGCGCTGGTGCACGACCCCGAGCTGGTGTTCTTCGACGAGCCGACGGCCGCGCTCGACCCGCAGGCCCGCCGCAACCTGTGGGACGTCCTGCGCGAGATCCAGTCCCGCGGCACCACGGTCGTCTACACCACGCACTACCTCGACGAGGCCGAGATCCTCTGCGACCGCGTGGCCATCATGGACGCCGGCCGCATCCTGGCGATGGACACCCCGGCCGCCCTGGTGCGCGACCTGCACGCCGACACCCGCGTGGCCCTGCCCGACGGCGTCCTCAGCGAGGCCGAAGCCCGCTCGATGCCGGGCGCCGACGTCGTGATGGCAGGGGAGGGGGAGCTCGTGATGTCGACCAAGCGCCCCGCCGTCCTGCTCCAGGCCTTGGCCGAGCGCGACCGCCTCGACGGCGTCAGCGTGCGCACGGCCACCCTCGAGGACGTCTTCCTGCACCTCACTGGACGGGAGTACCGCGCATGAGCACCACGCTGCGAAGCGAGCCGCAGCAGGCGGCCGCAGCCCGCCGGCAGTACTCGGCCTCGGGCTGGTCGTCGTTCACGACGCTCGCGCGGGCCATGCTGCGCAGCTTCTTCCGCGACCGCATGGCGCTGTTCTTCACCTTCTTCTTCCCGCTGATGTTCCTCGTGGTGTTCGGTCTGGTGTTCAACAACCAGGGTTCGAGCCCCACGACCATCGGCGTCGTGGGCGACGGCGCCCTGGTGCAGCAGCTGCCGTCGAGCGTCCTGAAGGCCAAGCGGTATCCCACGCTCGACGCCGGGATCGCGGCCGTCCGCAACGGCGACGTGCCGGCGGTCGTCGCGCAGGAGGGTGACCGGCTGGTGCTGCGCTACGCGCAGAGCGACCCGGTGAAGGCCGCCACGGTGCAGGGGATCCTCGGCGCGGTGGTCGACCGCGCGAACGTCGCGGCCACCGGCCAGCCACCGAAGCTCACGCTCGACGCCAGCCGCGTCGAGGACGACTCGCTGAAGCCCATCCAGTTCATCACCGGCGGCATCCTGTCGTGGGGCGTGGCGACGTCCGCCGCGTTCGGCGCGGCGCTCACGATCGTGAGCTGGCGGCGCAAGCAGCTGCTGCGCCGCGTGCGCCTCTCACCCGCGCCCGTGTGGTCGGTGGTGGCCGCACGCGTGGGCGTCAGCGTCGTCGTCGCCTTCGTGCAGGCGGCGCTGTACATCGCGATCGCGCTCACGCCGCCGTTCGGGCTGCAGCTCGCCGGCAGCTGGTGGCTCGCCGCGCCGCTGCTGCTGTGCGGAACTCTGGCCTTCCTGTCGATCGGGCTGTTCGTCGGCTCGGTGGCCAAGACCGATGAGGCCGCTAGCGCGATGGCCAACTTCATCGTGCTGCCGATGGCCTTCCTGTCGGGCACCTTCTTCGACATCTCGGCCGCCCCCAGCTGGCTGCAGGCGGTGAGCAACCTGCTCCCGTTGCGGCACATGAACGACGCCATGATCGACGTGCTGGCGCGCGGGCAGGGCTTCAGCCAGATCATCACGCCGTGCCTGATCCTGCTCGGCTTCGCGCTGGTGCTCACGGCCCTCGGCGCACGGCTGTTCCGGTGGGACGACGCGTGATGGGCCGGCGTGAGGGCTAGCGTGGCAGCATGCTGATCGCCTTCTCCGTCGCTCCCTCCGGCACCGGTGACTCGGTGTCCGCCGCCGTCGCCGACGCCGTGCGCGTCGTCCGCGAGTCCGGGCTGCCGAACCGCACCGACTCGATGTTCACCACCATCGAGGGTGAGTGGGACGAGTGCCTGGACGTCGTCAAGCGGGCCTGTGAGGCCGTCGGCCGCCACGGCGAGCGCGTCTCGCTGGTGCTCAAGGCCGACATCCGCCCTGGCCGCACCGGCGAGATGCAGGCCAAGCTCGACCGGCTCGAGGCGGCGATCACGCACGCCGACCACGACTGACTGAGCATGACGGCATACGACGTCCGCTCCGCGCGGCTGGAGGACGCCGATGGGTTCGGGCGCGTGCACATCCAGGTCTGGCGCGAGGCCTACGCCGGGCTCATGCCGGCCGACTTCCTCGCCGGGCTGTCGCCTGAGCGCTCGAGCGCGTGGTTCGCGCAGCGGTGCGAGGAGCCGTCGGACGCCGTGACCCTGGTGGCGACCGCCGACGGCGAGCTGGTGGGCTTCGCCGGCGCCGGGCCCTCGCGCGACGAGCCGGCGGAGCCGGCGCACGAGCTCTACTTCATCAACATCTTGGCCGCCCACCACGGCACCGGGCTCGCCGACCGGCTGTTCACCGACACGCTCGCGGCTGCGGGCATCGACGGCCCGGTGAGCCTGTGGGTGCTGCGGGGCAACGACCGGGCCTGCGCGTTCTACACCCGCCACGGCTTCGCGCCCGACGGCCGCGAGAAGCCGCACCCGGGCACGGGCACGATCGAGGAGCGGTGGGTCAGGCCGGGGCCACGAACGGGTCACGATGCCGTCACGAAGGCGCCGCCGACGGCGGGCGACTGAGGCCGACTCACTAGGTTGGCCCGGTGACGGGACTGACGACGGCCCGGCTGCGGTCCCAGCCGGGCCAGGCCGTCCTGGTGGGGGCGCTCTCGGGCGTGCTGGCGCTGACGGCCGTGCTCGGCCTCGCCTACGCCCGGGCGGTGGGGGAGTCCGTGCAGCGCACGCTGCTGCGCGAGGCCCCAGCCGCAGCGCGGGGCGTGAGCATGACCGTCGAGGGCGCGGAACCGGCGAGCCCGTCCGAGCTGCTGCAGCGACTGCAGCCGCAGGTCGACCGGCCCACGTGGTCGACGCCGCTCACGCTCGTCGCGGCCAACGGGCTCGTCGGGCCGAGCGAGCGCCGGGTGCTGGTGCCGGTGATCGCCCGCGACGGCGCCTGCGCCCACGTCCACGTGGCCGAGGGCTCGTGCCCCTCGGCCGCCAGGGAGGTAATGGTCTCGCGCGCCACGGCGGCGGCGGCCGGCCTGCGGGTCGGGCAACGCCTCGACGTCGACGACGCCTCCGTCACCAGCGGAGCCAGCCGTCCCGGGCTCACCGGGCTGCGCGTGGTCGGCGTCTACGACCAGGTGCGCGACGTCGACACGTTCTGGTTCGGACGCAGGCTGGCCGCCGGCGCGCCCGGCTCGAGCGACATCACCGCCGGCGAGGCCGTGCTGGTCGACGCCTCGACGCTGCAGGCCGGCACCTGGCAGTCGGTGGCGGTCAGCGTCGACGTCCCGCTCAATGTGCGACGACTGACGATGGAACGTGTACCCACGGCGCGGGCCGATCTCGCGGCGCTGCAGCGCACGGGGTCGGCTCTCGGGGCACGCAGCAGCAGCCAGCTCGGTGCCTTGCTCGACCAGGCGGCCGCGCAGCGTGAGCGGGCCTCGACGCCGTTGCCCCTGCTGGCGCTGCAAGGCGTGCTCCTGGCGCTCGTGGTGCTGGGCTACGTCGCGGCGGCGACCACCGAGCAGCGGCGTCCGGAGGTGGCGCTGGCGCGGCTGCGCGGCCAGCTGCCCGCGAGGGCGGCGCGCATGCTCGTGCGCGACCTCGGCGCCGTCGTCCTGGCCGGTTGCGTGGTGGGCGGGGTGGTCGGCTGGCTGCTCGCCCGGGTGGCCGCGCGGGTCTGGCTCGAGCCGGGTGTGCCCGTACCCCTGCAGTGGCCGCTGGGCGTCGCGGTGCTGGGGTGCGCGCTCATGGCGCTCGTGGCCGTGACGGTGACCGCGGTGCCGACGGTGCGCGAACCACTCGTGTCGTTGCTGCGCAGCGTGCCTCCGCGCAGCAACGCGCTACGCGCCGGGGTGGCCGACGGAGCCGTGGTGGCGCTGAGCGTGGCCGGTCTCGTGACGCTGCTCAGTGAGAGCGCCGACTCGCCCACCGCGCTCATCGCACCCGGGCTGCTCGCACTGGCCGGAGGCCTGCTGCTCTCGCAGGTCGTCGTGCCGGTGGCCGGGGCGGCGGGCAGGCGTCTGCTGGCGTCAGGCCGCATCTCCAGCGCCCTGGCCTGCCTGGCGGTCTCGCGTCGACCCGCGTTGCGCCGCCTGGTGGCCATCGAGACCGTCGCCGTGGCCCTGCTGGTGTTCGCCGCGGCGGCGACCGCCGTGGGTGCGCACCAGCGAGAGGTCGCGGCAGAGCGCAGCGTCGGCGCGCCCGTGGTGCTCACGGTGGGTGCCGCCGCGCCCCGGGCGCTGGAGCGGGCGGTCGCGCACGCCGACCCGTCGGGTCGCTACGCCGCCGCGGTGGTGACGGCGCGTCCGGCGTCCGGCACGGGCACCTCCACGGTGGCGGTCGACCCGGCGCGATTCGCCGCCGTCGCCCTCTGGGACGACAGCGGGCAGCCAGGCGCAGGCGCCCGCGACCTCGACGCCCTCACCGCCTCGGGCGCCGCACCGGTGGAGCTCAGCGGGCGCCGGCTGGCGCTCGACGCGTCGTTCGCGTGGTCGCCCTACACCCCGGGCGCCGACCAGGCCGGCCCGGGCGCCGCGCCCACCGAAGGGGTGCTGAAGCCGGTGCACCTGGTGGCCACGGTGGTCGACGACGCGGGCCTGCTGCACGACGTCGACCTGGGCGCGCTGCCCACCGGCACGCATCAGCTCACGGCCGACGTGCCGTGCACCGAGGGGTGTCGGCTGCGCGCCGTGGCCCTCGTGCGCGCCGACAGCGACAACGGCACGGCCGTGCTCGACCTGGTGCTGCGCCGGGCCACGATCGACGGACGGCCGGTCGACCTGCGGGCAGGCGACCGCGGATGGGCGCCGGTCGGGTTCGTCGAGGAGCCGAAGGTCGACGCCGTCGGGGGCTTGCACGCCACCGCCCACAGCTTCGGGGCGACCCTGCTGCTGCATCGTCTGGACGTCCCCGTCACGCTGCCGGCGCTGACGACCGCCGGCGTCAGCGCCTCGTCCTACGGCGTCGCCGACCCCTCGGCGGAGCCCGACGAGCTGGTCAGCGCCCCGGCCCTGGCCGGCTCAGACCAACCCCTGCGCCGGGTCGACACCGTCAGCCGGGTGCCCGGCGTGCCCGACCCGGCCGTGCTCGTCGCGTTACCGCTCGCGGGCGAGCTCGACGGCGCGCTGTCGCCGTACGCCACGGCGCAGGTCTGGCTCGCCGATGACGACCCGCGCCGCGAGGCGGCCCTCGTGGGCGCCCTGTCAGCCGCCGGCCTGCCGGTGCTCGACCGCGTCACCGTCGCCGACGTCGCTGACGCCGCCGGGGCCCGTGGGCCGGCCCTGTCGCTGCACCTGGCAACCGTCGTGGGCGTCGTGGCGCTCCTGCTCGCCGCGAGCGTGCTGGCGGTGGCGGTCGCCACCAGCGGACGGGTCCGTGCGCACGACCTCGCCGGGCTGCGCGTCGTGGGCGTGCCTGCCGCGACCGTGCGTCGGGCGGCCGTCCGCGAGCAGCTGGCCGTGGCGGTCGCCGGGCTGGTCGCCGGTGCCGTGCTCGGCGCCGCGGGGGCTGCGTTGACGCTGTCGCGCGGTGGCGTCGACCGCGCGCTGCCCCGCCCCGACCTGGCATCGGGGGTGCCGTCGGTGGTCGTCGCGCTCGCGGTGAGCGTCGTCGTCCTGACCGGGGTCTGCTCTGCGCTGGGCGCGCGCCTCGGGCGGCTGGCCCAGCCCAGCGTGCTGCGCGAGGGTGCGCGATGAGGCACCCCGGCGGACGCGGCCGCTTCGTCGGCCTGCGCTTGGCGCTGCGCGGGATCGCCTACCGCCGCCTCACCGCTGTCGTCGTGCTGGTGCTCGCGGTCGTCGCCGCGACGGCGGCCGTCGTCGCGCCGCTGTACTCCCGTGCGGCCGAGGAGTCGATCGCGCGCGGCACGCTCGCGCGCTCGGACGTCTTCGCCCGGGCCGTGCACGCCGACGTGTCGGCCAACGCGGCCCGGGTGGCGCTCCCGGCGAGCGGCACGATCGACAGCCTGCAGCGTCGGCTCAAGCCGCCGGTGTTCGGCACGCCCCGGCTCTCGTCGACCACCGAGTCGATGGTCGACCCCACGGCCGGGCCCCAGGCCGGCGGTCAGGTGGAGGTGCCGCTGCTCGACCGCGAGGGCCTGTGCGACCACCTCGTGATGTCGTCCGGGCGCTGCCCCACCCGCCCTGACGAGGCCGCGCTGACCACGCGCAGCATGAAGCTGCTCGGCCTGCACCTGGGCTCGACGTTCTCCGCGTCCCTGGTCGACGTCCAGCGCGCAGACGGTTCGCAGCAGGTCGCCCACCTCACGGTGGTCGGCACCGCCGAGCCGTTCGACCTCGATGACGACTACTGGGTCGGCCGGCCGATGTTCCGCTACTACCCGATCTCGCGGCCCAGCGGGCTGAGCGAGCTGCCGCCGCTCACCGACGCGGTCTGGCTCGGCCCCGGGGCGGCCAAGGCCCTCGGCGTGCAGTCGTACAGCGTCGACGTGCCGGTCGACGGCCACGCCGTCGGGCTCGACGACGGCCCGCGCGTCGCCGCCGCCGTGGGCGCCGTCACCACCGACCTCGGAAAGGTCGCGGTGGCGGTGACGAGCCAGCTCCCGACGCTCATCGAGGGGTCGAATCGCCGCAGCGACGTCGTCCGCGTGGCCGCACCGCTCGCTGCCTTCCAGCTCGTGCTGCTCGCCTGGGTGATCCTCGCCCACGTGGTCGGGTCAGCCACGCAGGAGCGGGCCCCCGAGCTCGGGCTGGCCAAGCTGCGGGGCCTGACGCCGCCGCGCACCGTGCGCTTCGGGCTGGGCGAGGTGAGCGTCCTGCTGCTGCTCTCGGCCCCCATCGGCACGCTGCTGGGCTGGTGGGTCGTGCACCTCGTGGCCGACCACCTGCTGGAGCCAGGGATCGAGCTGCGGGTGACCCCGACCGTCATCGCGTCGGTGCTGCTGGGAGTCGTCGGTGGCCTGGCCGCCGCTGCGGTGGCCGCGCGGTCGGTGGCCCGCGGCCACGTCTCCGACCTGCTGCGCCGGGTGCCGGGCGCGGGTCGCGGACGCCGAGCCGGGGCCGTCGAGGGCATCGTGCTGGCGCTCGTGGCCGCCGGCGTCGTGCAGCTCGCCGTCTCGCGCGGGTCGACGCCGGGACCGGTCGCCTCAGCGGCTCCCGGCATGATCGCGCTCGGGGGCGCGCTGCTGGCCGCCCGCGCCCTGCGCTGGCTGTCGCGGCGCCGGGCCGCTCGAGCGCTCGACCGCGGGCACCCCGGCGCGCTCGTCGGCTGGGCCGGCGTCGCGCGGCGCGCCGGCACCGCCCGGACGACGGGCGTGCTGACGGCGGCCCTGTGCCTGCTGCTCGTCGGCGTCCAGGCCTGGACCGTCGCGGCGCGGGAGCGGCAGGTGCGGGCCCTCGCCGAGACCGGGGCGCCCGTCGTGCTGTCGGTGCGAGCGCCCGAGCCCGGACGCGTGCTCGAGGCCGTCCGGGCCGCCGACCCAGGCGGCCGCTACGCCATGGCGGTGATGGAGCTGGCCGGCAGCAACACCGCCTCGCGAGCCTTCGCCGTCGACGCGGAGCGCGCCGACGCGGTGCTGGGCTTCTCCGGCCGCGGCCCGTCGGACGTCGCCGCCGTGCTGCGCCCGCGCCTTCCCGCGTCGTTCGTCCTGCGGCCGGGGCCGGTGACGGCCGACGTCAGCGTGCTGTCGGTCGAGTCGGTCACCCCGATGGTGCTGTCGGTGACGGTGGAGGCGGCGTCCGGCTGGCAGGAGGTCGACCTGGGCGCGCTGCGCGTCGGCGAGCGAACCTACCGCGGCACCGTGCCGAGCAGCTGCGCCGCTGGGTGCCGGCTGGTCGGCCTCGCGGTGCGGCACGCGGGCACCGACATCACGACCGGCCGAGCGAGCCTGAAGGTGCGCTCGATCAGCGCCTCGACGGGGGGAGCGCCGGGACGGCTCGACGCCCAGCTCGAGCGGGCCGACGCCTGGCGTCCGGCGGTGCCGGACGCCGGTGGCGCCTCGTCGACGGTCACGCCCGGCCGCGCACTGGCCGTGCAGGTGAGCACCCCGGGCGGGTTCCCGGCGCGGGTGATCCACGGTGACGCACCCGACCCGCTGCCCGCGCTGACGGGCGCCGGCGCGGCCGTGCGCGACGGTCGGGTCGCGATCACCGGTGCCGACGGCGGCCCGGTGAGCGTGCGGCGCGCCGGGACGGCGCCGTTCGTGCCAGGTCTCGGCCGCACCGGCGTCGTCATCGACCTCGACCTCGCGCTGCGGTCGGTGCCCACGGCCTCGTCCGACAGCCTGCAGGTCTGGCTCGGTCGCGACGACCCCGCGGCCGAGCGCACCCTCACGAGCCGGCTGGCGGCGTCCGGGGTGCAGGTGACCGACCGGGCGTCGGCCCAGCAGGCGCTCGAGGTGCTGAACCGCGAGGGGGCGGTGCTGGCGCTGCTGCTGTTTCTCGCCTGCGGTGCCGTGGCGGTGCTCGTCGCCCTCGGCGCGGTGCTGGTGGCCGCGTTCGTCGGCTCACGCCAGCGGGCGGGGGAGGTGGCTGCGTTGCGCGCCGTGGGCGTCCGGCGTCCGGTGCTGCGGCGCGCCATGCTGGTGGAGAACCTCGCAGGCGTCGGGGTCGCGGTGGTGTGTGCCGTCGTGGCGGCGACGGTGACGGTGCTCGTGGTGCTGCCCGTGCTGCCGCTGGCCGACGAGAGCTCCGAGGTGATCGCCGCCAGCACCGCGCCCGCCCTCGTGGCCGGTGCGTGGTCGGTGGTCGGGGTGTCGGTGCTGCTCGCGGTCGTGGCGGTGCTGCTCGCCTCGGCCCAGCTACGAGGAGGATCGGTGGATCGGATCAGGGAGGCGGGCCGATGAGCGGCCTGGACGTCGCGGCCCACGGGCTCGTGCACATCTACCGGCTCGAGGGCAACGACGTGGTCGCGCTCTCGGGCGTCGACCTCGACATCGCCTCGGGCGAGGTCGTCGGGCTGCTCGGGCCGTCGGGCTCGGGCAAGTCGACGCTGCTCAACCTGCTCGCGGGCCTGCTGCGCCCCAGCGCCGGCCGGCTGCGCGTGGGTGAGCACGACCTCACCCGGCTCGACGAGAAGGGGCTGGCCCGGATGCGGGCCAGCGACGTCGGCATCGTGGTGCAGGGCGCCATGCGCAACCTGCTGCCGTACGCCTCGCCGGTCGACAACGTGCGCTTCGCCCAGCGCGGCGCCCAGGCCCTCGGCCGGGATCTGCCCGACCCGCTCGAGGTGCTCGACCTGGTGGGGCTCGCCGACCACGCGCGCACACCGCTCGACCAGCTGGCACCTGGGCAGCGCCAGCGGCTCGCCGTCGGGGTGGCCCTCGGGGCGCGACCTGGGCTGCTGTTGCTCGACGAGCCCACCAGCCAGCTCGACCACGAGGGACGCGACGAGGTGCTGGCGGCGATCGAGGACGTCAACCGGTTGCTCGGCACGACCGTCGTGGCGGTGACCCACGACCCGCAGGTGGCCGCCCGGCTGCACCGCACGGTGACGATCCGCGACGGGCGGGTCGGCGCCGAGGGACGGCGCGGCGAGGACTTCGCCGTCGTCGGCCGCGACGGGTCGCTCGCGCTGCCGCCCGACGTCCTGGAGGTCGTGCCGCCCGGCTCGCTGCTGCGGGTGGAGCTGCAGGACGACGGCACCGTGCGGCTCGTCCCGCAGACCGACGAGCCGGCTGAGCCGAGCGGACGTCACCGGGCCGCTGAGGAGGTCACCGCATGAGTGAGGTTCGAGCCACCACGGCCGTTGCCGCGCAAGGGCTCTCGGGTCGGTCGATCGCCGTCGCCTTCGACGGTCGCGAGGTGCTTGCCGACGTCGACGTGCAGGTGCGCGCCGGCCAGCTGTTGGCCGTCACCGGGCCGTCCGGCGCGGGCAAGACCACGTTGCTGTGGGCGCTCGCCGGCCTGCGGCTGCCTGACTCCGGGTCCGTCGAGCTGGACGGCGCGCCGCTCACCTCGCGCGATGACGCTTCGGCTCGTGGTGTGGTCATCGTGCCGCAGGGCAACGCGCTCGCGACGGTGCTCACCGCCGGCGAGAACGTCGTCGTCCCTCTGCTGGCGGCCGGTGTCGATCCCGAGCACGCACGGGCGGCGGCGGCCGCCGCGCTGGAGTCGGTGGGCCTCGGCCAGTCGGGGCACCAGCTCGTCGAGGAGCTGTCGGGCGGCCAGCAGCAGCGCGTCGCGGTCGCCCGCGGCCTCGCGCAAGCCGGGCGGGTGCTGCTGGCCGACGAGCCGACGAGCGAGCTCGACGCGGTGAACCGCGCGCGCGTCGTCGAGCTGCTGCGCGGTGAGGCAGAGCGCGGCGCGGTCGTCGTCATGGCCACGCACGATCCCGAGGCAGCGGCCGCGTGCGACGGCGAGCTGCACCTGGACGCCGGTGTGCCGCAGTGGGTCCGGCCGCTGAGCGGCTGAGCCGTCGGGCGCCGCCGGACGGTACGGTGCGCGTCATGCCCCGAGTCCTGCGCCTCGCCTTCGACCCCGTCGCGCGCGCCGAAGAGCTCTGGCGTGAGCGGTGGGACGCCGGCGACTCCATGGCGGCTGCGACGTCGATCATGCGCGTGCAGCAGCTGCTCATCGCGCGGTACGACGAGGCGCTGAAGCGGCACGAGCTCACGTTCGCGCGTTACGAGGCGCTGGTGCTGCTCACCTTCAGCCGCACGGGCCGCCTGCCGTTGTCGAAGATCGGCGAGCGGCTCATGGTGCACCCCACGAGCGTCACGAACATCGTCCAGCGCCTCGAGCAGGCCGGCTTGGTCGAGCGCACCCCGAACCCCGACGACGGCCGCGGCACCCTCGCCGGCATCACCGCGCGCGGCCGGCGCGTCGTCGAGGCGGCCACGGCCGACCTCGTCGACCTCGACTTCGGTCTCGAGGCGCTCGACGGCGCCGAGCGGGTGCAGCTGTTCGAGCTGCTGCGCAAGGTGCGCGTGGGGGCCGGCGACTTCGCCGACGCCTGAGCGCGCCGACCCCGCAATCCCGCTTTCCGCCGTCCACCCCGCTTTCCGCCCGTCAGACCGCGTTGCGTCGGGCGCACAGCGGCTTCTGTGGCGGAAAGGCGTCGGGGTGGCGGAAGGGGGGCGGGTGGGTCGACAGTTAGTAGGACGTCCAAGTAACTTGGTGCCCATGGGTGCTGAGCAGCAGGACGACGCGATCGAGGCCGGACGACGCCGCTGGCAGCAGCGCTACGACCAGGCCGTCGCCACGGGCAAGGTCCGCGACGCGGACTTCACGACCCTGTCGGCCAGCGAGGTCGAGCCCGTCTACGGCCCGCCCGAGGGCGCCGTCGACCCGCGCATGGAGCGCATCGGCTGGCCGGGGGAGTTCCCCTTCACCCGCGGGCTGTACCCCACGGGCTACCGCGGCCGCACCTGGACGATCCGCCAGTTCGCCGGCTTCGGCAACGCCGAGCAGACCAACGAGCGCTACCGGATGATCCTGGCGCGCGGCGGCGGGGGCCTGTCGGTGGCCTTCGACATGCCGACCCTCATGGGCCGCGACTCCGACGACCCCATGAGCCTCGGTGAGGTCGGGCACTGCGGCGTGGCCATCGACTCCGCCGCCGACATGGACGTGCTGTTCGCCGGGATCCCGCTCGGTGACGTGACGACGTCCATGACCATCAGCGGCCCCGCCGTGCCGGTGTTCTGCATGTACCTCGTGGCCGCCGAGCGCCAGGGGGTCGACCTGGCAGCCCTCGACGGCACGCTGCAGACCGACATCTTCAAGGAGTACATCGCCCAGAAGGAGTGGCTGTTCGCACCCGAGCCGCACCTTCGCCTGATCGGCGACCTCATGGAGTACTGCGCCGAGAACATCCCGGCCTACAAGCCGCTGTCGGTGAGCGGGTACCACATCCGCGAGGCGGGGTCGACGGCTGCGCAGGAGCTCGCGTACACCCTGGCCGACGGCTTCGCCTACGTCGAGCTCGGCCTCTCGCGCGGGCTCGACGTCGACCGCTTCGCCCCCGGGCTCAGCTTCTTCTTCGACGCGCACGTCGACTTCTTCGAGGAGATCGCCAAGTTCCGCGCGGCCCGGCGCATCTGGGCTCGCTGGCTGCGTGACGTGTACGGCGCGACGACCGACCGCGCGCAGTGGCTGCGGTTCCACACCCAGACCGCCGGCGTCTCGCTCACCGCCCAGCAGCCCTACAACAACGTCGTCCGGACGGCGGTCGAGGCCCTCGCTGCGGTGCTCGGCGGCACGAACTCGTTGCACACCAACGCCCTCGACGAGACGCTCGCGCTGCCCACCGACGAGTCGGCCGAGATCGCGCTGCGCACCCAGCAGGTGCTCATGGAGGAGACGGGCGTCACCAACGTCGCCGACCCGCTGGGTGGCAGCTGGTACGTCGAGGCGCTCACCGACCGCATCGAGGCCGAGGCCGAGGCCATCTTCGCCCGCATCCGCGAGATGGGGGAGCGTGGCCGCGACGTCGCCGCAGACGGCGAGGTGCGGCACGAGATCGGCCCGATCACCAGCGGCATCCTGCGCGGCATCGAGGACGGCTGGTTCATGGCCGAGATCGCCGACGCCGCCTTCCAGTACCAGACGTCGCTGGAGAAGGGCGACAAGAAGGTCGTCGGCGTCAACGTGCACACCGAGTCGCTCACGCACGAGCTGGAGATCCTGCGCGTAAGCCACGAGGTCGAGCGCGAGCAGGTCCGCGTGCTCGGCGACCGGCGCGCGGCCCGTGACGAGCAGCTGGTGCAGCAACGGCTGGCCGCGCTCGTCGAGACGGCCCGCGGCAGCGACAACATGCTGCCGGCGATGCTGGACGCCGTGCGCGCCGAGGCGACGCTCGGCGAGATCTGCGGGGCGCTCAAGGAGCTGTGGGGCGACTACCGGGAGCCCGCCCGGTTCTAGCCGCCGGCCGAAACGGGGCGGCCGAAGCGATTCGGAGTCTTCGACGGACCCGGTTACTGTGGATCGCCAGCCACTGCCACCAGCCAGCCAGGGAGGTACCGAGCCGATGAAGCGCGCCATCACGGGGGTCGCCACCCTCGTGGGCCTGGTGCTCGTCATCTGCTCGGTGATGGGGTTCGTCCTGCTGGGCTCGCACGGCACCTGGCACAGCGAGCTGCAGGTGCCCGCCGGACGCAGTGCGATCGTCATCGAGCCCGCGCTGGCGAGCGTCATCGGTCCCACCGTGTCGGTGCAGGCCCGCACGAGCAGCCCCGGCGCGCCGATCTTCATCGGCCGCGCCCGCCCGGACGACACCGCAGCGCTCGTCGACACCACCAACCGCCTCGTCGTCACCGGCCTCGACGGAGCCCGGCGTCTGACCACTCGCTCGGCCAGCGGCAGCGAGGGCCTGCCGCCCCTCGACCAGGTCGACGTCTGGCACAGCCGCGTGCAGGGCGACGGCGCCGCCACGCTCGTGTACCGGGCCGCTCCGGGTGCCGAGTCTGCCGTGATCGCACGTGCCGACGGCGCACCCATGCCCGCCGTCTCTGTGCGCCTGGCGTGGAGCGACCGCACATGGTTCTGGGTGCCGGTGCTGATGCTCGTGCTCGGCCTCGGGCTGCTGTACCTCGTGCGTCGCTGGAACCGGCCGCCGGCCGTGCGCGCCGCCGGCCTGTCGTCGGTGCGACGACGCGCCCGCAGCATGCGCCCGCACCGCGGTGGCGCCGCTGACCGGCCGAGCCGGTCGGGTCACGTCGGTCGCCGCCGCGCGGCCTCGCGAGCGAGGAGGGGCTGATGGCACGCAATCCAGGCCGTCCACGCCGCCAGCTCGCCGTCGCGGTCGCCGTCGCGGCCGTCGCCCTGAGCGCCTGCTCACCCGCCCAGACCCTCCTCGGGCTGCAGTCGAACACGGCGGTGCTGAGCAACAGCCCGGCGCTCACGCCCGGTCAGGCCAGCTCGGTCGCGACCCGGGCGATCACCCAGGCCCAGCGGGCCGACGCGCTGCGGACGCCGGCGGCGGCGCAGTCGGCGTACACCGGCCTGGCGCTGACGATCGCCCCGGCGCGGTACGTCGTCGAGAAGGCCATCGGCCCCGATGTCGATCCCGGTGGCGCGCTGGCGCCCGTGGCCCAGCCCTCGCGGGTCGTCGTCACGGCCGGCCGGGCCTTCCCGCGCACCGTGGTCGCCGTGTGGCAGCCGGAGGGGGGTCGAGCGCTCGAGGCCGTGCTCATGCGCAGCACCGACGTGCGCACGCCGTTCCGGGTGGCCACGCGTGTCGACCTGCTGCCCGGTGAGGTGCTGCCGCCCACGCCGCCGAACACCCGGGGTGCCTCGGTGCTGGCGGACGACGTCGGTGGGCTCGTCGCCACGCCGCGCCAGGCGGTCGCCGACCTCGCGAAGCTGCTGCAGACCGGCAAGGCATCGGGCACGCCCTTCGAGTCGAGCGTCGTCGTCAAGGAGGTGCGGGCGAAGGCCGCCGCCCAGGCGCGCGACGTCAAGAAGGTCGCGACGTTCAGCCAGCGGCACTCCGCCCGCGACGACGGCACCACGGCGATCCGCACGGCCGACGGCGGGGCGCTGGTGTTCGCCGCCATCAACCGCACCGACGTGTTCACGGTGCGCAAGGGCGCGGGTGTCATCACCCCGCCGCCCGCCTACCGCGCGCTCGCCTCGGGCCTGAAGAAGATCACCCGCTCGGCCACCGTGACGACGGTCGAGACCGTGGTGCTCGTGGTGCCGCCGCGCGGCGACGGCTCGGTGCGGGTCGTCGGCTTCAGCGAGGCGCCCGTCGCGGTGAAGGGCTCCTGAGCGCCCTGCGCCGCGTCGCACCGGGTCTGACAGAATCGTCGTCATGAGCCAGCCCACGGGCCAGCCGGCCTCCTCCTCGGTGCCCCTGCGCGGGGCCGTCGACCTCGCGGCCGTCGCCGCCCAGGCCAAGCGGCGCGAGCAGGCCGCGGCGTCGGCCGGTGCCTCGGGTGGGTCCGCTGCGTCCGGCGCGTTCGTCGTCGACGCCACGGAGGCGTCCTTCCAGGGCGTGGTCGAGCAGTCGATGACCGTGCCCGTGGTCGTCGACCTGTGGGCCGAGTGGTGCGGGCCGTGCAAGCAGCTCAGTCCGGTGCTCGAGCGGCTGGCGGCCGAGTACGCCGGGCGCTTCCTGCTGGCCAAGGTCGACGTCGACGCCAACCCACGGCTCGGCCAGGTGTTCCAGGCGCAGTCCATCCCGACCGTCGTCGCCATCGTCAAGGGCCAGCCCGTGCCGCTGTTCCAGGGAGCGCTGCCCGAGCAGCAGGTGCGCGCCTACCTCGACGAGCTGCTGCGCGTGGCGGAGGCCAACGGGGTCACCGGGCGCATCGAGGGTGGCGCGCCGGCGGACGATGCGGCCGAGCCGCCTGCCGAGCCGCCGCTGCCGCCGTTGCACCAGAAGGCCTTTGACGCCATCGAGGCTGGTGACCTCGACGCCGCCGCCGCTGCGTACGAGCAGGCCCTCGCGCAGGCGCCCGCCGACGCCGACGCCAGGGTCGGCCTCGCGCAGGTCAACCTCATGCGCCGCACCCAGGACGCCGACCCGCAGGCCGCCCGCGCGGCGGCGGCCAGCGCGCCGTCCGACCCGGACGCGCAGCTGCTCGTCGCCGACCTCGACCTGCTCGGTGGGCACGTCGACGACGCCTTCGCGCGCCTCGTCGAGACGGTGCGAACGACGTCCGGTGACGAGCGCGAGCGCGTGCGCCAGCACCTCGTGGAGCTCTTCGAGATCGTCGGTTCCGACGACGCGCGGGTCGCGGCGGCCCGCCGTGCGCTCAGCATGGCCCTCTTCTGAGCCCACCCCCTGGCGTGATCATGCACGCCAGCGCATCGTCCCCTTTCCGGGACGCCGTCGACCAGCATGAGCGGCGCACCCGGTAGGCGCCCGGTCCGCAGCGCGTCCAGGGCTGCCGTCAGCCGCGGACCGATCCGTGGGCCGCAGCGGTCGAGCACGTCGGTGGCCTCGACCACCGACTCGCCGGACTCGACGACCCCTCCCACGACGTCCCATCGCTGCGTGTACGACAGCTCCGCGAGGAGCACCCGGCCCGCGGTGCTGCGCACGACCAGCCCGGCGGACAGCACGCGCCGCGGCCGCTCGGCCATCAGGCGCCGAGGGTGGTGGAGACGAGGTCGCGGGCAGCGGCCTGCACCTGCTCGAGGTGCTCGGGGCCGCGGAAGGACTCGGCGTAGATCTTGTAGACGTCCTCGGTGCCCGAGGGCCGCGCGGCGAACCAGGCGGACTCGGTGACGACCTTCAGGCCGCCGACGGCGGCGTCGTTGCCGGGCGCGCGCGTGAGCTTGGCGGTGATCGGCTCGCCGGCCAGCTCGGTGGCGTCCACGTCGTCGGCCGACAGCTTCGCGAGCGCCGCCTTCTGCTCGCGGGACGCGGCGGCGTCCACCCGGGCGTAGGCCGGCTCGCCGAAGCGCTGGGTGAGCTCGCGGTAGTGCTCGGACGGCGAGCGGCCGGTGACCGCGAGGATCTCAGAGGCCAGCAGGGCGAGCAGGATGCCGTCCTTGTCGGTGGTCCACACCGAGCCGTCGCGGCGCAGGAACGACGCGCCCGCGCTCTCCTCGCCGCCGAAGCCGACCGAGCCGTCGAGCAGCCCGGGCACGAACCACTTGAAGCCCACCGGCACCTCCACGAGGCGCCGGCCCAGGTCGGCGGCCACGCGGTCGATCATGGACGACGACACCAGGGTCTTGCCGACCGCGGCGTCCGCCGCCCAGCCCTGCCGTGCGCCGAAGAGGTACTGGATCGCGACGGCCAGGAAGTGGTTGGGGTTCATCAGCCCGGCGTCCGGGGTGACGATGCCGTGCCGGTCGGCGTCGGCGTCGTTGCCGGTGGAGATCTGGTAGGCGTCGCGGTTGCCGATGAGGGACGCCATGGCGTACGGCGACGAGCAGTCCATCCGGATCTTGCCGTCCCAGTCGAGGGTCATGAACGACCAACGCGGGTCGACCTCGGGGTTGACCACCGTGAGGTCGAGGTCGAGCCGCTCGGCGATCGCTCCCCAGTACGCGACGCTCGCGCCACCCAGCGGGTCGGCGCCGATCCGCACCCCGGCATCGCGCACCGCCTCCAGGTCGAGCACCTCGGGCAGGTCGTCGACGTAGTGGCCGAGGAAGTCGTAGGCGTGCGCCTGCTCGCGGGCCTGCGCCAGCGGCACCCGCCGGACGCCGCGCAGCCCGTCGCGCAGCAGGTCGTTGGCGCGGCGCTGGATCCACCCCGTCGCGTCGCTGTCAGCCGGGCCGCCGTGCGGCGGGTTGTACTTGAAACCGCCGTCGCGCGGCGGGTTGTGCGAGGGCGTGACGACGATGCCGTCGGCCGGGCCGTGGGCGTGAGTGCGGTTGAGCCGCAGGATGGCGTGCGATACCGCTGGCGTGGGCGTGTAGCCGTCCTCGGAGTCGACGAGCACGGTGACGCCGTTCGCCACGAGCACCTCGAGCGCGCTCTGCCACGCCGGACGGGACAGCGCGTGCGTGTCGCGACCCATCAGCAGCGGCCCGGTCGTGCCCTGCTCGGCGCGGTACTCCACGATGGCCTGGGTCGTGGCGAGGATGTGCGCCTCGTTGAAGGCGCCGTCCAGACTCGACCCCCGGTGCCCTGACGTGCCGAACGTGACGGCCTGAGCCGGGTCGTCGACGTCCGGTGTGACGTCGGTGTACGCGGCGAGCAGGTGGTCGAGGTCGACCAGGTCGCTGGGCTGGGCGGGCTGACCGGCGCGGGAGTCGCTCATGAGTCCATCCTGGCCGATTCGCCGCCAGGGCACATCCGCGTGTCAGGCCACGGGCACGAACGGCCGGAAGAGCAGGCCAGCGGCCCCGAGAGCGAGCACGCTCCCGACCGCCCGCAGGTCGGCTCCGCTGTCGCGGCCGTAGAGCTCCAGCAGCCACCCGGTGACCCCGTCGCGGCAGCCGAGGGCGACGACGTGGTGCATGCCCATCTCGTGCAGCACGGCGCGCTCGTGGGGGTCGGCTTCCGGGTCGTCGACCGCGACGCGGAACCACTGGTCGCACTCGACCGCCGCCTGGCTCAGCGGGAAGTCATCGAGCCGGAAGCGCTTGTCGACCTGCCGGTCGTGCGCCGGGACGCTCGACAGGGGGGTCTGTCGCAGTCCCAGCGAGTCGGTGCTGAGCATCCGGTCGCCCACCAGGTCGACGCGGCTGAGCGACCACTCCTGCAGGTCGAGCGGAGTCAGCAGGCGCTCACCCAGCCACCGCAGCCGGCCACCCGGGGTGTCGGGGGCGTCGCTGAGCTGGTCGGCGAGCGTGGTCACCACCTCGCAGACGGCCTGCGCGGTGCTGAGGGCGGTCGGTGGGCGGTCGCTGTTGCGCCGCCGGTTCCGGCGACGCTCGGGGGCGATGTCGGGCAGGTCGGAGGCCACCACCAGCAGGGCGCCGCGCGTCTTGGCGGCGTACTGCGCCGCGTCGGCGGCTGCCACGGCGTCGCGGCCGCTGATGCCGGACGGGACGACGGCGATGCCGCAGCTGACCTCCACCGGCAGGTCGCTGGCGGACAGCAGCCGGGCCGCGGCCTCCACGATCGCGATGGCCCGTGCCCGCTGCTCGCCGACGAGCAGGACGGCGAACTCGTCGCCGCCCAGCCGCACGGTGACGGTGTCGGGGACGGCGTTCGCCGTCGTCGCGAGGGCGTCCGCCGTGGCCACGATGGCCCGGTCGCCCATGACGTGCCCGTGCTCGTCGTTGAGGTCCTTGAGGTTGTCGATGTCGCACATGACGACCGTGACGCCGGGGCCGCCGTCGGCGAGCAGCTCGCGCAGCGCGTCATCGAGAGCGCGCCGGTTGCCGACGCCGGTGAGAGGGTCCTCGAACGCCATGCGGGCCATGTGCTGCAACCGTTCCGCGATGGCGACCATGCCGGCCACCTCCGCGACGACGCTCTCACCGGCGGCCAGCGCCTCGAGGTCCAGCGCCTCGTCGTCCCGACTGACCCAGAGCTCACCCCACAGGCGCTCGTCGACCCACACGGGCAGGCTGAGCGCCGAGTCCTTGACCGAGAAGTCGAGCAGGCCCCGCCCGTGCTCGTCGAGCGCCGGGTCGCTGCGGCGGTAGAGCATGGGCTGGCCGACGAGCACGCGGGCGATCGCGGTGTCGGTGGCGGCCTCGTAGACCTCTTCTGGCGGGAACCGCGTCTCGGCCGGGCTCAGGTCACCCACGTTGACGAGGGTGCGCAACAGGCCGCGGTCACGCTCCCAACGCGACAGCGACGCGCTGTGGCCGCTGAGAGCGTCCATCGCGAACTGCGCGGGGATCGCGAGCATCTCCTCGTACCGCGCCTCCGGCAGGAGCACGAGCTCGCGCAGGGCCTGTTCAGCCGACGCCGGGCGCGACGAGGGCGTGAGGGCAGGAGGACTCGCCACAGGCGCTCCTCTCGGCTCCGACGCGGACCGTCATCCACCTCCAGACGTCGGCAGAGACGATCTCACCCTTGAGTCGGGGCACCTCTCAGCCAGACTGCCCCGAGAGGCGGAAGGCTGAGCACGGTCGAGGCCGGCAGCCCGTGCCAGCTCGTCGCGTCGGCGTCGACCTCCCCGAGGTTGCCGACGCCGGAGCCACCGTACTGCTCCGCGTCGGTGTTGAGAACCTCCGTCCAGCGTCCTGTGGACGGCAGCCCCAGGCGGTAGCCGTGGTGCGGCGCCCCCGAGAAGTTCACGACGCACGCGAGGACGTCGCCCGAGCCGTCGGCCGGGAAGCGCAGGAACGAGAACACGTTGCCCGCGGCGTCGTTGGCGTCGATCCACCGAAAGCCCTCGGGGGACAGGTCCTGCGACCACAGCGCGGGCAGCTCGCGGTAGCGCGCGTTGAGGTCACGGACCAGGGAGTGGACGCCGCGGTGGGCGGGCTGGTCGAGCAGCCACCAGTCCAGGCCGTGCGCGTCGGCCCACTCGGCCTCCTGGGCGAACTCCGAGCCCATGAAGAGCAGCTGCTTGCCGGGATGAGCCCACATCATGGCCAGGAACGCGCGGGTGTTGGCGAGCTGCTGCCAGCGGTCGCCGGGCATCTTGCGCAGCAGCGACCCCTTGCCGTGCACGACCTCGTCGTGGCTGATCGGCAGCACGAAGTTCTCGCTCCAGGCGTACATGAGCGAGAACGTCAGCTGATGGTGGTGCCACTGCCGGTGCACGGGCTCGTGCTCGACGTACTCGAGCGAGTCGTGCATCCAGCCCATGTTCCACTTCAGCCCGAAGCCCAGGCCGCCCAGGTGCGTCGGGCGCGTGACGCCGGGCCAGGCGGTCGACTCCTCGGCGATGGTGACCACTCCGGGCACCCGCTTGTAGACCGTCGCGTTGGTCTCCTGCAGGAACTGGACGGCTTGGAGGTTCTCGCGGCCACCGAACTCGTTGGGCAGCCACTCGCCGTCCTTGCGCGAGTAGTCGAGGTACAGCATCGAGGCGACCGCGTCGACGCGCAGACCGTCGGCGTGGAACTCCTCGCACCAGTACAGCGCGTTGGCAACGAGGAAGTTGCGCACCTGGGCCCGCCCGAAGTCGAACACGTGCGTGCCCCAGTCGGGCTGGTCGCCGCGCCGGGGGTCGGGGTGCTCGTACAGGGCCTGCCCGTCGAAGCGGGCCAGGGCGAAGGCGTCCTTGGGGAAGTGCGCGGGCACCCAGTCGAGGATCACGCCGATGCCGGCCTGGTGCAGGCGGTCGACGAGGTAGCGGAAGTCGTCCGGCGAGCCGAACCGCGCGGTGGGCGCGTAGTAGCCCGTCACCTGGTAGCCCCAGGACGGGCCGTACGGGTGCTCCATCACGGGCATGAGCTCGACGTGGGTGAAGCCGGTCTCGACGACGTAGTCGACGAGCTGCTCGGCGAGCTCGCGGTAGCCGAGCCCAGCGCGCCACGACCCGAGGTGCACCTCGTAGGTGCTCATCGGCCCCTGGTGCGGATCGGTCTCGGCGCGCCGCCGCATCCACTCGCCGTCACCCCACGTGTAGCTGCTCTCGTCGACGACGGACGCCGTGGACGGCGGTGCCTCCGTCGCCCGGGCCATGGGGTCGGCCTTGAGCCGGCGCTCGCCGTCGGAGCCCGTGATCTCGAACTTGTAGCGCGTGCCCGCGCCGACGCCGGGAACGAACAGCTCCCACACGCCCGTGGAGCCGAGCGAGCGCATCGGGTGACCCTGGCCGTCCCAGTGGTTGAAGTCGCCGACGAGCCGGATGCCGCGCGCGTGGGGCGCCCACACGGCGAACGACGTGCCGGTGACCTCGCCCATCTCGCCGGCGTAGCGGCGCACGTGCGCCCCGAGCACGGTCCACAGCTGCTCGTGCCGGCCCTCGCCGATGAGGTGCAGGTCGACGTCGCCGAGCGTCGGCAGGAAGCGGTACGGGTCGTCGCTGGGGTAGGTGGTCGTGGAGCCGTCGTCTGCGTCGTAGGTGACGTCGAGCCGGTAGTCGCTCACCTCGGTGCCCGGGACGACGCCGACGAAGACGCCGTCGTACTCGTGGGTCATCGGCGTGCGCGAGCCGTCGGGCAGCACGGCCACGACCTCGCGCGCGTGGGGGCGCAGCGCGCGCAGCGTCAGCCCGCCGTCGTGGGGGTGCAGGCCGAGGATCTCGTGCGGGTTGCCGTGCGAGCCGTGCACGAGCATCTCGAGCTCGCCGGGCGGCACCGGGCGCACCTGGGGCGTGCCGTGGCTCGCTCCGGGCGCGGCCGTCGCACCCGTCGCACCGGTCGCACCGGTCGATCCGGCGTCGGGCTGGCTCATGGGAGGCCGCTCCTTCTGGGTCGGGGACTCGGTGGTCGTCGCGGTGCGCAGCAACCGCTCGACGGCCGCCAGGGGGATCGGCAGCCACGACGGCCGGTTACCGGCCTCGTAGGCCGCTTCGTAGAGCGCCTTGTCGAGCTCGAGTGCCGGCAGCAGGGACGTCGCCTCGCGGGGGTCGCGCCCGGCCACCTCGGCGTAGCCCGTGCAGAAGGCGTCGCGGCAGCGCTCGGCCCACCGGCGGGCGCGGGTGGAGGTCGCGGTGTCGCTGGGGTCGGCGTCGACCAGCAGGTGGCCGGCGGCGTAGTCGAACGAGCGCAGCATCCCGGCGACGTCGCGCAGCGCGAGATCGGGCCGGTTGCGGTCGGCCAGCGGGCGCAGGGGCTCGCCCTCGAAGTCGATGACCACCCAGCCGCGGGCCCCGCCGTCGAGCACCTGGCCGAGGTGCAGGTCACCGTGCACTCGCTGCAGCGCGGGACGCTCGGTCAGGTGACGCACCGACTCCAGCACGGCCCGCGCCGCCGGCTCGTGCGTCGCCAGCTGCGGCACCTGGCGCACGGCCCAGGCCAGCCGTTCGGCGAGGCCGTCGGCGAGGGCGGCGACGGCCTCGTCGTCCATTTCGGCCGTGGGCATCGCCTGGGCGAGCGTGGCGTGCACGCGGGCGGTGACGGCGCCCAGCTCGCGCGCTCGCTCGGCGAAGTCCTCGTCGGCGGCCACCGCCTCGACTGCCTCGCGCCAGGCGTCGCGGGCGCCCGGGATGAGCTCCTGCACGAAGGCCAGGTGGCCCTCGGCCGTCGCGCCGTCCGCCGTCCAGGAGCCGATGACGTGCCCCACCGGTCGTGGCACGAGGGTCGAGCCGGCGTCCGCCAGGGCGCTCTGCACCACGACGTCGGGGTTTAGTCCATCGCTGAGAACGCGAAACAGCTTGAGGATCAACGAGATGGGTGGGCGCCCGTCGGTGGTCTCGAGGTCGAGCACCACCGAGGTGTTGGACTGCTCGCCCCGCATGACGCGGCTCGATACGACCGACCCGAGGCGGGCCAGGTCGACGTCGCGCTGCGGCACGCCGCGGGCCTCGCCGGTGCCGGCTGGTCCGTCGGAGCTCACCGTCGCACCCCTCAGCACCAACCGCATGACGGCGCGCACGTAGGCCGGGTCGTGGGGCGCGTCGTAGACGTAGCGGCGGCCGAGCCGGCTGTGCTCGGCGGTGGCCACCAGCGCGTCGTCGGCGCCGGACAGCGGCTCGCTGCGGTAGGTGAGCGGCACCTGGTAGACCGTGCGGCGCTCGCCGGACGTGTCGACCACCAGCCACGTCTCGATGCCCACCTCACCATCGGGGTCCTGCCAGCGCAGGCCGCCGATGCGCTGCAGCTGTGGCCGACGGCCCTTGGCGGTGTACCACCGCTGCCGCGCCACCCAGTCGGGCAGGAAGTCGGCGAACGCCGGCGTCATCGTCTCGGGCTCCGGGTCAACCACGGTCGGCCTCCGAGGCCTTCAGGCGCAGCCAGAAGAAGTCACGCGACCCCAACGACAGCGTGAGCGTTCCCTCCGGCGACACCGACGGGAAGCCGGAACCACCGAAGAGGTCCTCCAGGCCGGCGCCGGCGTTGTCGGGTAGGCGCAGCGTCGCTGCCTGGGGGGTCTGCGCCAGGTTGTTGACGCACAGCACCGCCTCCGGCGCCTCACCGGTCGACTCGTCGTCGATCACGCGCAGGAAGGCCAGCACGGCGTCGTTGTCGGCGTCGACGGGCACGTAACGTCCCACCCCGAACACGGGGTGGCGCTTGCGCAGCGCGAGCATGCCGCGCGTCCAGTGCAGCAGCGACGAGCGCGTCGCCAGCTGGGCCTCGACGTTCACGGTGTTGTAGTGGTGCACCAGCGACTGGATCGTCGGCAGGTACAGCTTGCCCGGATCGGCCGACGAGAACCCCGCGTTGCGGTCGGGCGTCCACTGCATGGGGGTACGCACGGCGTCGCGGTCGTCGAGCCAGATGTTGTCACCCATGCCGATCTCGTCGCCGTAGTACAGGCAGGGGCTTCCGGGCAACGACAGCAGCAAGGCGTTGATCAGCTCGATCTCGGCTCGGGAGTTGTCGAGCAGCGTGGCCAGGCGACGTCGGATCCCGATGTTGGCGCGCATGCGCGGATCGGGGGCGTACCAGCCGTACATGGCGGCGCGCTCCTCGGTGGTCACCATCTCGAGCGTCAGCTCGTCGTGGTTGCGCAGGAACGTCCCCCACTGGCCGTGCACCGGCAGGTCCGGCGTGTCGGCCAGGATGTCGATGATCGGGCGGGCCGACTCGTCGCGCAGCGCGTAGTAGATGCGCGGCATGACCGGGAAGTGGAACGCCATGTGGCACTCGGGTTCGTCGTCCGTGCCGAAGTACTCGACGACGTCCTTGGGCCACTGGTTGGCCTCGGCCAGCATGATCCGGCCCGGGTACTCGTCGTCGACCATCGCCCGCAGCCTGCGCAGGAAGTCGTGCGTGGCGGGCAGGTTCTCGCAGTTGGTGCCCTCGTCCTCGAACAGGTACGGCACGGCGTCGAGCCGGAAGCCGTCGATGCCGAGGTCCATCCAGAAGCGCACGACGTCGAACATCGCCTCCTGCACCGCAGGGTTCTCGAAGTTCAGGTCGGGCTGGTGGCTGAAGAAGCGGTGCCAGAAGAACTGCCGGCGCACGGGGTCGAACGTCCAGTTGCTCGTCTCGGTGTCGACGAAGATGATCCGGGCGTCCTGGTACCGGTCGTCGGTGTCGCTCCAGACGTAGAAGTCGCCGTACGGGCCCTCAGGGTCCGAGCGGCTCGCCTGGAACCACGGGTGCTGGTCGCTGGTGTGGTTCATCACCAGGTCGACGATCACCCGCAGGCCGCGCGCGTGCGCCTGGCTCACCAGCTCGGTGAAGTCGGGCAGCGTGCCGAACTCCGGCAGCACCGAGCAGTAGTCGGCGACGTCGTAGCCGCCGTCACGCAACGGGGAGGCGTAGAACGGCGGCAGCCACAGGCAGTCGACACCGAGCCACTGCAGGTAGTCCAGCTTGCTGATCAGGCCCGTGAAGTCGCCGGAGCCCGAGCCGTTGGAGTCGGAGAAGGCGCGCACCAGCACCTCGTAGAACACGGCCTTCTTGTGCCAGTGGGGGTCATGGCGCAGACCCGGACCGCTGAGGTTCAGACCCTCCACCGTCAGACCCCTCTCACGTGGACGATGTGCACCGGTTCAGTGTGCGGGTCGAGCCGCACGTAGACGTGCTCGCCCCAGTGCCAGGTCTGGCCGGTGACCAGGTCGTGCGCGACGAACCCGTCGTCGTAGCCGAGGCCCAGTGCCGGCATGTCGAGGTGCACCATGGTCTCGCGCACGCCGTGGGGGTCGAGGTTCGCGATGACGATGACGGTGTCCTCGCGCCCGGTGGGCGACTGCGCCGCGGTGAGGCGCTTGCTGAAGCAGATCGTCGCGTCGTCGTCCACGGGGTGGAAGGTGATGTTCCGCAGCCGTTGCAGCGCAGGGTGGTTGCGGCGGATCTCGTTGAGCCGGGTGAGCCAGGGCGCCAGGCTCGAGCCGTCCGCGAGCGCGGCGTCCCAGTCGCGCGGCTTGAACTCGTACTTCTCGTTGTCGATCTGCTCCTCGACGCCGGGCCGGGCGACGTTCTCGACGAGCTCGTAGCCGCTGTAGATGCCGTACGTCGGCACCATCGTCGCGGCGAGGGCGGCGCGCAGCCGGAAGGCCGGGCGGCCGCCGTACTGCATGTACGGCGTGAGGATGTCGTGCGTGGTGGGCCAGAAGCTGGGCCGCATGTAGTCGGCGGACTCGCCCGACAGCTCGGTGAGGTACTCGGTGAGCTCCTCCTTGGTGTTGCGCCAGGCGAAGTACGTGTACGACTGGTGGAACCCGACCTTGGCGAGCGTGTGCATCATCGCCGGCCGCGTGAACGCCTCGGCCAGGAAGATGACCTCCGGGTGCTCGGCGTTGACCTTGGCGATCAGCCACTCCCAGAACTCGACCGGCTTGGTGTGCGGGTTGTCGACGCGGAACAGCGTCACCCCGTGGTCGACCCACTTCAGGACGACGCGCAGCACCGCCGCGTAGATGCCCTCGGGGTCGTTGTCGAAGTTGAGCGGGTAGATGTCCTGGTACTTCTTGGGCGGGTTCTCTGCGTAGGCGATCGAGCCGTCGGCGCGGGTGGTGAACCACTCCGGGTGCTCGGTGACCCACGGGTGGTCGGGGGAGCACTGCAGCGCGAGGTCGAGAGCCACCTCCAGGCCCAGGCGGCGCGCCTCGGCGACGAAGGCGTCCCAGTCCTCGAAGGTGCCGAGGCTCGGCTCGATCGCGTCGTGGCCGCCGTCCGGCGAGCCGATGGCGTACGGCGAGCCCGGGTCCTCGGGGCGCGGGTCGAGCGTGTTGTTGCGGCCCTTGCGGTTCGTCGTGCCGATCGGGTGCACGGGCGTCACGTAGGCGACGTCGAAACCCATGTCGGCGATGGCCTGCAGGCGCCCCGCTGCGGTGCGCAGCGTGCCCGTCGTCCACGACTCGGTCGCCGGGTCGTAGGTCGCGCCCTCCGAGCGGGGGAAGAACTCGTACCAGGCGCCCACGAGCGCCCGCTCACGCTGCACGCGGATCACGTGGTCGGCGCTCGCGGTGACCATCTCGCGCACCGGGGCGGCGGACAAGGCGGCATGGACAGCGGGGGAGGTACCGGCTGCCAGTCGGGCCTGGGCCGGCCGGGTGGTGTCGCGCAGCCCGGTGACAGCGTCACGCAGGGCCTGGACGTGCGCGGGGGGCCGCCCCTTCGTCGCCGCCGCCCGCTCGAGCAACAGCGCGCCCTCGGTGAGCATCAGCTCGGTGTCGACGTCCGCGGCCACCTTGATGACCGCATCGTGCTCCCACGTGGCGTAGGGATCCGACCAGCCCTCGACGCGAAAGGTCCAGTCACCCTCGCGGTCGGGCACGACGTCGGCGCCCCACAGGTCGAGGCCGGCCTCGAGCAGCGCCATCCGTCGCGGCGGCTGCTCGACGCCGTCGGGGTCGACGAGCACGACGCTCGCGGCCACGGCGTCGTGGCCCTCGCGGAAGACCGTCGCGCGCACCGGCACGGCCTCGCCCACGACGGCTCGGGCGGGCCAGCGCCCGCAGTCCACGCTGGGGGTCACCGACATCACGGGGATACGTCCGATCACCGCGCCGACGCTACCGAGGACGGCGGGGCCCTGCACGCTCGAGCGGGGCGCCCCGGCACGGCGCGGGGGCCGGCGCAGGAGCTGCCGGGTCGATGCGGGCTCTGCAACGATTTGCAGAAGTTCGCAAGAAGTTGACTCGCGGTGTCGGATCTACGGCCTTCACGGTCTACGCTGGCTCGTCGTGAGAGCAATCCGTCGATTCAGTGTCCGCACCGTCCTGCCTGAGCCCATCGCGGCCCTGGGCGAGCTCGCCAGCAACCTGCGGTGGTCCTGGCACGCGCCCACGCGCGAGCTGTTCGCCGGGCTGGACCCCCAGCGATGGCAGGCCGTGCGCCACGACCCGGTCGCGCTGCTGGGAGACCTGCCGCCCGAGCGCCTCGCCGAGCTCGCCGACGACCCCACCTTCGTCGCCACGGTGGAGGCTGCGGCCGCCGACCTGAACGAGTACCTCGAGCAGCCGCGCTGGTTCCAGAGCCAGGCGCAGTCCGACGTCGGCGGCGAGGGCCTGCCGCGCTCGATCGCCTACTTCTCCGCCGAGTTCGGCATCACCGCCGTGCTGCCGCAGTACTCCGGCGGCCTCGGCATCCTCGCCGGAGACCACCTCAAGGCGGCCTCTGACCTGGGCGTTCCCATCGTCGGGGTCGGCCTGTTCTACAAGACCGGCTACTTCAAGCAGTCGCTGTCGCGCGAGGGCTGGCAGCAGGAGACCTACCCGGTGCTCGACCCTGACGGCCTCCCGCTCTCGCTGCTGCGCGAGGACGACGGCACGCCGTGCGAGGTCGTCGTCGACCTGCCCGGCGGCCGCCGGCTCGTCGCGCACGTGTGGAAGGCGCAGGTCGGCCGGGTGCCCCTGCTGCTGCTCGACTCCGACACCCAGGCCAACGACGAGGCGCTGCGCGGCGTCACCGACCGCCTCTACGGCGGCTCGGGCGAGCACCGCCTGCAGCAGGAGATGCTGCTCGGCATCGGCGGCGTGCGCGCCCTGCGCCTGTGGTCGCGGCTCACCGGCGCGCCGGCCCCCGACGTCTACCACGCCAACGAGGGCCACGCGGGCTTCTTGGGCCTGGAGCGCATCCGCGAGCTCGTGGCGTCCGAGGGCATGGGCTTCGACGAGGCGCTCGAGGCCGTTCGCGCCGCGACGGTGTTCACCACCCACACCCCGGTGCCCGCAGGCATCGACCGCTTCGGCGCCGACCAGATCGAGACCTACTTCGGCGGCGACAACGCCATGGCGGGAGTGCCCGTCGAGCGCATCCTGGATCTCGGCGCCGAGACCTACCCCGGCGGCGAGGCCGGCGTCTTCAACATGGCGGTCATGGGCCTGCGCCTCGGCGGCCGCGCCAACGGCGTCTCGGAGCTGCACGGCCACGTCAGCCGGCACATGTTCGACGGTCTGTGGCCGGGCTTCGACGACCGCGAGGTGCCGATCACCTCGATCACCAACGGCGTGCACGCGCCCACGTGGGTCGACCATCGCGTCTTCGAGCTGGCCGAGAAGCACCTGGGCCACCGGCTCGGCACCGACGCCGGCGTGTGGGACGACGTCCCGCTCGTGCCGCGCGGCGAGATCTGGGCCGTGCGCCGCGAGATGCGCGCCCAGCTGGTGCAGGAGGCGCGCCGCCGGCTGCGCGCCTCGTGGCTGCGGCGCGGCGCCAGCAGCGCCGAGCTCGGCTGGGTCGACTCCGTGCTCGACCCCGACGTGCTCACCATCGGTTTCGCGCGCCGCGTGCCGACGTACAAGCGGCTCACGCTCATGCTGCGCGACCCCGACCGGCTCAAGGCCATGCTGCTGCACCCCGAGCGGCCCATCCAGCTCGTGATCGCCGGCAAGTCCCACCCCGCCGACGACAAGGGCAAGTCGCTGATCCAGCAGATGGTGCGGTTCGCCGACGACCCCGCCGTCCGGCACCGCATCGTGTTCCTGCCGAACTACGACATCGCCATGGCGCAGTACCTCTACCCGGGCTGCGACGTCTGGCTCAACAACCCCTTGCGACCCTTCGAGGCCTGCGGGACGTCGGGCATGAAGTCCGCGCTGAACGGCGGACTCAACCTGTCGATCCTCGACGGCTGGTGGGACGAGTGGTTCGACGGCGAGAACGGCTGGGCGATCCCCACCGCCGACGGCGTCGAGGACCCCGACCACCGCGACGACCTCGAGGCCGCCGCGCTCTACGACCTCATCGAGGGCCAGGTGGCGCCGCGGTTCTACGACCGTGACGAGGCCGGCGTGCCGGGCCGCTGGATGGAGATGGTCAGCCACACCTTCCGTTCACTCGGGCCGAAGGTGCTGGCCTCGCGCATGGTCCGGGACTACGTCGAGCAGCTCTACACGCCGGCCGCGCGGGCCGGTTGGGCGCTCAACGGGCCCGGCTTCCCGGGCGCGCGCGACCTCGCGGCCTGGAAGTCGCGGGTGCGCGAGGCGTGGGGCTCGGTGAGGGTCGACCACGTCGAGTCCTCCGGCGTCAGCGACTCGCCGCAGGTCGGTGACGTGCTGTCGGTGCAGGCCTTCGTCTCCCTCGACGGGCTGGCGGCCGACGACGTGCAGGTGCAGGTCGTGCACGGGCGCGTGTCGTTCCAGGACGAGCTGACCGACACCCGCGTGGTGACGCTGCAGCACGCTGAGACCTACGAGGGCGGCAGGCACCGCTTCGAGGGCGACATCAAGCTCGCCCGCACCGGCGCGTTCGGGTACACCGTTCGCGTGCTGCCGCGCCACCAGGGGCTGGCCTCGCCCGCCGAGCTGGGGCTCGTCGTCAACGCCTGACGCGCGCTGAGGCGCCCCGACCCACGGCGGGGCGCCTCAGCGGGCGCGGTAGAGGCGCAGGCTGAGAGCGCGCACGCGCTGGACGCCGGTCATGACGTCGGCGCGCGGCGTCGGCCGCTCGTCGGCGCTGTCCCACACCAGCTCGTAGCCGCCCGCCCAAGGCGGCCCGGGCAGCGCGACGTCGGTGTCGTGCGGCGCACCGCACAGCACCAGCAGCAGCGAGTCACCGCCGACCGGCGAGCCGTGCAGGAACGCCTGCAGCACGCGCGCGTGCGGGTCGTGCCAGCGGCCGTCGTCCATGGGGCGCCCGTCGGCGCCGAACCAGCCCAGGTCGACCGTGCCGTCGGCGTGCGGCGGCCGGAGGCCGAAGAACTGCCGCTGCCGCAGCACCGGGTGCTCGCGCCGCACCCGCAGCAGGTAGGTCGTGGTGGCGAGCAGGTCGTGCTGCCACGGCTGCAGGTCCCAGTCGAGCCACGACACCTCGTCGTCGCGGTTGTAGGCGTTGTTGTTGCCGTGCTGGGTGCGGCCGAGCTCGTCACCCGCCGCGAGCATCGGCACGCCCGTCGAGAGCAGCAGCGTCCCGAGCAGGTTGCGGATCGAACGGCGACGGCCGGCGAGCACGACCGGGTCGTGGGTCTCGCCCTCGACGCCGTGGTTCCACGACCGGTTGTCGTCGTGCCCGTCGAGGTTGCCCTCGCCGTTGCCCTCGTTGTGCTTGCGCTCGTAGGCGGTGGTGTCGGCAACGGTGAAGCCGTCGTGCGCTGCGACGTAGTTCACCGACGCCAGCGGGCCGCGGTCGCCGCGTCCGAACAGGTCCTGCGAGCCCGAGAGCCGGGTGGCGAGCTCACGCACGCCGTGGCCCGGTTCGCCGCGCAGCTCGCGGGCGGCGTCGGCCAGCCAGAACGACCGCGCGGTGTCACGGAAGCGGTCGTTCCACTCCGCCATGGGGGGCGGGAACTGGCCGGTGCGCCAGCCGTGCGGTCCGACGTCCCACGGCTCGGCGACGAGCTTCAGCCGCGAGAGCACCGGATCGGTGCGCAGCGCCACGAGGAACGGGTGGTCGCAGTCGTAGGCGTCGTCGGCGCCCCGGGCGAGAGCCGTGGCGAGGTCGAAGCGGAACCCGTCGACGTGCACCTGCTCGGCCCAGTACCGCAGCGAGTCCAGCGCCAGCTGCACCGTGCGCGGGTGGCAGAAGTTCATGGTGTTGCCGCACCCGGTGACGTCGACGTCCCGGCCGTGGTCGTCCAGCCGGTAGTACGCGGGGTTGTCCAGGCCACGCCACGACAGCAGCGCGCCGTCGCGGCCCTGCTCGCAGGTGTGGTTGTAGACGACGTCGAGCACCACCTCGAGTCCGGCCTGGTGCAGCAGGCGCACCATGCCCTTGACCTCGTCGAGCACCCCGCGTGGGTCGCTGGTGCTGGCGTAGGAGGGGTGGGGCGCGAAGAACGACAGCGTGTTGTAGCCCCAGTAGTTGCGCGCACCGCGGCGCACCAGCGCCGGCTCGTGCGTGAAGGCGTGGATCGGCAGCAGCTCGACGGTCGTGACGCCGAGTGAGGTCAGGTGCTCGACCGTCGCGGGGTGGGCGAGACCGGCGTACGTGCCGCGCAGGTGCTCCGGCACACCGGGCAGGCGGCGCGTGAGGCCTCGCACGTGCGCCTCGTACACCACCGTCTGCGACCACGGCACCCGCGGCCGGCGGTCGTCGCCCCAGTCGAACCCGTCACCGACGACGACACCGCGCGGCACGAACGGCGCGGAGTCGCGGTCGTCGCGCACCTCCGGGTCGCCCGTGAGGCGCTCGTCGACACGGTGCCCGAAGACCTCGGGGCGCCAGTCGACCTCGCCGGCCAGGGCGCGAGCGTACGGGTCGAGCAGCAGCTTGGCGGGGTTGTGCCGCAGCCCGCGCGCGGGGTCCCAGGGGCCGTGCACCCGCAGCCCGTAGCGGTCGCCGTCGTGCAGGTCGGGCACGAAGCCGTAGTGCACGCCGTGCAGGTGCGCCCCCAGCTCGACCCGGCGCTCGCCGACGCAGACCTCGACGGCGTCAGCGTGCTCGGCGTAGACCGCGACGTCCGCGCCGCCGTCGCGCAGCGTCACTCCAAGGGCAGGCGGTTCCTCCGGGAGGGGGCGTGGCGTCACTCGCGACAGTCTCCCGCACCGGTGCACCGGAATCGCTGACAGGGGACGCGTGTTGTCGTCGTCATGCCACTTCAGGGAACCTACGAGCCCAGTCCCGCGCCCTGGGTGCGCGACCAGGTCGAGCAGTTCGAGCGGTCGGGCGGCGCCGAGGCCAACACGATGCAGGACGTGCCGATCATCGTGCTCACCAGCCGCGGCGCGAAGTCCGGGCTGCTGCGCAAGACCCCGCTGATGCGGGTCGAGCACGAGGGCCGCTACGCGGTCGTCGCCTCCAAGGGGGGCGCACCCGAGCACCCCGTCTGGTACCACAACCTCGTCGCCGACTCGCACGTCGAGCTGCAGGACGGCCCCGATCGCCGCGACTACGTCGCGCGCGAGCTCGACGGCGACGAGCGGGCCCTTTGGTGGGACCGCGCGGTGCAGGTGTGGCCGGACTACGCCGAGTACCAGACCAAGACCGACCGCCTGATCCCGGTGTTCGTGCTCGAGCCGACGACGGACTGAGCGGCTAGACCGTCAGGACGATCTTGCCGGGGGAGTGCGCGCCCATGAGGGCGCGGTGCGCCTCGGCGACGTCGGCCAGCGGGAAGGTGGCGGCGACGACGACGCGCAGGCGGCCGGCCGCGGCGTCCTCGATGAGTCGGCGACGGGAGGCCAGGCGCAGCTCGTCGCCGGCCTCGTCGCCGGGGCCCGAGCCGAGCAACCGGATGCCCAGCCGGGCGCCGCGCTCGAACGCGGCGATGCTCGCGATGCGCTGCGGATCGACCCCGAGCTCGAGTGAGGAGTCGAGCGCCTCGTCGGTGCCCACCGTGTCGATGGCCGCATCCACGCGCGAGGCCAGCCCGCGCACCCGGTCGGCCAACCCCGGCCCGTAGGTCACTGGCTCTGCACCCAGCTCGCGCAGCAGGTCGTGCGCCGTCGGCCGGGCCGTGGCGATGACGCGCGCACCCTGGGCTGCCGCGAGCTGCACGGCCATCAGGCCGACCCCACCGCTGCCGCCGTGCACCAGCACGGTCTCGCCCTCGCGCACCTCGGCCGCCACGACGGTGTGGATGGCGGTCGTGCCCGCCAGCAGCAGGCCGGCGGCGGCGTCCCACGGCAGCTCAGCGGGCTTGGGCAGCACCGCTGGCGCCCGCACGAGCAGGCGCTCGGCGTACGCGCCCGAGGTGCGGAACACCACGACCTCGTCGCCCACGGCGACCGGGCCGGCGGGCCCGACGGCGTCCGGCCCGACCGCCCGCACGACCCCGGAGGCCTCGAAGCCCAGCCGCATCGGCAGCCGGTTCGGGTCGGTGCCCCACTCCCCGCTGTAGGACTTCACGTCCGCCGGGTTCGTGCCGGCGGCTCGCACGTCGACCACCACCTGGCCGGGCCCAGGGGCCGGCACCTCGACGTCGACGAGCTCGAGGACGTCGGGCGGTCCGTAGTGCGGGGCGACGACGGCGCTGGTCATGCCCGGGCCAACCTCGCCACCCCGCAGCGCATTCCGCGGCTCAGACGCTGGCCTCCGTCGCCGTCTGCAGCGCGTCGGTGCTGGGCTCGGGCGCCGGGGGCTCGGTCGGGGCGTGTGTACGCAGCGCGACCTCGCGCACGAACAGGAGCACGATCGTGCCCGCAGCGGCCACCGGCAGACCGACCAGGAAGATGCGGTCGAGCCCGAGGGTGAAGGCCTCGCGCACGGCGTGCCGCACGGGTGCTGGTAGGGCGGCTACCGCGTCGGGGGTGCCGAGCTTGCCGGCGCCCGCCATGGCCTTGGCGGGCACACCGGCCTTCTGCAGCAGCCCCGGCAGGGCGTCGTGCAGGCGGCTGGTGAGCAGAGCCCCGAACACCGCGATGCCGACGGCACCGCCCATGGAGCGGAAGAAGTTCGCTGCGCTCGTGGCGATGCCGATGTCGCGCGGCTGAGCGGCGTTCTGCACCGCGAGCACCAGCACCTGCATCGTCAGGCCGAGCCCGAGGCCGAGCAGGGCGATGTCGAGACTCACCAGCACGAGTGAGGTGTCGGCGTGGATGCGTGAGAGCAGGCCCAGGGCCACGGCCATGAGGGCGGTGCCGACGACGGGGTAGACCTTCCAACGGCCGGTGGCTGTGATGCGCTTGCCGCTCACCATCGAGGTCAGCAGCATCGTGGCGACCATCGGCAGGGTGAGCAGGCCGCTCGCCGTCGGCGACTCGCCCTTGACGATCTGGAAGTACTGCGGGAGGTAGATCATCACGCCGAACAGCGCCACGCCGACGAAGAAGCCGGTGATGCTCGTGAGGTTGAATGTGCGGTCACGGAACAGCCGCGGCGGCAGGATCGGGTCAGCGGCCCGGCGCTCGGCCACCACGGCCACGACGAGCGCGACCACGGTGACGGCCAGGAAGGCGATGGTCCAGCCCGAGGCCCACTCGAACTCCTGACCACCCAGCGACAGCCAGACGATGAGGCTGGACGCCGAGAGGGTGAGGGCGGCGGCGCCCGCCCAGTCGATGCTGACGTCGCGGCGCGGGGCGGTGACCTTCAGCACGCGCTGGATCACGATCAGGGCGGCGACGGCGAACGGGACGCCGACGTAGAAGCACCAGCGCCAGCCGGGACCGTCGACGAGGAAGCCGCCGATCAGCGGGCCGGCGACGGTGGCCAGGCCGAACGACGCCCCGAGGTAGCCCGAGTACCGGCCGCGCTCACGCGGGCTGACGATGTCGGCCATGATCGCCTGTGCCAGCGCCTGCATGCCGCCGACGCCGACGCCCTGCACTGCGCGTGCCGCGATGAGCTCGGGCATGTTCTGAGCCATGCCGGCGAACACCGACGCGACGACGTACACGACGATCGAGAGCTGGAACAGCCGCTTGCGGCCGTAGAGGTCGGAGAGCTTGCCCCACAACGGGATCGAGACGGTCATCGTGAGGATCGTGGCGGTGGCGACCCAGGCGAGCTTGTCCTGGCCGCCGAGCTCGCCGACGATCGTCGGCAGCGCCGTGCCGACGACGGTCGCGGACAGCGACGAGACGAACAGCGCGAGGAGCAGACCCCACAGCACCTCGAGCACCTGGCGGTGCGGGAGGTAGCCGGTGGGACTCGGCGCGGTCGAGACGGTGGTGCTCATGCGGGGGCGTTCTCCTGGCTGGGCTCGGGGGAGGTGGGGGTCAGGTCTGCGGAGCGTGACGGACGTGGAGCGGCGAGCCCGTCGCTGAGCCGGGCGATGAGGCGCACGGCGTCGTCGATCTCCTCGCTCGACCAGTCCGCCAGGACGCGGGCGAGGTCGGCGCTGTGCTCGTCGCGGACGGCGGCGAGCCGGGCCCGGCCGTGGGGGGACAGCGAGACCACGTGCGACCGGCGGTCGGTGGGGTCGGTGGTGCGTTCGATGAGATCGCGGTGGGCGAGGGACGCCAGCAGGCGGCTGACCGTCGACTTGTCGAGGCCCATGACGTCGGCCAGCTCGCAGGCGTGGGCCTGGCCGAGCCGCTCGATGACGACGACGAGGGCGTACCCGCTGTGCTCGAGACCGGGGGACAGGACGTCTGCGGCGCGAAAGCCCGCCCCGCGCGCGGTGCGGGTGAACCGCACCAGCTCGCGTTCGAGGTCAACGGCGGAGTGCATAGGGCAACTATACGAGCCGTTAGTTGCCTCATGCAACTTCCTTGCCGGGCCCGCCCGGCCCGGAGGATCGCGGGTGCTCCGCCGACTACCGTGGGCGCCATGACCGACCCGACCTCCTTGCCCGACTTCCCGCCACCGGCGCACGAGCACCCCCTGCGCGGGCGCGTGCTCGACGTCCTGCTCGACGAGGGCTACCGGCCTGACATCGACTCCGACGGCGACGTCGCGGTGAAGGTGCAGGGGCAGCCGCTGTACGTGCGGTGCACCGAGGGCGAGATCACGGTGCTGCGGGTCTTCGGCCAGTGGCGCCTCGGCGACGCGACGCCCGGCGACGAGCTCACGTTGCTGCGGGCCTGCAACGCGGTGGCGTCCCGCCTCTCCGTGGTCAAGCTGACCCTCGGTGAGGGCATCCTCGTGGCGTCCGCCGACCACGTCGTCACCACGGGCACGCCGCTCAAGGAGGTCGTGACGTCGTCCCTGGAGCTGCTGCTGACCGCCGTCGGCATGTGGCACGAGAGCCTCGGCGGGTCGCCCGCGGCGGACGGCTAGGCTCGCTCGCGACCACAGCCAGCTTCAGGAGGTTCGACGTGGGCGAGTTCGTCCGGCTCGAGGTAGACGGTGGAATCGGCACGATCCGGCTCGACCGTCCACCGATGAACGCGCTGAACGCGCAGGTGCAGGACGAGATCGGGGCCGCGGCCCGCGAGGCCACCGAGCGACGCGACGTCAGCGCCGTCGTGGTCTACGGCGGCGAGAAGGTCTTCGCAGCCGGCGCCGACATCAAGCAGATGCAGGGCATGAGCTACACCGACATGGTCGACCGATCGGCCGCGCTGCAGTCGACGCTGGGTGCGGTCGCCCGCATCCCGAAGCCCACCGTCGCCGCGATCACCGGCTACGCCCTGGGTGGCGGCCTCGAGCTCGCGCTGTGCTGCGACTTCCGCGTCTGCGGCGACAACGCCAAGGTGGGGCAGCCCGAGATCCAGCTCGGCATCATCCCGGGGGCGGGTGGTACGCAGCGGCTGCCACGACTCATCGGCGTCTCGAAGGCCAAGGACCTCATCTACTCGGGCCGATTCGTCGCCGCCGACGAGGCGCTCGCGCTCGGCCTGGTCGACCAGGTGGTCGCGCCGGACGACGTCTACACCGCGGCGCGCGAGATGGTGAGCCGCTACGTCGGCGGACCGGCGTACGCGCTGCGCGCCGCCAAGGAGGCGATCGACCGGGGGATCGAGACCGACCTCGACACCGGTCTGGAGATCGAGCGCATGCAGTTCAGCGCGCTGTTCGCCACGCGCGACCGCGAGATCGGCATGCAGTCGTTCGTCACGGACGGCCCGGGCAAGGCGCGGTTCGAGGGTCGCTGATGAGCGCTGTTCCCGATCCGGCGCCGCGTCCGGCTGCCTCCGCCGACGAGGTCGAGGCGGCCTGGACCGACACCAAGCTCGCCCAGGTGCTGTACCACGACTGGGAGGCAGCGAGCTACGACGAGAAGTGGTCGATCTCGTTCGACGACCGCTGCATCGACTACGCGCGCGACCGCTTCGTCGCCGTGGCCGGGCGCGAGGGGTGGCCGTACGGGCGGGCCCTCGAGGTGGGCGCGGGCACCGGCTTCTTCTCGCTCAACCTCAAGCAGGCCGGCGTGATCGACGAGGTGCACGTCACCGACCTGTCGCCGGGCATGGTCGAGGCGGCGCAGCGCAACGCCCAGCGGCTGGGCTTCTCGGTGGAGGGGCGGGTCGCCGACGCCGAGCGCCTGCCGTACGACGACGACACCTTCGACCTCGTCGTGGGGCACGCGGTGATCCACCACATCCCGGACGTCGAGCAGGCTCTGCGCGAGATGCTGCGCGTCCTCAAGCCGGGCGGTCGCTTCGTCATCGCCGGGGAGCCGACCACCATCGGCAACTGGTACGCCCGCCGGCTGGGCCGCCTCACGTGGGAGGCCGCGACCCGGATCACGCACCTGAAGCCGTTGCGCGAGAAGTGGTCTCGGTCCAAGGAGGAACTCGACGAGTCCTCGCGCGCGGCCGCGCTGGAGTGGGTGGTCGACCTGCACACGTTCGACCCCGACGAGCTCGCCCGGACGGCACTGCGGGCCGGCGCGGTCGACGTCCGCACCGTCACCGAGGAGCTCACGGCGGCGTTCCTGGGCTGGCCGGTGCGCACCTTCGAGGCGGCGGTGAACCCCGAACGACTCGGGCTGCGCTGGGCGAAGTTCGCATTCGGCTCGTGGCGGGCGCTGTCGACGGTCGACCGCGTGCTCGACGCCGTGGTGCCGGACCGCTTCTTCTACAACGTCGGCGTCACCGGCACCAAGCCGTAGGTCGTGGTCGCGAACCTGGCTGTGCCCGGCGGCGTCGTCGGGGCGTGGCTGGTGCGGCTGCGCGACGGGCGCGACCCCCGGCAGGCGCGCTTTCTCACGCGCGAGAGCCTGCGCTGGGTGGTGCGGCACCGCGCGTTCACGCCCTGGTACCTCGTGCGGTACTGGCGGTTGCTCCTGCTGCGGCTGCGCAACCCGCACGTCGTCGTCCGAGGCATGGTGTTCCTCGGCCGCGGGGTGGAGGTCGTGGCCCGGCCCGGCTACGGGCGGGTCGTCCTGGGGCGCTGGGTGCACATCGGCGACGGCTGCCGCCTGCGGGCGCACGAGGGCACGCTCACCATCGGCGACAAGTGCGTGCTCGGTCGTGAGGACACCATCAACTGCTACCTCGACGTCGAGCTGCGCGACGCGTGTCTGCTGTCGGACTGGGTGTACGTCGGCGACTTCGACCACGTCACCGACGACCTCGACGTGCCGATCAAGGACCAGGGGATCAGCAAGTCGCCCGTTCGGCTGGGCCCCGACGTGTGGGTGGGCGTCAAGGCGAGCGTGCTGCGCGGCACCACCGTCGGGCGGGGGAGCGTGGTGGCAGCGCACGCCGTCGCGCGCGGCGAGTACCCCGACCTCGCGATCATCGCCGGGGTCCCCGGGCGCGTCGTGCGCGACCGCGCCGCAGTGCACGCTGCCCACGCCGAGCGCCGCGCGGCGCTCGCCGACATGGCCCGCAAGCACCGCGAGGTCGGCCGCGGCTGACCGTTCAGGCGGGCAGCGGTTTGCGCATCATCAGCTCGTCGCGACCGTCCCGGACGTGCACGCGCTCACCGGTGAACGCGTAGCCGAGGCGCAGGTACGCCGCGTGCCCACGGGGGTTGTCCTCCATGACGCCGAGCCCGATGGCGTCGGCGCCTGCGTCCCGTGCCACTGACTCGCACGCCACGACGAGCGCCTCCACGACGCCGGTGCCGCGAGCACTCGGCGCGATCCACATGCCCATGACCCACCAGGCGCCGTCGATCTCGAACACCCCGGCGGTTCCGAGGTCGGCGCCGTCGCGCGAGGCCACGAAGGTGGCGGGGCGGGCAGCCCGACGGCGCCACTCCGCTTCGTCGAACGACTGCTCCCGCGCGAGCGTCGACCCGAACATGGCGGGGGACTCGGCGAGCCCCGCCAGCCGAATAGCGCGCAGGCGCAGCCAGCCGTCCGGCTGGACCCGGGTCACGACGACGGGTGAGGAGGTCATGTTCCAGTGTCCTGCACGTGACGGTCGTTGTCAGTTGGCTATCCACAGGTTGACGCTGCAAGTAGTGTTGTCCACAGACCAGTTGCGGGACAGTGCGTCTGTCGGTGGTGGTGCGTAGGTCTGTCGCATGACGAATCGGGCGGACGGCGGCGGCGCACTCGCGCTGGACGTCGTGCTGTCCGACCTCGAGGAGGTTTTCGACCGACTCAGTGCGCTGCCGCTGTGGCAGCTGCCCGACCCGGCGTTGAAGACCGTGGCGGCCGCGCTGGAGCGGGCACGGCGCCGCAGCCAGGGCCAGACCCTGCGCGTGCTGGGTGAAGTTGACGCCCGCGGGATCCCCGGGCAGGACGGCACCCGCACATCCGGTGCGTGGCTT